>PXCO01000138.1 GCA_003565295.1 Cyclobacteriaceae bacterium
ATGAAATCGAGCCTGTCCTGACGGCAGTCAGGGCATGACGAGAGCGACACACGGGGGGATGATTATCGTTGCGAGATTCCATCTGACCATAAAAAGACAATTATAAACAGATGAAATTCATCATCCCAGGCCCTACTATCAATAGGATGTAATTGGTGTTCCTGTATGATTAAATACATATGGTAGCAAGAAAATGCCAAAAGAGGGGTACATTGATTAGAGTACAACATTCATCTCGTTTGGGTATTTTATAGTACTTTTACCATTATTAAAGTATTAATTCAACAAGGTGGGTAGGGAATGATGTCCCTGAAGAAATCCCGCATGACGAGATTGACACACGCAGGGATGCCCCCCCGATAGCTACGGGACAGGGCAGGCAGGGGCGGGCTCCAGATAGCCATCGGGATGACCGCTAAAAAAATATTAACAAATGAAATCGAGCCTGTCCTGACGGCAGTCAGGGCATGACGAGAACGTCACACGGAGAATTTAAAATTGGCATTTACAGAAAGGAAATGACATTTAGTTTCTCGCAGCCCTGCCCTGAGTTTTTTCAGGGGGGCCCAACGAATTCGCAACGCTCGCAGCGTAGTAGCTTTAAAAATTTGTATTTAATCAATAAATTATTTGATTTAAAATAATATGTCAATGGTAGGGATGATTATTCATGGCGAGATTCCATAAGGCCTTTAAAAAACAAATTATAATCATATGAAAATTTAGTGTTTTGAAAATCAATAAGGAATGTCTTTTATATGGGTTTTTTGGTATCATTGCAGTGATAATGGTTGTGTCCTGCGATACCTCGAAGAAACAAGACACAAGGGTTACGAAAAAGGAAGAAATAGCGCCGATTGCCCCCCAGGTACCTGAGGAAGAACTTGATGGTCATCAACTCTCCCGTAGATATTGTGCGGGTTGCCATTTATATCCCGAGCCAGACCTTTTGGATAAGCATACTTGGGAAACTTATGTTTTGCCGAGAATGGGCAATTATTTTGGCATTTATGAAGCCGATACCACCAGGGAATTTTTATTGGAAAGAGGTAGGCCCCGTGAAATTGTGGAAAGAAAAAAGGTATTCCCGCTTGAGCCCAGTTTGGACACCGCCATTTTTGAGAAGATAAGTTCCTATTACCTAGAGGAGGCACCTGGGCAACTGAACCTTCCGGACTACCCTGCCCCTCACAAAGGAATACCCAACTTTAAAGTAAACATTCCCCCCTATAAAGTAAAGCAGCCCATGACCTCTATGGTGCGTTTTGGGAAAAACAATATTATACACACTGGGGACGCTGGGAGATCCATGTACAGTATTATGAATGCTGAGATGAAGGTGCTCCGGTCAGCACCAGTGCCACAGGGTGCGGTTTGGGTGGAGGAAGGGGAACGTACTTATGTGTTGGCGATGGGGGCCTTTAATCCCACCGACATGGATAACGGGGCATTATTGGAAATGCCAGAAGCCGACATTGCCAGGGCTCGACTGCTAGTGGAAGGGTTACAGCGTCCCGTACATATGGCGGTAGGAGACCTAGATGGGGATGGGCAGGATGAATTCGTGATCTGTGAATATGGAAAGCATACCGGGGCATTGGCCTGGTTTAAAAAACAAACAAATGGGGGGTACAGTAAACAGGTCTTAAGAGATCAGCCAGGGGCGACTAAGGTTTACCTCCGGGATATGAATGGAAATGGCAGGCTGGATGTGGTGTCGCTTTTTGGCCAAGGGGATGAGGGTGTTTTTATATTTTGGAACCAAGGGAATGGCCGTTTTGTGGAGGAACCCTTGATAAGGTTTCCACCTTCCTATGGGTCCAGTTACTTTAATCTTTTCGATATTAACGGAGATGGGCATTTGGACATTATTTATACCGCAGGGGATAATGCTGATTATGACCCCATCCTGAAACCGTACCATGGAATCAGAATATTCGAGAATGATGGTCATAATCGGTTCAAAGAAACATTTTTCTATCCCATGCACGGAGCGTACATGGCGGTTCCACATGATTTTGATGGGGATGGGAACATGGATATAGCTGCCATTTCTTTTTTTCCTGATTTTGAAAAAGGTGCAGATCAAGCGTTTCTTTTCTTGAAAAATCAAGGTGATATGGAATTTTATCCATATACCTTTGATGAAGTCCGTGACGGGAGGTGGATAGTGATGGATGTAGGCGACGTGGACGGGGACGGAGATGTGGATATTATTCTTGGGGGAATGGTATTCGGCACAGATTACCAGGATGCCTTCGATCGTTGGATGGATAAAGGGATTCCCTACTTGTTGTTGGAAAATCAAGCCATCAGGTAGGGATACATTTTTGGACCTACCCGATGATGGCCCTGTGAACAAGGTTACCGGGTCCTCTTAATTTTGCTGAGATCAGGGCTAAATTCCTCAAATGGATAGGTTTCGGGCAGGACTTTTATGCCTGTGGAGACCTTAATGGGCGCATTACCCGGGTAGGTAAGTTCCACAAAATGAGCTTTCCATCCTTGATCCGGAGCTTTTATTGGAATTTCATATAGCCCATCCTCTGTTAGGCTAATGGTGGTTTCATTCCATTTCGGCCCCAGTACATAGATCCGGAAATCCCGATCTGTAGGGTTGGTGGCTTCCCATAATTTCACCTGAACCGGGCCATTATCCGGATCAACTTCTATGTTGATATGAGTGTCAGTGATATCCCAGCTATATTCTGGCAGCTTTTCATTATCTACCAGCCTTTTGAAAAAGCCCGCCAGTGCCAGAGGTGCATCGCTATCCTTCAAGGAATGACCTGTATTAGGCACATATAACAAATGCTTCTCCCCTTCTACTTGGTCCCAATAAAACTTCCAGCTATCCGGGAGGAAAAACTCATCCCCTGAAGCATTGATCAGTAATTTAGGGAGGTGGGCCACATGGCTTTGATAATTGATGGGGTCAGAGATTTCCAACAGTTTATCATATTCTTGGGTCCCCATCCAATTCATGATCCCCTCCTCTTCATAATCTTTGATGGCTGGGGACCATTCTCCATAGCTTCTCCAATGGTGCTGAAAGGAAGGCACCACGTTTAAGGCATCAATTACAATGGGTGCCATCCCTACTACCCTTTTGTCCATTGCAGCGGTGGTCCATGTAGTCCAGCCTCTTTTCGATGCCCCTGCCAACAGATAGCGATTTACAGGGAAATCATGGTGTTGACGGGTGAATTCGTCCACAGCGTCTACAACGCTCATAACCGCTTTTGTCATGGGCAACCTTGCCAGCCACTCTGCGTTTTCTTCTTTTGCCCCACTTTCCAAAAACTTTCTCCACCCAAAGGCGATGATGGCATCCTCGGTTCGGTTACGTTGGTCGTCACCCGAGAAATTCAAAGGCTGAAAGGGGATATTGTGAATATAGAGGGTGGGGGCCTTGGTGGTTATGGCAAGTTCCATGGCTTGTCTATTGGGGTTTTCGGGCATTTGGGTAGTCTGGCTTCCCCCACCTATAAACACGATGGAAGTTTCCGGTTTGTTATCCTTGGGTATCACTAAGCTCACCCAATGCCACCACTGACTTTCATCCACCAGTTCAGCGGAAAGCCAATTTAAAGTTTCTACCCTGAGTACATAATAGTCATAATTTTTGTCACTTAATTGATGCACTAATTCATAGTCAAATGTCCTGTTTTCCCCCTTTACATAAGCCTCAAGCGGAGGGGTAGCTTTTTGATTGCTGGTATGAGCACTTTTGTTTTCTGCTGGCTGACAAGCATTCAGCATCAACATCATCAAAAGTAAGATACAAGCTGTATTTTTTAGGCGCATGGAATTTTTCATAAAAAGGGGAGTTGATGTAACCTGAGATGAATAGATGAAATCGAGCATGACGCAAGCGACACACAGAAGCATGATTTATTATTGCGAGATTCCCCCGAAGCAAGTTCCCCGAGTTCCCCGAAACGAGTTCCCCGAAACGAGTTCCCCGAAACGAGTTCGGGGCAGGCCGGGGCAGGCTATCCCGACCTTTGGTACGGGACAAGTTATGGCCATTGAAAAGCAAATTATAAACATATGAAATCGAGCCTGTCCGGGCGGCAGTCAGGGCATGACGAGATCGATACACGGAGGGATGTCCCCCGATGGCGGGGTTCATCGGGGGTGCGATAATCCTCTCGATAGCTATGAATGACCATTGAAAGACAATTATAAACGGATGAAACCACCATTTGATGGGGTGTACCAATGTTATGCTGTGCTTTTATACATTTGATCCCCTAAGTATCGGGAAAACTTATTGAAATTCCCTAAATCTTAGTATTTTTCCCTACTTATTCTGTAAAAACATGTTGAAAACACCTTTTTGGAAAATGTCTATTTCTTCAATCGTTCTCTTGTTTCTATTGATGATCATTTTCGAAGCATCCCCGGTAGAGGTTGAGGGCTCTCTCGAAGGTAAGGTTATTTGTTTGGATCCCGGGCATGGAGGGACGGCTGATACCGACCATTACAGGGTGGGGCCCTCGGGGGAAAGAGAGGAATGGGTCAATTTGCGGGTAGCGCTATCCTTAAAAGAGAAATTGGAAGCTTCCGGGGCAAAAGTGGTGATGACCAGGGAGAAAGATGTGCATGTGCCTTTGGAAAAGAGGAGTGAGATAGCCATTGCGGCGAAAGCAGATCTTTTTTTGTCAATCCATCATAACGCTACAGCTGACAGCAGCGTCAACTTTCCCATCGTATATTTTCATGGAAGCGCAAATGAAAACCGCTCTGGTGTGGAGTTGGCCAAATTATTGGCTCAAGGTTTCAGGAAACATTTGTTTAATGATGAAGGGCCGATAAGTGTGGTCTCAGACTTCACCATTTTCCCCAATTCCGGCACCAGTGTGTTGAGAGGCAGCTATGGGATTCCTGGGGTGATAGCTGAGGCTTCATTCTTTTCCAATCCTGCTGAAGAGCGAAGACTGAAATATGAGGGCCATAATGAATGGGAGGCGCAGGCCTATTTCTTAGCAATTTGCGCCTACTTCAATCTAAATCTTGAAATGAGTGTAAATGAAAAGGTGGAACCATATGATATTCCAGTTTTCCCAGTTTTTCAGGAAGCTGACCGTATGAACCCCGAGGCCTTAAAATGGAAAGAAAACATGGAAAGGGGAAAAGAACTTTATGATAAAGGCCAGCTGGACAAAGCTTATGAAAGGTTTACCCTGTCCATAAAATCCTTCCCGGACTCTTATTTGGCCAGGGAGGCCCATGCGTACAGGGTGGAAATCTTGGAGAGGCAACAATTGGAAAAAAAAGCTGAAACGGAAAGAAAAAGACTTAAGGCTTTTTATCCAGCTATCTAATCCACTTTTATTCTAATTCCTCCCGTAATTGCAGGTTCACTTTCTCCAGCCATTCCACACTTTGATGGATTTTATTTTTCAATTCCTGAAAAGGCTGGTTATCTTCTGCGGCACTCTCTACTTCTCTGATTAATTTGCTCAATGGGTGGATCTTAATATTATCAATGCTAGGTTTTATTTGGTGAGCCAGGCTTCTGATTGTAGCCAAATCCTGGGCATCTAAGGCAGCTTTGAATCCTAAAATTACGGACTCTGACTGATCTAGAAAAAGTTGCAGCATTTGATAGATAAAATCTTGACTTCCTCCACTAATTTCCTCGAGATTGGAAAGGTCGTAAAGCCTTTCTCCTTTGAATTCTTTTTTCATGGACCCGGTTTGCAAAATCGTATAAAATATGTAGCGGACAAAATTACACATACTTATTGAGATTATGCTTTTTGATTTTACGGCATTTTTGGTCAAGCCAAAATTTTTAGCCTTAAATTGCGTCCCGAAATCAAATCAATACAGATTGGATCTATTTTGACATGACGAATTTGAATCATTATTTTAAGATTGCCGAAGAGCTAGGTGTGCAATTAAAGCAGGTGGATAGTACAGTGGCCTTGCTGGATGAAGGTGCAACTGTTCCCTTCATTTCCAGATATAGGAAAGAGGTAACCGGAAGTCTGGATGAGGTGCAGATCGCAGCCATTAGGGACAGAGTGCAGCAGCTTAGGGATTTGGACAAGCGCAAAGAGGCGGTGATCAGGTCCATCAAGGAGCAAGGCAAGCTTACTCCGGAGCTGGAAAAGAAGGTTGGAGAAGCCGAGACCATGACGATTTTGGAGGATATTTACCTTCCCTACAAGCCTAAACGTAGGACCAAAGGTACGGTGGCCAGGGAAAAAGGCCTGGAACCATTGGCAAAGCAACTTTTTGAACAGCCACAAGGGGTTGACCCTGACCAACTGGCCCATGAGTTCCTGAATCAGGAAAAGGAAGTGCTAACTGTGGAAGATGCGCTACAGGGAGCCAGGGATATTATTGCAGAGTGGATAAATGAGGATGCCCTGGTTCGAAAGGCACTGAGGGAGCTATTTATAGAAGAAGGAGTCTTCGTCTCCAAGGTGATCCCCGGCAAGGAGGAAGAAGCCCAAAAATATAAGGATTATTTCGACTGGAAAGAACCCATTAAAACTGCGCCTTCTCACAGGGTTTTAGCCATGAGAAGGGGAGAAAAGGAGCTATTTTTGATGTTGGACGCCGGTCCTGAGGAAATAGATGCTATTTCTCTCATAGAACGAAGGGTATTGGAAGGTGACCACCAAACCTCACAACAAGTGAAGTTGGCCATAAAGGATAGCTACAAAAGATTATTGAGGCCTTCCATGGAAACAGAGGTAAGGTTATATTCCAAAAAAAGAGCAGATGAGGAGGCCATAAAGGTGTTTGCAGAGAACCTCAGGCAACTTTTATTGGCAGCACCATTAGGAGAAAGGCCTGTGATAGCCATAGATCCTGGGTTCAGAACGGGATGTAAAATGGTGGCCTTAGGGGCGCAGGGGCTTTTTTTGGAATATGCCACTATCTATCCCAATGAGCCCCAACGAAAGACCGCAGAGTCTGGGGCCATTATCAAGCATTGGGTGGAGAAGCATTCCATTTCTGCAATAGCCATTGGTAATGGAACGGCCAGCAGGGAGACCGAAGCCTTTGTAAGAGGGCTGGGGCTTAAAGACACCATAATAGTAATGGTTAATGAAAGCGGAGCTTCTATCTATAGTGCTTCCGAAGCTGCCAGGGAAGAATTTCCTGACCAGGATGTAACGGTAAGAGGAGCGATTTCCATCGGCAGAAGGCTTATGGACCCCTTGGCCGAATTAGTAAAGATTGACCCTAAGTCCATAGGTGTAGGACAATACCAACATGATGTGGATCAGTCGGCACTAAAGAGCTCTTTGGACGATACCGTTATGAGTTGTGTCAATGGGGTGGGAGTAGAGGTGAATACAGCCTCCAAGCAATTACTCACATACGTTTCTGGTCTCGGGCCTTCCCTAGCGCAAAATATTGTAAAGTACAGGAATGAAAATGGTCCTTTCAAAAGCAGGGAAGAGATCCGAAAGGTACCCAGGCTGGGAGACAAAGCGTATGAACAAGCGGCAGGATTCCTGAGGATCAGAAATGGGGCAAACCCCTTAGATGCCAGTGCAGTTCATCCCGAGCGTTATGATTTGGTGAAAATAATGGCAAATGACCTGGGATGTGAATTACACGATCTGCTTAAGGAGAAGGAACTTGCTGAAAAGATTCCACTTAAAAAATATGTAAGCGAGGAAGTGGGACTCCCTACATTAAAGGATATTATTGAGGAACTCTCCAAACCGGGAAGGGACCCCAGGGAAAGTTTTGAGTTATTTGCTTTTCAAGAAGGGGTAAACCATATGGAGGACCTAAAGGTGGGGATGAAATTACCGGGAATAGTCACCAATATCACCAAATTTGGTGCTTTTGTGGACATCGGTGTTCACCAGGACGGACTAATTCACCTCAGTAATTTGGCGGATAGGTTTGTAAAAGACCCTGTAGAGGTAGTGACGGTGAACCAAAAAGTAGAGGTTACGGTGATAGAAGTGGATATTCCCAGAAAAAGGATTGCTTTAAGCCTGAAATCAGATCCTTTTGCAGAAAGACCCAAGATAAAAGGGAGAAGAGACCCCAAGCCGGAAGTGGCAGAAGGGGACCTGGCTGCCAAGTTGGCCATGTTGAAAGGGAAATTCAATAAGCGTTAATCCTTAAAAAAAGGCAATGAAGGGGTTACCTTCATTGCCTTCTTTATAATGGGCGTTATTTTTATATTTATTACAGTCTGGCATCCACTTTTTCTTTATCCAGCACGGCTTTTACATCAAAAACCACCTGGCAATCGGATTTATGGATATTCAAGGTCTTAAACTCCCTATGTGCCACGGCAAGGATTATCGCTGAATATTGTTTCAAGTCGGGAGCTTGAGGGCCTCCCAAGATCTCAATGCCATATTCATGCTTTACTTCCTCGGTGTCCGCCCAAGGGTCGTACACATCTACTTCCATGTCAAAGGACCTAAGTTCTTTATAAATATCTATAACCCGGGTGTTCCTTACGTCCGGGCAGTCTTCCTTAAAGGTAAATCCCAAAATCAGCACTTTAGAATCAATAACCTTGAGGTCTTTACGCATCATCCATTTGATCACCTCGGTAGCAACAAATTTCCCCATGCTATCATTGAGCCTCCGTCCTGCCAAAATGATCTCTGGGTGGTAACCTACTTCCTGTGCCTTTTGGGCAAGGTAATAAGGGTCTACGCCTATACAATGACCTCCCACTAACCCAGGCTTAAAGGGCAGGAAATTCCATTTTGTGCCTGCGGCGGCTAGGACTTCCTGAGTATCTATACCCATGAGGTTGAAGATTTTTGATAATTCATTAACGAAAGCAATATTGATGTCCCTTTGGGCATTTTCGATCACCTTCGCCGCTTCAGCTACTTTGATATTGGGGGCTTTATGGGTACCGGCAATGATAACACTTTTGTACAATTCATCCACATAGTCAGCGGCTTCTGGTGTGCTCCCGGAAGTGACTTTAAGAATTTTGGCGACTGTATGTTCTTTATCACCTGGGTTGATCCTTTCAGGGGAATAACCCACAAAAAAATCATTGTTAAAATGCAAACCAGAGACTTTTTCAAGAACGGGAACACATTCGTCTTCGGTAACTCCGGGATAAACTGTGGATTCATAAATCACGATGTCCCCTCTTTTGAGGTATTTCCCCACCGTTTCAGAAGCCTTAATCATAGGGGTAAGCACCGGCTTATTGTGCTTATCGGTAGGCGTGGGTACTGTAACTACGAAAACAGTGGACGATTTGAGCTGTTCTGCATTATCGGTGGGCAAGAGCCCAACCCCGGGGGCCTCGGTGAGCACCTTTATCAAATCTTCGTCCTCCACTTCTTTGGTCAGGTCCTTCCCTCCCTTTAGCTCTTGGATTCTTCTTGAAGAAATATCGTATCCGATTACCGGAAATTTCTTGGCAAATTCCACTGCGAGTGGAAGGCCAACATAACCTAACCCTATGATGGCAATACGAGCATCTAACAGGGGCTTTGCTTCAAAACTCATATGGATAATTTATAGCTAGCTATCAATTGATTAATAATTTTATTTTATTACCTAGGGTTTACGATTTGGATTCAAGTAGCCCTGAAGTTAATTCAATTCTCTTAAAAGTACCTCTATGATCCTCTCAGCAGTTCTTCCGTCCCAACGTTCAGGGATGCTGCCTTTTTTCCATTCGCCGGAAAACAATTTTTTCATGGCAGGTGCAATGGCCTTGGGGTCAGTACCCAGAAGTTCATTGGTTCCTTGTGTGATGGTTTCAGGTCTTTCGGTATTGTCCCTTAGGGTCATGCACGGAATCCCCATCACTGTGGTTTCCTCCGTTATTCCCCCGGAATCCGTGATCACTGCTAAGGCATTTTCCACCAAATAATTGAATTCTAGGTACCCCAATGGCTCTATCATGAACAGTTTTTCATGGGTAATGCCAATATTTTGAAGCATTTTTTTCGTCCGTGGATGTACCGGGAAAATAAGCGGAAGGTGCTTTGAATGCGTCACAATTTCCTCAATCAATTCTTTAAGTTTTTCTTCCTGGTCCACATTTGCAGGTCTATGCAAAGTCATTACAATGTATTGCCCCTTGCTAAGCCCAACTTCATCCCAAACAGGAGGTTTGGAAAACCTGGGCCTATGCTTTAATAGGGTGTCGATCATGGTGTTTCCCACAAAGTGGATACGCTCATCTTCTATGCCCAATTTTTTCAAGTTTTCGTTAGCCCTGTCTGAGGTCGTGAAAAAATAATTGGTAATGCTGTCGGTGACCATCCTGTTGATTTCTTCCGGCATGGACCAATCGCCGGACCTGATGCCAGCCTCTACATGAGCCACCTTGACGTGTAGCTTTTGTGCGGTAATCGCGCAGGCCATGGTAGAGGTTACGTCTCCCACCACAAGACATAGGGAAGGAGGTCCCTCAGTAAGGAGTAATTTTTCGTATCCTACCATGATTGCGGCAGTTTGTTCCGCCTGGGTTCCTCCTCCAGCACCCAGGTTATGATGGGGTTCTGGAATTCCTAATTGTTCAAAGAAACTTCCAGACATGTTTTTGTCATAATGCTGGCCAGTGTGAATTAATCGAAAATGAAGATCTTTCCCATTGTTTTTTTCGTGCGTAATCGCATCGATAATGGGGGATATTTTCATGAAATTGGGCCTTGCTCCGGCAATAAGGTCAATTAACATAAAGAATTATTTTATCTAAAAACAACTTTAGTGCTCGGTTATAATAAATAGCTAAAAACAACTTTTGATAGTTCTAACTTTTTCAGCCTAAAAACTAAATCGGTGATATTTAAAAGCCTTAACTGAAGAAAAGTTGAGGCAGGCAAATGTATCAATCATTTTTCAAAAACGGAAATTTTTATTCTCCAATCTTTACTGTTGCCAAAACAGGACGGTGATCGGATGCATAAGTTTCTTCAATTACGGTATGGCTGGTAGCGCTTAGGGATTTGTCCTTTCTGAGAAAAATATAATCCAACGTTTTTCTTGGCCCTATCTGTGGGAAGGTGGGAGGGCAATTGGCCCCACAAGAGACATCAAAATAAGTTTCAAAATATTGGATGGGGGCAGACCCTGGCTCACTGTTGAAATCCCCGGCCACAATCAGGGGTTCATGTATTTCCAAAAAGTATTCATTTAGGTGTTTTGCCTGCATAAGGGTATTGGCCTCATTGGTGAAATCAAGGTGCGTGCTGGAGAATACCAATTTTTTCCCGGAATTCAAGGCCACTTTCACATAGGCAACACCTCTAGGTTCTGTCCCTTTTTGAAACGGAAGAGAAAAACCACCCTTATCCAGAATGGGTAGTGCTGATAGCACACCATTGCCATATTCTCCTCCTTGATGGTCTATGGATTTGTGAAAATGCCAATCCATGCCCGTGAGCTCGGCCAATTCACGCATCTGGTGTAATTTTGTACCGGAGCGTTCGGTATGCAGGTCAACTTCCTGTAATGCAACAAGGTCAGCACCGCTTTCCTTGATGACCTCGGCAATTTTATCCAAAGCTATGTGCCCTGAGGTGCTGGGGGGATTGCCATGGTGGATGTTGTAGCTGAGTACTTTTATTATGTCTCCCTTAGGGGAAGGCTCCAATGGAAGTTGAAAAGCCAAAAGTCCCAATAAAGCCAAAACAATAAAAGGGACCCAAACCTTTAAAGGTATCCTGTTCATAGTTGAATTTTAATTTTAACAATAACTGTCCTTAAAATTCAGGTTTTAATCTGAGAGCATCAAGATATTTCATGCATTGGTTTGAAGAAAACAAAACGCAGTTGAAGTGAGAAAAAATGTATTATGTTTAATTTAATTAATTTTTATAAAATAATATTTTAAAATAGGTTGAAAATGAAACATATAATTCACATTTTTACTACCTGTGAATGATAAATATTTAATTTCTATTTTTATATGCAAACACCTCAAAGTAGTGGTGATCTACGAGATACGGCGTTTTCTTACCATGAACATTTTTATGGGAAGCAAATGAGAAACCAGGATGCATTGCTTGAAATTTTGGAGTTGGCAAAAAGTATTTCAGGTGTTGCAGCCACCAGAATTGAATACATTTCGGAGGATGGGGTATATTTAATCGAAGAACTTAATTCTTCTCAATTAGGTATACCTGAAAACGCAAAAGTTCTGGAAACCACTAAGTATGTGGAGGAAAATTGGAAACCGGGCTCCATGCCATCAGGTTTTGTGGGACAATTTCCGAAAACAGGTTCCTTAACGATTCAGGGCGTTGCGTTTTCTTTGGAAGGGGCTAATCACTCAACAGGGTACCTATTACTTCTAGACGGGGCTACTCAAAATTTCTCTGCCTTGCAAAAAGAGCAACTTGAGAGACTCGCCAGATTGGCATCCAATACGATAAGTGCCAATGGTTTAGTTCGAACCAGGGAGCAGGGCTCATTTCCCAAAAAAAACCATTCTTTAAATTTTTACGAATTCCTTGACCTTTCTCCTGTGGGGGTTGCATTAGTGACTCTCAAATCGGGTAAGTTTTTGGAAGTGAACTCAGCCCTTGCCAATGCGGCCGGTTATACGAAAGCAGAATTAAAGAACCTTACCTTTTGGGACATTACACCGGAAGAGTACCATGAGGAAGAGGGGTTAGAAATGCAAAAGTTGAGGAGGGACACCCATTTTGGGCCTTTTCAAAAAGAATATATTAGAAAAGATGGCTCTAGATTCCCCGTGCTGTTGAAAGGAATAAAGTTCTTGAACGAAAACAAGGATTGGTTGGTGCTTTCAGTAATCCAAGATATCTCTGATCAAAAGCGAACAGAAGAGCAGCTCAAGGAGGCAAAGGAAGCTGCGGAAAATGCTAATAAGGCAAAATCGGACTTCTTGGCCAATATGAGCCATGAGATCAGGACCCCCCTCAACGGGGTGATAGGGTTTACGGACCTGTTGATGAAAACCCCCCTAACGGAGACCCAATTACAGTACATGTCCACCGTCCACCATTCCGCTCACTCTTTACTTGATCTAATCAATGACATATTAGATTTCTCTAAAATTGAGGCAGGTAAGATGGAGCTTTCGTTAGAAAAGTCGGATATCTTCCGTCTTGGTTCCCAGGTTTCGGATGTCACGAAATATCAGGCACACAGCAAAGGCTTGGAATTAGTGGTCAAGATTTCCCCGTATTTACCCCGTTACTTTTATTTGGATGATGTCCGGGTACGGCAAATACTGATTAATTTGCTTACCAATGCTATAAAGTTCACCCAAAAGGGGGAAGTATTGTTGGAAGTTAGAGAATTGAAAAAAGAAGATACACCCTCAGGAACATACAGGTTTTCTGTAAAGGATACGGGAATTGGTATACCAAAAGAAAAACAAAGTAAGATTTTCGAGGCATTTGCCCAGGAGGACGCCACTACTTCAAGAAAATATGGAGGAAGTGGTTTGGGACTGGCCATCTCCAACAAGTTGCTCGGGTTAATGGGAAGTGAACTGAAGCTCAAAAGCACACTGGGAGAGGGAAGCGAATTTTATTTTGACCTGGAAGTGGTCACCGAAGACGGGGCCTCGAATAGCAGAAAAAAAGAATTAAGCATTAAGCACGTATTGGTGGTGGACGATAACTCCACCAACAGGGAACTTATTCTTGAGGTATTGAGCGGAGAAGGTATAAAGGTAGATGAAGTGGAAAATGGCATGGCCGCCTTGGAATTTTTGGCTAATGGGAACAAGGTAGATTTGATCCTGATGGACTATAGAATGCCTTACCTTAATGGGTTAGAAACCACAAAGAAAATCAGGCAGGCCAATTTCCCTGATGCCTCGGACATCCCTATTATGCTTCTTTCCAGTTCAAACGAAGATGATTGGGATGAAACTTCCTTTGCAACATTAAACATTCACCAGAAATTAATCAAACCGCTCCGTTCAGAGCAGTTGTTTGAAGCATTTCATGCACTTGATTTCCCAGATAAAAAGGAAGAAAACCCATTGGTGACCCTGAAATTTGAACCATCTTTTGAAGATAAAGAGTTTTCCATTATCGTGGCAGAAGACAACCCCGTTAATATGAAACTTACCAAGGTGTTGCTGTCGAAAATAGGGCCCAACTTTCAAATTAGGACAGTTGAAAATGGACTTGAAGCCTACGAGGAGTTTGTAAAAGAACCTGCCGACCTGATCTTGATGGATGTGCAAATGCCTGTAATGAATGGATATGAAGCAGCGCAAGCAATTAGAGATCTACCTAGTGGTGAGAAGGTGCCCATTGTATCTTTAACGGCTGGCACAGTTTCAGGAGAAAAGGAACGTTGCCTGGAGGCAGGCATGAGTGACTACCTATCCAAGCCGGTTGTTCACACTAGCCTTGTAAATATGCTCCTGAAATGGTTGATCCCCAGCCACGAAAATAGAGAAGGCCATTATGATTCTCCTGCAACCATGTCGGGGGCTACCCGTTTTGACCCTGAACACCTGATCTCACTTTTTGATGGAGACAGAGAAATAGGGAATGAACTGCTCAAAATTGCCATCCAGTCATTTAGAGATGGGATATCTCAATTGGAGGAGGCTTTAGCAAATGGGGATTTTCATTCGATTAAAGTACTGGGGCATAAGCTGAAGGGGTCTGCGGCCACTGCTGGTTTTTTTAAACTACTACCTATAACTGAGGCCCTGATCGCTAGCACCATGAAGGATGAAATAAGACTGGAAGCATTGAGCAGGGCTGTTTTGGAGGAGCTACGGATGATTATTCAGGAGGCTAAAGTATTGAAATTTTAGCCTGGTTTTGGGGCATTTTCCTTGTTTCACCGTTGATTGTCCCTATTGCGTAGCATCCAAAAACCATTTTTTATTACCTTTGCCATTCTAATTCGAACCTTTCATACAAAAGTCAACTCAAACCATGCCCGAGGTAAAAATTTTCTCAGGATCCAATACCCAGGATTTAGCTTACAGAATAGCCGCGGCTTTCGGTCAAGAATTGGGCAAATTGACAATTAGTAAATTCAGTGATGGGGAATTATCCCCCAGCTTTAATGAGTCTGTAAGGGGTTGTAATGTTTTTTTGATACAATCTACCAACCCCTCAGCAGATAACCTTTTGGAACTTTGCCTCATGATAGATGCCGCTAAAAGGGCTAGTGCTTACAAGGTATGTGCGGTGATCCCCTATTTTGGCTACGCCCGGCAAGACAGGAAAGACAGGCCAAGGGTTTCCATCGCCGCAAAATTGATTGCTAACATATTGACATCAGCAGGTGCAGACAGGATCATGACTTGTGATTTGCATGCAGGTCAAATTCAGGGGTTTTTTGATATTCCTTTGGATCATTTGAACGGATCAGCTATCTTTGTGCCCTATTTACAAAGCTTGGATTTGGGGGACTTGATTTTCGCTTCTCCGGATGTAGGGGGGGTAGGGAGAGCTAGGGCTTATGCCAAATACTTCAAGGTGGAAATGGTGGTTTGTGACAAGCATAGGAAGAGGGCAAATGAAGTGGCTTCCATGCAGGTGATCGGAGACGTAGAGGGTAAGGACGTGGTGTTAGTAGATGACTTGGTTGATACAGCCGGGACCATTTGCAAGGCAGCTCAAATCATATTAGATAAGGGAGCCAATTCTGTCAGGGCAATTTCCACCCATGGAGTTTTGTCTGGGAAGGCCTATGAAAATATAGACAATTCGGTCTTGTCTGAATTGGTGATTACTGATACGATCCCATTACGTCAGGAATCCACAAAAATTAAAATATTGTCTGTAGCGGAATTATTCGCCCAGGCTATTCGTGCAGTTACTGGGAATCAATCCATAAGCGCACTTTTCATTCAATAGAAATTTTGTTTTCCATTTAATATTATATCTAAAAACTTATGAAATCATTAGAGATTATAGGGTATAAAAGAGCAAATCTCGATAAAAGGGAATTGGTCAGCCTCCGTGAGGAAGGCAATGTTCCCTGCGTGGTGTATGGTCCTGGTATCAAGGAGCAAATTCACTTTTACTCCCCCGCCATTTTATTTAGGGATTTGATTTACACTCCCGAGGTACACATGGTGGAGCTTAACATCGAAGGGGTGAAAATCAAGGCAATTTTAAGAGAAGCTCAGTTTCATCCTGTCAGCGAGGTCTTGCTTCATGCGGATTTCCTTGCTTTCAGTGACGATAAGCCAATTACCATGAATATTCCTGTGGAAATCCACGGTTCCTCCCCAGGAATAATGAAAGGTGGGAAATTAGAAGTAAAATCAAGGACGCTTGCTGTAAAAGGACTGGCCAATAACCTACCGGATAGTATTCCGGTAAACATTTCCAAATTGGAATTGGGCAAATCCATAAAAGTGAGTGAACTGAGTGTTGAGGGATTCGACATCATGACCAGTCCCAACGTCACCATAGCCACAGTGGGTATACCAAGGGCACTTAGAGGTAAGAAAGCCGGTGAAGAGGAAGAGGAGATATAATGTTTCTTTGAAATATTCCTTTTTAAATTCACCAGATCACAATAAAATGCATCCTGCCCCATTTGGCAGGATGTTTTGTTTTTGCCAAGATGCAATGTTAGGCTGCCGAACATGAGGCATGCGGCACACGGAATCTTTAACATTTAGGGAAACGTACAGAAAGGATAAGACATTTGGTTTCTCGCAGCCCTGTCCTGAATTTTTTCAGGGGGCCGCAACGAATCCGAAGCGCTCGCGGTGTGAAATCGAGCCTGTCCTGACGGCAGTCAGGGCATGACGAGCACGTCACACACTGGGATGATTATTCGTAGCGAGATTCCACCCCGACCTGCGGTACGGGGCAGGTTATGGCCGCTGAAAAGAAAATATAAACACATGAAATCGAGCACGACGCAAGCGACACACAGTGGGACGATTATAATACGTGCGAGATTCCATCTGCCCACTAAAAAAAAATTATAAACAGATGAAATACCTAATTGTTGGTTTGGGGAATATTGGACCTGAATATGAACTTACCAGGCATAATGTGGGATTCCTTACGCTAGACAGGTTGGCAGACAGGGAATCCCTGCATTTTGAATCGGCTAGGTTGGCCTTTCACTGTCTTTACAAATTTAAGGGCAGACAGGTCCATCTTATAAAGCCCACCACCTATATGAACTTAAGTGGAAAGGCCGTGAATTATTGGCTTCAGGAGTTGAATATCAGCCGTGAAAATCTGCTTGTTTTGGTGGATGATGTTGCGCTACCATTTGGCAGATTGAGGATTAAGGGGAAAGGTTCGGCTGCCGGCCACAATGGGCTTAAGCATATAGAGCAGACCTTGGGAGGGACCCAATATGCGAGGCTCAGGATTGGGATAGGAGATGATTTTCCCAAAGGGAAACAAGTGGAATATGTTTTGGGGAGATGGAGTCAGGAAGAAATTGACGAATTGCCCATGATCATGGATAAGGCAATTGAGGCGATAAAGGCTTTTTGTACCCATGGAATCGATAAGACTATGAACAATTTTAACCAACAGCCATGAAGGATCAGATCGTTAATCTGGGTTTACAGATTGTGCCAAGAAGCAAAGAAATAGATAGTTATTCTTTGGTGGATATAGCCATTGAGGTCATCAAAAAATCTGGAATTCCCTATGAAGTAACCCCCTTCGAGACCGTCATGGAAGGACCCCAGGTACAGTTGATGAAGATTGCTTCAGAAGCCCAGGAGGCAGTGATGAACGCTGGAGCTGAAGAAGTGCTGGTGTATATTCGGATCCATGCTTCTTCAAAAAGGTCAATATTCATGAATGAGAAGGTTTGGAAACACAAAAGGGATTAATTCATCAGCAAAATGCATATTTAGTGAAACAATTGATCATTTGGCATGAAATTGGAAATAAAAAAAATAGAGTTTTCGCCATAATTCTTATATATTTGATAGTGTAAATGGATTCTAATAAAACTTAGAAGCTTTCATTTAGGTTTTCGGCTATTGGTGTAGGTTGAATTATGATTGACTACGTGGTTTTTAGGAGCATGTTGTCAATAAATGTATGTTTAAAGAGTACTTAAACTGATGGTTCACCTTCTTGCTTACTGATTTTTATGATTGATATTCTTTCTCTTAAACTTTCTCAGGCCAAAAGGCTTAATGTTTTGCCTAGGTGGATCATTGTGACCCTTGATGTGTTCATTCTCTTTTACGCATCCTCAATGGCCTATTTCGTCGTTTTTAATTTCGAGTTCTCCAGAATGGAGGATTTTGAAGTATGGAGAGGCGTGTTGATGTTTACCTTGTTTGGATTAGGGGCCATGTTTTTCACCAAAAGTTATGAGGGCATAGTGAGGCACACCGGAATGAGGGACGGGGTTTGTCTGGGCAAAACCATCTTTTTTATTGGTTTTGGGATAGCCATTGTCAACCTTTTATTGGTGAACCTATTTAGCCAACCATATGTAATGCCTTTTTCAGTGTTGTTGGTGGCAGCCGTACTTTCCTATTTCTTTTTGATATTATACAGACTTTTGGTTAGAGATTTATTTTATAGGATCAAAAACATCAATCAAGAAAAAAGGGCAACCAAAAGGGTGGTGATCTATGGTGCGGGGGAAGCTGGAATCCTTACCCACAAGGCCCTGATGAAAGACAACCAAATAAGTTATACCAATTGTGGTTTTTTGGATGATGCAGAGGATAAGAAGGGAAAGCTAATAGAAGGAGTAAAAGTATTCGGAAGCCTTGAGGAGTTTCCAAATTTGGTGAAGGATCAAAAAATTGATGAGATTATCATTGCAATTCTCGATATCGAGCCGGAGCGAAAAAGGGAAATTGTTGAAAATGCCATAGAGCAAGACATTCAGGTTTTCACCATTCCCCCTGTCAACCAATGGGTGAGCGGGGTCTTGCAGCCGAATGTGATCCGGGAAGTGAACATAGAAGACCTCTTGGGGAGGAAATGTATTTCCCTTAAGAATGTGAGGGTAACTGAGGAACTCAAATCCTCTGTGGTGATGGTAAGTGGGGCGGCGGGATCCATTGGCAGTGAACTTTGTGTTCAGATCGCAAGGGCAGAACCTGCCAAAATTGTTCTTTTAGACAAATCGGAGTCTGCCCTTTATGAAATTGAAAACCACCTTAAGCGAATGGGAATTGGATCCCATCTTGAGGTCATTCTAGGGGATGTAAGGGATAGAGAGGGACTGGAGAAGTTTTTTGAAATGTACAGGCCTGATTATGTTTTTCATGCAGCGGCTTACAAGCATGTGCCAATGATGGAAAAATTCCCCAAGGAGGCGATAAGGTGTAATGTAATTGGGACAAAAAATATGGCGAATGCCGCCCTTAAATTTAAGGCTAAAAAATTTGTGTTCGTTTCCACAGATAAAGCGGTAAACCCCACCAACGTAATGGGGGCCAGCAAGCGGCTCGCAGAAATGTACGTTCAAGCCCTAAATCAATATGTTGCATCGGGAGACCCAAAGCATACCAAATTTATCACCACAAGATTTGGAAACGTTTTAGGTTCCAATGGCTCTGTCATTCCATTGTTTAAGGAACAAATAAAATTAGGAGGGCCTGTCACCGTGACCGACCCCAACATCACAAGATATTTCATGACCATCCCAGAGGCTTGCGAATTGGTGCTTGAGGCCGGTGTGATGGGAAACGGGGGTGAAATTTATGTGTTTGACATGGGGAAGCCAATCAAGATTTTGGATTTAGCCAGGAAAATGATCCATCTGAGTGGCAAGAAGCCTGGTGTAGACATACAGATAGAGTTTTCAGGATTGAGGGAAGGAGAAAAACTTTTTGAGGAGCTATTGAATGATTCGGAGTCTGTGATACCCACCCATCATGAGAAAATAAAAATCGCACAGGTTGACAATGGATCTTTTCAGCTGCTTTCTAGTGGAATTAACCTTTGTCAAACCTTGGCAGATGAGGGCTCAGACTGGGATTTAGTGGCTCATATTAAGCAGTTGGTGCCAGAATATATCAGTCATGTCAGCAGGTTTTCGGCATTGGATAAAATCCAAAGTGAGAAATGATCTGCATGGTTTTATGGAAAATACCATGCCATTACAAGGATGTTTGGGGTTATATGGCGTCATTCCCAATTTCTATAAGTGAAAGTGGTCCAGGAAGTGAAATTTGACCTTAAATTGGGGCATTTATACTTCGATTTCGTACTTTTAAGGAGCCACATATCATCATGAATCAAATATTATTAATAGAAGACGATCCCAAGCTTAATCAAAACATCAAAGAAGTGCTAGCCGAAGAAGGCTTTAGTATAGAATCAGTGTTCGATGGTTTGTTGGCTGAAAAATTGTTGAACAGGAAAAGCTATGATTGCATTATCCTTGACATTAATTTACCCGGAAAAAATGGGTATGATCTCTGTGCAGATTTCCGGAAGACAGATTTGTCCACCCCAGTATTGATGTTGACCGCTTTTGACGAATTGGAGGATAAAATAAAAGGCTATGAATGTGGTGCTGACGACTACCTTACCAAGCCATTTTACATGAAGGAGCTGGTATTAAAGGTAAAGTCGCTAATTAAACGCTCCCCTCCATCATTATCTGCCAAGGATACCCATACAGACTTTCAGGTTTCGGACATAACTGTTCGCCCTGGACAAAAAAAAGTCTTTAGACAAGGTAAGGAAATCCAACTTACCCCAAGGGAATATCAAATCCTTCTCAAAATCTTGCATGCAGATGGGGAGGTGGTGCCCAAGAAAGAATTGATTAAGGAAATCTGGGGGAAATATCTGGAAACCAATACCAATACCATTGAAGTGTATATTAATTTTTTGAGAAATAAATTAGATAAACCCTTTGGTAAGGACTCCATAAAAACCAAAATTGGGTTTGGTTATTATTTTGAGGATTAACCTTATAGAATGAGCATCCGTAAAAAAATATTGATTTATTTTTCAGCTACGGTGATTTTGCTTACTGCCTTGTCATTGCTGGTGGTCCATGCGCTTTTTGCCGAATACAGGGAAGAAGAGTTTCAACAGAGACAGAAGGAAAAAATCACCACAACACTTAAATTCCTCATCGAAACCCAGCGAATGGACTCGGATATCCTCCAGTCATTGGAAGAGGTGACTATACAAAAAATATATGATGAAAAACTACTGATCTATGACAGCCAGAAGAGGTTGATTTATGAGAGCATAGATGACACAGAAATCGAAAACCCCGGGTATTTCCTGAACTTACTTTCAGAAGACAACGATTGGATAGAAACCAAGGATGGTTTATATGATGTGGTGGGCATATATTTTCAGGCCAACAATCGGTCTTATTATGGAATTAGTAAGGCTTACGATGCCTTTGGTTACACCAAGTTGGAATTTTTACGGCAGGTGTTGGTTTTCACCTTCGTTCTGATTACCGTCATTGTCATTTTTGTCAGCATATACCTTTCCCGCAAGATATCAGGTCCCATCACGGAAATCACGCATAAAATAGACTCCTATAATTTTGAGGACGAGAATGAGCCAATTTTAGTGGATGAAAGTGAAAAAGAGATTAAAGTATTGGCTAACCGGTTTAACGAACTGATGCAGCGGATGAGGGAGGCTTTTGCTTTTCAGAAGCATGCCATACACCATATTTCCCACGAACTTAAAACCCCAATCTCTGTGTTGGTGTCCAATTTTGAAAGGATGGAAAGGGAAACCAATATGGAAAAGGTCCAGGAATGGATTACTAATCAAAAGGAAGACACCAAAAGTCTAAGTGAAATCATCAACGCACTGCTGGAAATTTCCAAGGCAGAAACGGGTAAGGATATTTTTAATGAGCATATCCGGATGGACGAAATGATCTTTGATATTGCGGATGAACTAAAAGCCTTGGCGCCTGACTTCAATTTCAATATCGTTTATGATAAAATCACAGAGGATGAACGACACTTAACTATACCGGGTAACCGTCGCTTATTGAAATCTGCGATTACGAACCTAATGCTTAATTGCATATTGTACAGTGATGAGCGGCAGGCAAAAATTCTTATCTCGCCTCATCATGCCGAACTGGAGGTGGAGTTTATCAACAAGGGGAAGCCCTTGAGCAAAAAGGACCAGCAGTTTCTTTTTCAGCACTTCTTCAGAGGTGAAAATAGTAAGGGGAAAAAGGGGTTTGGGCTTGGCCTGGTTTTTATTCATAAGATCATGAACCTGCACAAAGGGCGCATTTCCTACAGAGCAAAGGAAGAAGGAGCCAATAGTTTCATTATTTCCCTTCCATTAAGCTAATTTTAATCCGTTTTAAGCACTTTTTAAGCTGCTTAGCCTCAATTTTGTTTGTTGAATTTTAAAATTTAAGCTCTAAATATATGGTAGTGAGGTTTTTGATTGGCTTATGGATGGCTGGTTTTGTGGTATGCTGTGACTTTGCTGCAATAGCACAGGAGGAAGGAGACACGGTAGTAGTACTGGAAAGGAAAAGAAAACTTATCGATACACTTACCTACGAAACTCAAACGGGCTTACCCATTGCGGCTTCAAAAATTTACTTTACGGATTCTAAATTTACATTTTCAGGTTTCGGGGAAAGTAACTTCGTTAATTACAGAGGACCAAAAAACACCGAAAGCAATGACCTTGAGCTTTACTATACTAATCTTCAGCGTTTTGTGGCTTACGCCGCCTGGAAACCGGTGGATTGGTTGGTGGTCTATGGGGAATTTTTCGCGGAATTTTTGAATGACGGCAGCAATGAACAAGAATTTGAATATCTTCCAGAATTTTTCCTGGATTTTCTCATCGACAAGAAATTCAATGTGAGGTTGGGGACCCATCAGCCCGGCATAGGGTTTATCAACAACAATGATGAGCCCGTGATGTTTTTCACTGTCAACAGGCCTGAGGTGGAAAGAATCATTATACCCTCTCAATGGATTGACCTGGGTTTGACTACTTATGGCCAATTTTCCGATGACCTTAAGTGGAGCCTTGGTGTTTTTCAAGGCCTGGACGCCAACAACCTCAACGGTAGTACTTTTCTGAGAAGGGGTAGAGCTGATGCCCTCCGCTTTAATTTTAATTCTTTTCTTCTTAATTCCAAGTTTGTTTATACGGGTGTAAAGGATACCGAAATTTCTGCAAGTGGATTTTGGACCCGGCTTGGGGACAATCAGAAGATACAGACCAACGACGGTATGGATAGGGTGAGGTCCAATACCCTTATGTTAAGTAGCTACATTAGACACACCCACAGGAATTGGACCTTTATGGCCTTGGGTAGTTATGGTCGAGTAAGCGACACGGACAAACTCTATGCGCTGACTCAAGACTCGCCATTAGGCCCACAGGTACTTGGCGCAGAAGTTTATGGAGCTTATGGGGAAGTGAGCTATGATATTTTGCCTGCACTAGGATGGGTAAAGAAGAGCAATAATGACAAAGACAATGTCCTTGTTAAAAGGAATGAATTTGCCCTTCCCATATTTGCCAGGGTTGAACGACTCAATACCCATGCAGGTGTTCACGAGAGCCTGCAAGACAGGGACAGGGCTCAAACCAACCTGACCACCCTCACAGTAGGAGCAAATTTCAATCCCAGAAGAAACATAGTAATCAAGAGTAATTATCAATTCAGGTGGAATGACGAACCGCTTATAGATATTGGAGAGTACGAAGGCAATAGATTTGAATTTGGTTTAGGCTTTATTTTTTAGAGGGTATGGGTGAAAATTGTTATCTTTAAACAATCTTAACACCTATTAAACCTTTTAGTTATGTTCATTAAACGCTTGCTTCCATTAGGAGTTCTATGCTCCTTTTTATGCTTTCTCACTTCTTGTGAACAATCTATCTCCATCTTCAACGAACCCTTATCTACTGACCTGAGGTTAAATCAAATCGGGTTCTACCCTCAGGCAGCCAAACTTTCCATCCTATTGGCTGAGGAAGTAGATCAGGGGCAATTTTACATCGTAAGGACAGAAAATGATGAAGTGGTCTATCAAGGTGAATTATCGCCCTCATCTTCTGCAACACTTTCAGGAAAAAAAACCTGGATCGCCGATTTCTCCGATTTCCAAGAAAAAGGTGAATTTGTGGTTGGGGTGCCGGGAATAGGGGTTTCCTACCCCTTTCAATTGCATGAACAGGTTCACGAGGATTTGGCAAAAGCCTCCATTAAGGCGTTTTATTTTCAACGTATGTCCACGGAGCTGCTCCCGGAACACGCCGGTAAGTGGGCCAGGCCAACTGCACACCCCGATGACCAGGTGAAGGTTCATTCCTCTGCCGCAGGGCCAGGGAGACCAGAAGGGGCCATTATATCTGCCCCGTATGGCTGGTATGATGCTGGAGATTATAATAAATACATCGTAAATAGCGGTATCACCATGGGCACACTGATGTCCCTGTATGAGGACTTTGGGGAATTTGCCGGAAGTCTGGAGTTAAACATCCCTGAATCGGGTAATTCCAGACCGGACTTGTTGGACGAAATCCACTGGAACCTGATTTGGATGCTGGAAATGCAGGACCCCAATGACGGAGGAGTTTACCATAAATTGACCACCGCCAGTTTTGAAGGTAGGGTGATGCCACATGAAGCTGTAAGCCAACGCTACGTGGTGGCAAAAAGCACGGCTGCGGCTTTGAATTTCGCAGCAGTGATGGCGCAGGCACACCGTGTTTATGCTGATTATGACAGGGATCTGTCTAAGAGATGTTTGGATGCTGCAAAGAAAGCGTGGGACTGGGCCAAAAAGAACCCCAACCTACTTTATCGCCAAAATGAAATGAATGAAAAGCACGATCCCGATATCACTACCGGTGCCTATGGGGACAGAAGCGTGGAGGATGAATGGGTATGGGCGGCATCAGAACTTTGGGTAAGTACCCAATCCGGAAAGTATCTGGATGCCATAAAAACGGATGTTAATGCTTTTGACTTGCCGAATTGGAATACGGTGGACTGGTTGGGATATTATACTTTGTTCAGGCATGAAAGAAATGGCAATGAAGTACCTCTGAAAGGCTTTGAGGACATCAAGGCCTTATTCATGGAGGCTATGGACAGCTATGTTTCCCATGCGAAGAACAGTGCTTACCACGTGGTAATGGGTCAGGATGTGAGTGATTTTGTATGGGGGAGTAATTCGGTGGCTGCCAACCAGGGCATCGCACTGATCCAGGCCTATCTTATTAATGGGGCAGATCGCTACAGGGAGTTTGCTTTGCACAACCTGGATTACATTATGGGTAGGAATGCCACAGGGTACAGTTATGTAACCGGGCATGGCAGCAAGCCTCCCATGGATCCACACCACAGGCCCTCCGGTGCCGAGCCTGATAAGGAACCTGTTCCGGGCTTGATTGTGGGAGGACCCAACCCTGGTCAGCAAGACGATTGTGCGTACGAGTCCGATATACCGGACGAATCTTTTGTGGACGATTATTGCTCCTATGCCTCTAATGAAATTGCAATCAATTGGAGTGCGCCTTTCGCATATTTGGTAGTTGCGATAGAAGCATTGTATAATTGAGGTAATTCCTATTTCTTTTTATAATTTTGTGCATGCTTTCAATCAACAACTTATCCTATTATATAGGAGGGAGGCCTCTATACGAAGAGGCCTCCTTACATATCAAGCCAAAAGATAAGATTGGCTTAGTAGGGCTTAACGGTACAGGGAAGTCCACACTACTTAAATTAATCAATGGGGATATTCAGCCCAGCGCAGGTGAAATTCAAAAGGCGAAGGATTGCAGTATAGGCTTTCTAAATCAAGACTTGCTTTCATTTCAATCCGGGGAAAGCATTTTAAATGTGGCTTTGGAGGCCTTCAAAGAAACCCTTGACCTTCAGATTGAAATAGATAAGGTATTAAAAAAAATGGAAACGGACTTTTCGGAGGCCATTATCCAGAAATTATCCGATTTGCAGGAAAAATTCGAGGCCAATGAGGGTTATACCATCAAAGCAAAGGCTGCGGAGGTGTTGGAAGGTATAGGTTTTTCCACTGCAGATTTGGAAAGGCCGCTGAAGACCTTTTCCGGGGGATGGCGAATGCGGGTGATGCTGGCCAAACTCCTGCTGGAAAAACCCTCGTTGCTAATGCTGGATGAGCCTACCAACCACTTGGATCTACCCTCCATACAGTGGGTAGAAAACTACCTAAAAAACTATGAAGGAGCTGTTATGGTGGTTTCCCATGACAGAACCTTTCTGAATAATTGCACAAATACTACCGTAGAGGTGGCCAGAAACACCCTTACCAGCTATCCGGGTAATTACGACTTTTACAAAGAAGAAAAGTTGGCCAGGGAGGAAATCCAGCAAAATGCCTACGAAAACCAACAGCAAATGATCAAGCAAACGGAGCGTTTTATTGAACGCTTCCGTGCCAAGGCAAGTAAATCCACCCAAGTGCAGTCCAGGATAAAAGCCCTGGAACGTCTGGACAAGGTATCCGAGGTGGTAAGTGATGAGGCAGCAGTGAATTTTAAATTCAAGTTTTCCCAAAAGTCAGGCAGGGATGTGGTCATTTTGGATGGGGTGTCTAAATCCTTTGGTGATATCCGGATTCTAAAAAACGCAAATGCCAGGATTGAAAGGGGAGATAAGATTGCCCTTATAGGGGCCAATGGAAAAGGTAAATCTACTCTCCTGAGGATCATAAACGGTACCGAGCCCATTCAAGGAAAAAGGGAGGAAGGGTACAATGTAATCAAGTCATTTTTTGCACAACATCAATTGGAGGCTTTGCTGCTAGATAATGAGATATTACAAGAACTTGCACAGGAAGGTAGCAATAAAACAGAAACCGAACTCAGGAGTGTTTTGGGATGCTTTCTATTCACCAATGATGATGTGTTTAAAAAGATCAAGGTGCTTTCTGGAGGCGAAAAATCAAGGGTGGCTCTGGCTAAAACACTGATTTCCGAGGCCAATTTTTTGTTGTTAGATGAACCCACCAACCACCTGGACATGCTTTCGGTGAATATTTTAATCCAAG
Organism: Cyclobacteriaceae bacterium; assembly: GCA_003565295.1. Classification (GTDB taxonomy): domain Bacteria; phylum Bacteroidota; class Bacteroidia; order Cytophagales; family Cyclobacteriaceae; genus Pleomorphovibrio. Next base: position 26,906 of record PXCO01000138.1, read on the forward strand.
CTTTGCAACAATATGAGGGCACCTTTGTCACCGTCTCCCACGACAGGCATTTTATCCGGGGGGTAGCGAACAAGATTTGGTACATCGAAGACCAACAAATCAAGGAGTATCCCGGGACTTATGAGGAGTACGAATATTGGAGCCAGCAACAATCCGTACGGCCAACTTCGGTAAATGTTCCCCAAAAACAAGAAGAGAAACCCTCCAAAAGGCCTCAAAGAGATAAGGACAAGGACCTACTAAAAAAAGAAATCAAGTCCATGGAGAAAAGCCTGAGTGAGTTGGAGGAAAAAATCACGCATATTGAAAATAGAAAAGCCGGATTGGAAAAAGACCTGGCAGACCCCGGCCTTTATGCGGATGAATCGAACAGGCAAAAGATCACAGACAACTATAACGCTTTACTGCAGGAAGAAAAGCAGCTCCAGCAAAAATGGGAGGCACTTATGGAGGAAATTGAGTCCCTTCAAGAGCAAAGTTGAACGGTTGGATAAGTTTCCGACTTGCTTTTCGTTTAACCTAGAGTTACCCTTTAAGAATACTAGCAGATGAATAACTGTCTTTTTGGAATTAAAACCGGTACCGAGCGTATCATTGGAATTTTTATGATGACCCTTATTGTGTTAACTTCCTCAACAGGAGTGATTGCTCAGCAGGTGTATAATGACCAGGTCTTCGAAGAGAATATTCAATCTGTGCGGATATTTCCGGCTTCTTCCGATTTTTCCACTCAGATGAATTCCCCCGTAATTGCGTTGAATGCCCCATCTGGACTGGTACTCCATTTCGATGACATCGCCTATGATGCGGAGCTATATTCGGCTAAGATCATCCACTGCAATGTGGACTGGACAAAATCCCAGCTTAGAGAAGCTGATTACCTTACACAGTTCAATGAATTCAATATTCAAGATTACGCATATTCCATAGATACCCGCATTCCCTACATCCATTATACCTTTCAAGTGCCAAGGGTGAGTAAGACAGGGAATTACATAATTAAAGTGTATAGGGGAAGAGATGAGTCCCAAACAGTTTTCACCAAAAAATTCATGGTATTCCAAAACCAGTTGGGGGTTGGCGCGGCGGTAGTTCCTCCGAGTAAAACCTTGGATAGGATGACTTCCCAGCAAATTGAGGTGACCATTAACTATAGTAACAGGGAACTGCTGGATCCGGCCAATAACACCAAAGTGGTCATCCGCCAAAATCAACGATGGGACAACGCCATTTTTGGACTGAAGCCCACAATGATCAGGGAGGATACCCGTCAAATTCAATACAAATTGTTTGATGGGAGTAATGTGTTCCAGGCTGGCAACGAGTTTCGATTTGTGGATCTCCGATTTGTTAGGGCTAGAGGCAGGAACATCTCTTCGGTAAAAATGGAAGAGGATGTGGTATTTGCCGAAGCCGGGATGGACGAGAGCCGCAAAGGACAGGGTTATTTGGAGTACCTGGATTTAAACGGGCAATTCGGTGTCCTCAACGCCGAGCGCCAAAATTTTGAATTGGAAAGTGAATACGTTCTGGTGACCTTGAATTTGAAATCAAATGAACTTCCGCAAGCCCCCTATGTACTTGGAGCACTTACCAATTGGGGGGCTAACCCCGATGCCCAAATGGTATTTAATCCTGAATTTGGGGGGTACCAAACCACGCTTTTTCTTAAACAGGGCTGGTACGATTATCAATATGGGTTGCCTACTGAGGAGGGCTTTGACATGGAGCCCTTTGAAGGGACGCATTTTCAGACTGAGAATGAATACGAGGTGTTTTTTTATTACAGGGATATGGGGTCCAGGTACGATGAGCTGATCGGCTACACGGTATTGAATCCGAATAAGAGAAGGATTGGGAACAATGCCCCATAAGCATCAAAACCACCCAGGGGATTCCTGGGTGGCTTTTTTATATTAATCCTCATATATTTGAGAAGGCCACACATCGTTGGATGAATTGATGTCCGGCAGAATTTTGTCCGGGTCAATTTCCACTTTTTGTACTTGTTTACCGGTTTTGTGAAGGTAATTCCATTCGTTTCCGCGCTGCCAGATCTCCACAGGTAGGGTAATTCGCTCTGTGGACCCATCTTGATAAGTAATTTTCATTTTCACTGGCATGGGTATGCCACCTCGATTAGCCAACATAAAAATATAGTTTCCGGCATAAGGCATTACATTGTTGATGGCCAGATCTATGTTTTCGGTGCCATGAAACCAGCCCTTCCAGAACCAATCCAGGTTTTCCCCGGCCACATTTTCCATAAGGTTGAAGAAATCATTGGGCTGAGGGTGTTTATAAGCCCAGGTTTCTATATAGCTTTTGAAGGCATTGTCGAAACGTTCATGCCCCAGAATATATTCCCTAAGCATAAGCAATCCCATGGCGGGTTTATAATAAGCTATCATTCCCAGGTTTCTGGTGTCGGCAACATCTGGATAGGTGTCTATCCCCTCCCTTGTAGGATTGGTAAACCAATTTACATGGCGACGGGTCTGATCAAACCTTGAACCGTATTCTCCCTCATTGAATTCCTTGCTGCTATAATGGTTGATAAAGGTGTTAAATCCTTCATCCATCCAGGCATACCTTCGCTCATTGGTACCTACGATCATGGGAAACCAGTTGTGGCCAAATTCGTGGTCAGTTACCCCCCAAAGACTTTCCCCGGTACTTTTGTAACTGCAAAAATTCAAGCCGGGGTATTCCATTCCGTTAATATCTGCAGCCACGTTGACGGCAACAGGATAGGGGTATTCGTACCACATTTCCGAATAGTGCTCAATGGATGCCTTGGAATATTCCGTGGATCTTCCCCAGGCGTGTTGTCCATCGCTTTCTTTTGGATATACGGACTGTGCCATCGCTCTTTTGCCACTGGGCAGGTCTATCTTTGCGGCATCCCAAATGAAGGCTTTTGAAGAGGCAAAGGCCACATCCCGCGAATTTTCTATCCTAAAATGCCAGGTAAGTTTTCCCTCCTGTTTTGGCCGGGTGGTTTCCGGATTGCCTATTTCGTCGGGGGTCAAAATGTACACCGTGGAATCACTTTTAGAGGCCCTATCCATTCTGTCCCTTTGTTCACGGGTAAGAACCTCTCTGGGGTTGAGAAGCTCCCCCGAGCCAACCACGATATGGTCAAAAGGCACGGTCACCTTATATTCAAAATCCCCATATCCCAGATAAAACTCTCCTGCCCCCAAATAAGGTTCAATGTTCCAGCCAATGACGTCATCCAGCACAGCCATTTTAGGGTACCATTGTGCAAGTGCGTAAATAGTGCCGTCTTCCACTTTTAGCCTCCCCATCCTATCCATGCCTTTTGTGGGGATTTTGAACTTGAAATCCATGGATATGATGGCCTGTCCTCCTTTGGCAGGAATAGGTTCTTCCATGAACACCTGCATTCTCGTGTCTGTTACCAAATGGCGATTCGAGGTGGCGGCATTTCTTTTGTTGAGCCTGGCCTGCACATTTTCCAGTTGAAAACCTCCATCCACGTCACCATCATAGCGGTTTCCCTGTATGGGGGTGGTCAGGGTACCCCTGGAGTCTTCTTTAAATCGGTTTTGCTCCAGGTGCAGCCATACGTATTCCAGTTCTTCGGGACTGTTATTGGTGTAGGTTATGGAAACTTTTCCGGATAATGTATGGGCTTCCTCATCCAATTCCACTTCGATTTGATAATCAGACCTGTTTTGCCAATATTCAGGCCCAGGCTTTCCTGAAGCTGTCCTTAGTGAGGAGCCCTCCCTATAGGTGAAGGAATCAAATTTTTCCTGGTTGTTTTTGGTGGGCTGCTGTGCATTTGCAGGTTGAATAAAAAGAGAAATCAACCCCAGCAACCAAATAACACGAAAATAGCTATGCATATCGTTGAGTTTTTTTGCTAAAATAACACAGAACTCATTAGTGGTAAAATTAATCGGTTAATATCCTTAGGACCAATCCATCTTTGAAATGTAATGGTTTTTTACGGAGATAGGTTAAATCACTGTATTCCAAATTAGTAAGAATAATTCTCGGAGGGGGAGTCATTTTTATCTATTTGGTTAAATTTGGTTAATTGCAGATTTAGGAGGTAATTTGCCCTACTTACCAACCTTAATCACATGCAAAAAGCAATACTACTTTCTTTAGGCTTGTTTATTCTCCAACCTCTAATGGCCCAAGAGGATACCACCTATGTGGACATGGGGGAAGTCTTGGTCAAGGAAAACAGGCTTGAGATCCCATTTAATAAAAGTTCCAGAAATATTTCGGTAATTCATAGAAAAGAGATTGAAACCACCCCAGCCAGAAGTTTGCAGGAAATTCTGGCCTTTACCCCGGGTGTGGATGTACGGCAAAGGGGAATTGCCGGCGTACAGGCCGATGTAGGGATCCGAGGCGGCTCCTTTGAACAAACGCTGATGTTGGTAAACGGCATTAAACTGACAGATCCTCAAACCGGACATCATATGATGAATATTCCTGTTCCATTGGCCGCTATACAACGGGTGGATGTGCTGAAGGGGCCTGCATCTAGGATTTATGGGCAAAATGCCTATACAGGTGCCATAAATGTGGTCACTGAGCTGCCAACCGCCAATGAACTTCAACTTGGACTTTATGGAGGTGATTTTGGTATGAGGGGAGGCCATCTGCATGCGGCACTTGGGGAAGGCGAATTTAAGCAAAATCTTTCCGTATCTCATGATGCTTCCAATGGGCATTGGTACAATTCCGACTATAAAGTCACCAATGTGTTTTATGAGGGTGGCATTCAGGTGAGGGATAATCAGGAATGGAGGGCAATGATGGCCTTTTCTGACCGGACTTTCGGTGCAAATGGGTTTTATACAAGTGTGTTTCCTGATCAATGGGAGAGTATTCAAACCTATGTGGCGGCCTTAAGCCATACCCTGGACAAGGATAAGCTTTGGATCAATACACGTGCGTATTGGCGGAGGAATGATGATGAGTTCAGACTTGAGAGAGAAAATCCGGCCTTTTTCCAAAATATACATACCACAGATGTGCTGGCTTTGGAACTCAATGGCAGGTATGTGTCAGACTGGGGGACCAGTGGATTTGGACTGGAGGGGAGGTCTGAGCAAATTGACAGCAACAACCTAGGAGAGCATGACCGTGTACTGATGGGAGCCTTTGCCGAGCACAGGCTCGAATTTATGGGGAAAGGTGATTTCCGGGCAGGGGTTTATTCCAATTACTACTCCGAATACGGCTGGCGGCACTTCCCCGGTGCAGAGGTGGGTTACCAACTCACCCCTTATATGCGTATGTATGGCAATTATGGGGTGAGTTTCAGGATACCCACCTACACCGATTTATATTATGTGGGGCCTACCAATATAGGAAATGCAGAACTGGAACCTGAAAAGGCAGTAAACTATGAAGGGGGGATAAAGATTAACACCAATAGGCTGAGGGCGGAAGTAGTGTATTTCTACCGGCATACCAACAACCTGATAGAATGGGCCCGCCCGGATGAGACCCTGCCCTGGCAGCCCCAAAACTTCAACGAGGTAGTTTTTCATGGCATTGAAACAGGTATTCACTATCAAGTTTCCGGTCCGGGCCCCGGGTTAAGGTTGAATGAGGTTAGCTTCAGTTATAACTTTATAGATGCTGACTTGATTGAAAGGGAGGGGCAGGAAACCAGGTATTCCCTGAACGCCCTTAGGCATCAGTTGATAGGTGGGGTGCAGGCCTCTTATAATGAGAACTGGGAACTTTCCGTAAAAACCCGATACATAGAAAGAATGCGGCTGGATCCTTATTTTCTGCTGGATGCTCGTTTGGATGTGAATCGCCTGAAAACCGTCAGCTATTTTGCGGAGTGCAGCAATATCACCAATACCGATTATATAGAGGCCGGTACCGTACAGATGCCCGGGAGGTGGTTCAGGGCGGGACTGGCCTTTCGGATAAGGTGATGATTTGCTCGGAATTGGTACATAGGTAAAATTATACCGGTCTACAATCCATTTTATTTACTTCTAAATCTAGAAATTACGCCTAATTTTTAGATCACGTTCTAAATTCTCGATATCCTATGCTCTAAACCAAGTGTCAATGATCTAAAGAGAGCTTCAGGATAAGGTCATTGCCTCCTGTTTCAACCAGAAAGAGATGCGGAAAGACAAGTAGAAAAATTGTTACGGGCTCTTGTATTTCAAGTAGGTAGCGAGGTGAGTTACCTTGAATTGGCACAGAACATAGGGGATATTGATATATCCACTGTAGAGAAATACCTGGATTATTGGGGTTTGATTGATAGTGAGCGTTGAATTATTAATTCAAAAATTGACGCTATTAATGAAGGTCAGATGAAATGTTTTCAAAAGTCTCAGAATAAAATACCACCCAGTCCTTAGCTTGACCGGTGAACCCCCTGTGCCTGCTCAAATGTTTTTTTAATCTTTCCTCCAATGTTTGACCAGTATATCCAACGTAGTAGCTGTCCAAGGAAGGGGAATACAAAATGTAGAAGTGGTACATAAAAGCCTCCGATGTAGCCCGTTTCGAAAAAAAGCAACTATATCAACTGTGGGAATTGAGGGATTCGAACCCCCGACCCCCCCGAC
>PXCO01000282.1 GCA_003565295.1 Cyclobacteriaceae bacterium
CGATTCGTGTCAGCGTAGGATGATCTTTGAACACCAATTGGGACAAAGATGTCTGACTGAGCGAGTCGTTCTCCGATAAATTTTTCATGACCAACCATTGGTCCACCGTGACATCGAAGTCCTGCTGCTTGAATTTCTGCTGGGCATATTGCTTCACCCTTCTTGCGGTGCGATCCAGTAGAAACGAATACCTGCTGAATTGTTCGTATGTCATGCCAATTATTAGTAAGGCAAATATACGCATAATTTTCAATTCAAAACAACAAACTCTACAAAGTTTATAGGTTTTGTTAAAAAACAATTCTTCTGCCAACATTTATATTATCTTTGTTTATCAAAACAAAGTATATGACAATAGATTTGAAAGGGTTAAATGCAGTGGTAGGGGGCAGCACCCGGGGCTTAGGCTTTGCTATCGCAAATCAATTGGCCGCCTGTGGTGCCAACGTGGTGATAATGGCCAGAAATCCTGAGAAACTTTCTCAAGCTAAAGCATCACTTCCGCAAAATGGTGGGCAACAACACGATAGCCTGGAAGTGGATTTTTATGACTTCAGCCATTTCCAGGAGGTTACCCAAGACTATTTCAGGGACAGGAGGATTGATATTTTGGTCAACAATACCAATGGCCCCTCTGCAGGAACGGTCATGGAAAAAAAGGTGGAAGATTTCCAAGAAGCTTTTGACTTGCTATTTAAAAGCTATCATCATTTAACTCACCTTTTATTGGGTAATATGGTGAAACAGGGGTTTGGAAGGGTCATCAACGTTTCCTCAAGTTCAGTGAAGGAACCCATACCCAACTTGGTGCTTTCCAATAGCATACGGATGGCAGTGATCAGTTGGGCCAAATCCCTAAGCAGAGAGGTGGGTGCGAAAGGGGTTACCGTAAACAATATCCTTACCGGCTCATTTGACACGGAAAGGATACAGGAAGTCCTTGGAAGTCAAGCCGAAAAACAGGAGGTTCCCATGGAGGACTTGATGCGGGAAAAAATAAAAAAAATCCCTGCGGCCAGGTTGGGTAAACCTGAGGAATATGGATACCTGGCAGCCTTTCTAGCCAGTCCCTATGCCGCCTATATCAATGGGGTAAGCATTCCCATAGATGGGGGTTACCTAAATAGCCTGTAAAAAAAGGCTGCCTCAGAAAGGCAGCCTTTTTTGAAAATCTGAACCTTAATAATATTGATATTATGGGAGATTTATTTTCTGGCCTGGTACTTTTCGATATGGTTTTCGACTGGCTCAAGGGTCTGAAGATAGGCGAATAGTGCCTTTAAGTCCTCTTCCTTCATTCCTGCGTACATGGCCCAGGGCATGATGGTTTGCATGTCCCCTTGTGCCACTTTCTGCAGCCGGTCATGGTGCTGGTAGGATTGGAACCGCTGAACAAACATTTCTTCTGACCAATTGGCCAGCCCACTGCTGTGGGGGGTGAGGTTGGGGGAGGTGAGAATTCCATCTGGAAACTCAAAAACACGCCCGCCAGCCAACCATTCGCCGGTAAAGGAACCCCCTTCAAACCTGGTATGGCAGTCGCCACAGGCACCTGCGGTTACCAAGTATTTACCATAGGCCACCTGGTCAGATGGGTCTGGTTTTTTACCAAGGCTGGCTTGCTGAGGAATAGTTCTCATGATGAGGTTAAATGGAAAGTCGGCTTTGGACGCAGGGTGGTTGGTTTCCACTGGTTCCAAGGTGCGAAGAAAAGCGATTACCGCTTCGATGTCTGCAGAATCCAGTTTTCCATAGCTTTCATAAGGCATTACCGGAAACAAAGGCTCTCCGTCCTTGGTCACTCCAGTGGTAATCACCCTGAATAATTCCCCGTCTGTCCAGTCCCCAATCCCGAAGGGGGTGATGTTTTTTGAAATAAATACACCGGGGAACCCCATACTATGATCGAATCTTTCTCCTCCTGCACCAAGGGTGGCGGGTATGGGAGGGCCGCTAAAGATGGAAAAGTCCCTTTGTGCATGGCAGTCCATGCACATCATTACATGGTAAGCCAGGTATTTCCCATGAGCTACTTTCTCATCGGTGATTTCTACCTTGTAGTCGTCTGGGGCAGGACCTACATTTGGAAGGGCTACCGAAATGTACACCCCGGCTGTGATGATGAGCACCACTAAAATTGAGATTACCCACAAGCTTATTTTGAATACTTTCTTCATGGCATAGGTTGTTTTTTTAAAATTCAAAAGTCTACATTTGAGCAATATTACGCATCACCCATTTGGGTGATTTTTATTATATGTGGCAGAAACTTGCCGTATATTGATTACCTATCTTCTTAATCTGTACACCAATGATGTACGGTTATTCACTTCTGTTTTGGAGTAGATGTTTTTAAGGTGGGTTTTCACTGTGTTTTCACTTACAAATAGCCTCTGTGCTATTTTGTGGTTGCTCAAGCCCTCATCCACGAGTAACACAATTTCCCATTCTCTTTGGGTGAGAGGGGACAGGAGCCGTTTATTTACCCTTTCCAGGTTTAAGGGCTTAAATCCATCTGTAGGAGTAGGGGAGTCAATCCTTTGCTGTTTATTAGTAACTGGCATTATGGTAGCCGTCTTTTTCTTGAAAAACCAGGTGCCAAAAACGATGACCCCCAATAAGAACCCACTGATCATTATCCCCCTGCTGGCCTTTTTTTCTTTGATCAAAAGTGCGGATTGTCGGGCGATGAGTTTTTCTTTCTCAATCGCTTCGAACCTAGCCTGCATTTCCTGAAAGGCCCATTCCTTCTGATCCTGGAACAAACTGTCCCTGATCCTGTCATAGCGTTTCCAGGTGGCAAGGGCATCTTGCTCCCTCCCCAAAAGCTCAAATACTTGGGCAAGTTCCTTGGAAATATCTTTGGCAAGTTCTAATCTGCCACCTTCTCTGGCTGTCTTAAGGGCTTCTTGTAAAGGGATGAGTCCGGCAGGGTTTTGATACTTCCTTACAAACAGGCATCCCAGATAGGCCTTCACAGATAAGGCTTCGTGAACCTGTTCTTTAAGTAAATTCTTCTTGGCCTGATTTAAATACCTTTCGGCTGCTTCATAATCCCCCAAATGGTAATGGGCCACTCCCAGCCCTGCTTCAATGGAAGCATACTCAGGACTGATTTTACGCTTGCCAAAAAGTTGGGCGGCCGTTTGAAATTGGGAAAGGCTTTTTTTCGGTTCTTGTTGAAGTCCGAATAAGACCCCTAAATTGTAGTGGGTATTTACCAACCCAACGGTATCATTCATATGAGTTTTTAATGCCAGCGAGTTTTCATAGGCTTCAATAGCCTTAATATAGTTTTTTCGGCTTCTATAAATGATGCCGAGGTTGTTCAAAGCATGTGATTGGCCTGCTGGGTAGGAAATGGAGTCGCTAATGTGCAAGGCCCTTTGGTATTGAAACAAGGCTTCCAGGTGATTACCTTGGTAGTAATATGCGGCACCCTTGGCATTATGAAGTTTAGCCAGGCTCAATGGATCGGATGATGCTAAACTTAAGGCCAGGTCATATACTTCTATGGCGGATTCAAATTTGTCAGAGAATTCCAATGCCAATGCTTTTTGGTAAAGGCTCCATATTTCACCGCTTACAAAATTCAATTCCCGGGAAAGCCTTATCGCCTTATCACTATAAAATAAGGCAGAATCTAGGTTATCGCTTCTATGAAAATAGGCGATATCCCTTAACACCCAAACCATTTGTGTGTCCTTTTGCATGGTTGCTAACTCGCTGCGCAGGCTGTCTAAAGGATGTTGCTGGCAAATGGCAGGAATCCCCAATTGCCACCCCAATAGAAAGGCGCAAAAGATGCTTTTATTCATGACTATTCATTTGATTTATGATACCCTTAGTATAGAAAAATCAGGGTGATGTCGCTCCGCTGTAACCCTAATGTAATCAATAATATAGTTTAATAAAAACAATAAACTTAAAAAATTCAATTATTATTGACGAATACGCAAAATAAACTGATGCAATTGTTCAAAACTGCGAAAGGTATGAGTGTTGTCCTCCAGCTTAATTTGTATGGAAAATGGATCATCTTCTACGTGTAGCGAACGGATGGGTAATTGTGGCGTTTTTCGAAGAAAATTTTTGACCCACCTTTTCAAAGACGGGGAACCGGTGATTTCCGGAAAGCGAACCTGTTTGGTTGCACATATTTTCCCGGATTCCTTATCCAGGTACAATTTGGAATCGGGGATCAATAGATCTAATTTACCCTGTAGCAGCATGTCCTCGGGTATGCCGCCAAGCATACCTCGCCCGGAAGGCATCACCCACAACTGATCACAACTGTCCAATGCCTGCTCCAAATCATGGGTCACCATCAGCACGGCTTTGCCAGAGATCTGTGCCATTCGCCTAAGCAATTGCATGATCTCCCAGCGGTTGATGAGGTCCAGATGCGCAGTGGGCTCATCCAATATTAATAGTTCACCATCCTGGGCAAGGGCTCTGGCCACCATGGCAATTTGTAATTGCCCGTCACTGAGTTCACCAATTCTTCTGGTTTTAAGCTGCTCTATATTGGTGAGCCGCAATGCACTTTGCACCTTGTGCCTGTCTTTTTCCGTGAGGTTTCCCAACCACCCGGTGTGGGGGATCCGCCCCAAGGCCACCAATTGCTCCACGGTTAGATTTCCTCCCGGAGGCCTTTCAGTTAACACCACAGCTATTTTTTTGGCCAGTTCTCTGGGGGAATATTGCCCAAGTGGTTGATCAAATAATTTAATTTCTCCGGAAATGGGGGGTAAAAAACCTAAGATGGTTTTCAGCAAGGTGGATTTTCCCACCCCATTCGGTCCCAATATACAGGTCAGTAGGCCTTTTTTTAGGGAGAAGTTAAGGTCGCTGGCTACTAAATTGGTCTTTTTACCAGTTTTATATCAAATACTTAGCGTAGTGGCCTTCAATATTTGGTGCTTTTTCTCCATCAAAACTCCTTGCTAAAATTCCTTTTCAGAATTAACCAAATCACTATAGGTGCACCCAGCAAAGAGGTAATGGCATTGATGGGTAAGATATGGACTGAACCAGGTAATTGGCTCAGGGTATCGCAAGCGAGCAAGATGATGGCCCCGAAGAGAGCCGATCCCGGAAACAGGACCTTGTGATCGGTAGTTTGGAAGAGCAGTCTGCTGATATGGGGCACCGCTATACCTATAAATGCAATAGGCCCACAAAAGGCAGTGGTGCATCCCGTGAGCAAACCTGTGCTAAGTATCATGGCCCATTTCAGTCCATTCACTTTAATGCCAAGGCTTCGGGCGTAATTTTCACCCAAAAGCATGGCATTGTAACCTTTGGTAAGGAGGAAAACCGGTAGTAATCCTAAAATTGTGGCCATCCCAAATAACTGAAGTTGTGGCCATGAAGTGGCTCCAAGGCTCCCCAATGACCAGACAGTGTATAGTTTTAGCCTTTCCGCTTCAGCAAAGTAGGACAAGATGGCCACCAATGCGGAGGCTAAACTACCAAACATCAGGCCCACGATAAGCAAAGTCATGCTGTCTTTGACTTTCCAGGCCGTGATACTTACTATGACCAATACACCTATGGAACCTAAAGCTGCCGAGATAAATAATACCCAGCCCTGCCCTATCATGCTAAAACCCCATCCCAAAGCAGTTCCTGCCATTAACGCAATGGCCACACCCAGCCCAGCACCTGAACTCACCCCTAGTACGTAGGGGCCGGCAAGGGGATTCCTAAAATAGGTCTGCATTTGCAAACCACTAATGCTTAGATTGATGCCGGCCAAAATAGCGGTAAGTGCTTTCGGCATTCTATAATCCATCAAAATGGTTTCCCAGGAGTTTTTGGGGAAGGGTTCTCCCCAGATCCTATCCCAAATATCCCCTAAAGGGATAGCTACAGCCCCCAAGCTTAAATTTAACCCCCAAAGCAGGATCAAAAGGAATAGCCCCAATATGAAACTCAAGGTTAGGTTCAGGTTCATCCTAAAGCTTTTGGTAAAAATACAGCGAATGGTAGGGTAATAATTCGGGTTGTAAGATCTTGATTAAATCCTTCAGTACCAAATCAGGTCGCATGTATCCTTCCTCAAAATACATCAGCCCCCCTGTTTCCCCTTTTTTGGCGGTATAAGTGAAGACATTGTCTTCCTGAAAGGCCTTGAAATTAGCGTATCGGGAATTGGCAGTTTCCATCTCTCTTAGGTTTTTATAGTCTGCCGCTCCCAACCAAAAGTCCGCCTCCATTGCCCTGTCCAGCACGAATTCGTAACTGAGCTCTGCACTGCCCGTTTGGGGAAGGTCTTGGAATACGTATTCTCCCCCGGCTTTCTCTATGAGCTCCGCTGCCCAGGAGGAACCACCAGGGGCATACCAAATATCCTGGTACATCACACCCGATATTACGCTAGGTCTATGCGAGGGAGGGTTTTCTGCCACAGCCTCCGCTGCCTTCATATATTCCTCTTTAATGAATGAAAAGATACTGTCGGCAGCTCCTAAGTTTCCCGTAAGGGCTCCCGTAAATTTAATCCACTCAGCCCGCCCCAAAGGGTGTTTTTCCAAATATTCACCGCTTAACACCGTGGGAATACCTGCACTTCTGCACAGGTCAAGAAGTTTAGGGTCTTCTCCCAGGCTTGAAAACATCACCCAGTCGGGCTCAAGTTCCAGTAAAAGTTCGGCATTGGGACTTGCTCCTTTCCCCAATTCCAGCACCTTGTCCTCCTTTATCAGGTTTCTTATAGAAGGGGTGGAAATTAAATCCAAATTTGGAAACCCGGCTAAGAGCCACGTACAGCCCAGCAGGTCTAAATGGGGGATATGGGGGGTGCTGGTAAGCACAACCTTACTTACGGGAAGGCGGATGATGCCATCTGGATTTATCCCTTCAGGGGGTGAGATGTCCCCTTCCACGATTAAGTACCGAAAAGGGATATGGGGATCAGGGTAGGCCCTGCTCACTTCCAACAAGGTAAATCCCCCATTTTTTTTGATGGAAAAACCGGAAGCAAAATCAATGGGAAGAACCTCCCAATGTTCCAAGTTTTCCTTCTTACCCTCAGTACATGAATAGGATAATAGGGTAAGGAGAGATAGGAATAACAAGGTGGATTTTTTAGCCATTAGAAAGTTTCTTCTTTCAAAATAAACCAAAGAGAAGGCCAATTCCAACCAAGCAAGGAATGAGATGTCCTGAAATACTTCAAATAATTGCATTACCTCTCAAAAGAACATCTTGCGATATATCATATTTTTCCCCCTTTACTCCAGTATAATGACCATATTCCGAGTTAAAAAATGGCTCATGATAAAATTCCCGGTCAATATATCCGTAATCATTCACCATTGCCAAAAGGTTCTGTTTTTTGGCAACTTATTAATTCTGGCTGGGATTGCTTTATTATCCTGCAGGGAGGGGGCAAAGGGAAAAGACTGGGAGTGGAGGGAGTATCATGGAGGGCCAGACCGCAACCATTATTCACCCCTTGAGCAAATCAACCGGGAGAATGTACATGAATTGGAACCGGCTTGGGCCTATCATACAGGTGATTCAGGTCAGATCCAGTCTAATCCCATCATTGTGGACGGGGTGATGTATGGGATGACGGCCGGGGTGCTGCCTTTTGCCGTGGATGCATCCACAGGCAAGGAAATTTGGAAGATGCCCAAAGGGGAAAGGGTGCAATTTAGCGTGAGCAGGGGGTTGGCCTATTGGGAAAGTGGCGATGATAAAAGGATACTCTATACCAATGGGGAATGGCTTTATGCGGTAAATGCGCAAGATGGGGTGCCCATTGGCACCTTTGGCACCGGAGGCAGGGTCAGCCTAAAGTCGGGACTGGGTCCTCAGGCCACTTCCAAGATGGTGCTTTCCAACACCCCTGGCACCATCTTCGGCGATTTGATCATTATGCCCACCCGTGTGGCAGAAGACCATCATGCGGCTTTGGGGCATATTCAGGCCTTCAATGTTCGCACGGGAGAGCTAGCGTGGGTTTTTCATACCATCCCCCATCCCGGTGAATATGGTTACGACACCTGGCCAAAGGATGCCTATTTAAACCAAGGCACCGGAGGGGCAAATAATTGGGCAGGAATGGCGGTGGACAGGGAAAGGAAGATGCTATTTGTGCCCACAGGGTCAGCGGCACCGGATTTTTACGGGAAAGACAGGCTAGGGGCCAATTTGTTTGCCAATTCGCTTTTGGCACTCGATGCCGAAACCGGTGAGCGGATTTGGCATTTTCAATTTGTACACCATGATATACTAGATATGGACCTGCCTGCGCCACCCAACCTCATCACGCTTAGGAGGGATGGGGTGCAAATTGATGCCGTTGCTCAGGTGACCAAACATGGCTATGTATATGTTTTTGAAAGGGAATCAGGAGAGCCATTCTTCCCTATTGAGGAGGTACCCGTGCCTGCTTCCACCATCCCTGGGGAAGAGGCCTGGCCCACACAGCCTTTGCCAAAGATACCAGTGCCCTTTTCCAGGCAAACCATAACCCCGGAAGATATCAGCCCATTGGCCGAAAACCGTGATGAGCTTTTGGAAATCCTTCTCAATAGTGGCTATCAGGGACCGTTTACCCCCCTAAATGAGGCAGGGATGCTGGTGTTTCCAGGATTAAGCGGAGGCGCTCTCTGGGGAGGTGCGGCTGTGGACAGGGAAGGGGTCATGTACATTAATGCCAACGAGATGGCAAGGTATATGGGCATAGGGCCCAGTAAAAAAGGAACCCCTATTGAGGGCATGTCCATAGGGGAGCAGCTGTACCGGAGAAACTGTGCGGTATGTCATGGAGAGGATTTGAAAGGACAAAAGGGCAGCGAATACCCTCCCCTCCTAAATATTAATACCCGTATGGAGAAAGGTACGGCAGAAATGGTGCTTACACAGGGGAAGGGCTTAATGCCTGCCTTTACAGGGCTTTCTGAAGGGGAAAGGGAGGCCATACTTCAATTTCTGTGGGGAGAAGACAGCATTGAAAGCGATGAGCCAGGAATCGGAGACCATGCATCCAGGATAAACGAACCTGATTATGTCATCAACCGCTACAGTAAATTTCTTGACTCCAAGGGGTATCCGGCCATTTCCCCTCCCTGGGGGACATTGAACGCCATAGATCTAAATTCCGGGGAATATCGTTGGAAGATACCCTTTGGCGAATATCCCGAACTTTTGGAAAAAGGCATACCTCCTACGGGTTCGGAAAGCTTTGGGGGACCATTGGTTACCGAAGGCGGTATTTTGATGATTGCCGGCACGGCTGACGGGAAATTCCGGGCCTTTGACAAGGAAAACGGGGAATTGCTATGGGAATACCTGTTACCTGCCCCTGGGTTTGCCTCAGCAAGTACCTATTCAGTAAATGGGGTACAGTATGTGGTGATAGCCTGTGGAGGAACCAGGATGGGCACTCAGAAGGGAGATGCTTATTTGGCGTTTAAATTAAACGCTTCGGACAATTAACCCCGTAGACTGATGCGAATCACATGTTTAGGACAGATTCCCTGCATTTCTTATTTCATTGACCTCCACTGGTTTGGTATAACATCCCATTTTTTTTCCACACACCTGGTAATTCAAATAAAGAGTAGAATGAAAGGAGATGTAGACCATTGTTTCAATTTTATAAATCAGTATGAAATATCATTGGTGGCAAGAAAACGGTCAATAATTTTTAAAAATAGAGTTGTAAGAAATTTTTTAATGTTTATGTAACCCTCTCATTGATCAAAAGCATTTTTCGAAATATTCGGAACCCAAGCCTATTTTTGGTATCTTCACAAATACAGGTACAACTGTTTCTATTA
>PXCO01000252.1 GCA_003565295.1 Cyclobacteriaceae bacterium
ACTCGTTTCGGGGGAATCTCGCTACGCCCCGTATAGCTATCGGGGCATCCCAGTGTGTGACGTGCTCGTCATGCCCTGACTGCCGTCAGGACAGGCTCGATTTCATGTGTTTATAATTGTTTTCCAGCGGTCATAACCTGCCCCGTACCGCAGGTCGGGGTGGAATCTCGCTTTGATAATCATCCTTCCGTGTGAGGTTTTCCTCATGCTCGATTTCATCTGTTTATAACTTAAATTTTCTTTAAATTTCGTGAAATTAATGAATACGGCTTTAATTCAAACAAGAAGCATGTCCAAATTTGACCGAATCTCCCAACTCCTTAAATTTTCCGAAGAGGATCCATCTGACCCCTTCAATTATTATGCCTTAGCCTTAGAGTATCAAAAACAGGACAATCCCCTGGCTGCCAAGTATTATGACTTATTACTTTCCCAACACCCGGATTACTTGGCCACTTATTATCATGCTGCCGCTTATTTCACAACCATGGACCATATCGGGAAAGCAGGGCAAATCTACCAAAAAGGAATAGAACTCGCCACCCAACAGGGTAACAAGCATGCAAAAAAAGAGTTGGAAAATGCCTATTTTAATTTCCAAATGGAATTTGAATAAACACTTTTTTTGAATTTTTCCAAAATTTATTTCTTATTTCGGGTATACTGTTTTTTTATGGTGGCCAAAAAATCAGTAAAAGCGGAATCACCACCAAAATGACCAGTATCGTAAGTGGAAGACCCAGTTTGATGTAATCCAAAAATTTGTACCCACCCGGGCTCATTACCAAAGTATTGGATTGATGCCCTATGGGTGTAAGGAATGCGGCCGACCCCCCAATAGCCACGGCCATTAAAAATGGATCTGCCGACAATTCCAGGGATGCTGCGATATTTATCCCAATAGGTGCCATCAATAACACCGTAGCCGCATTGTTGATTACGCCTGAGAGTAACATGGTCACCAATAATATCCCTCCCAGCTGCAAATATATAGGCATTTCCCTCCCCACCAGGATAAGTTGTTCGGTGATTGAAATAGCAGCACCGCTTGTCTCAAATGCTTCTCCTACTGGAATCATTGCCCCCAGCAACACGATCACTGGCCAGTCTATGCTGGTATAAAGATCCCTGATCGGCAAAACTCGACTGATCACCATCAATACAGCCGCCAGAGTAAATGCCAGATCCACAGGAAGTAGTTCAAAAATTACCACAAGGATGGAAAGGAAAAAAATAACCAATGCCAAAATTGTCCTCCTGGGTTTACCAATGCTAAGCCCCCGTTTTGCCAAAGGAAAGCAGCCTAAAGCCTGAAATGTTTCCGACATGTCACTGGATTTCCCTTGAAGCAACAACACATCTCCCGATTGGAATGCAACATGGTCTATCCTTTCGCGAATGGTCCTAATGCTACGAGCCAAGGCCAATAAGTTCACGCTGTACCGGGTCCTCAAACCCATAGAAGCTGCTGTTCTACCAATCAGTGGAGAGTTTTCCTGAATGATGCCCTCCATAATCTCTATTTCATTATTCCCTTCATCTGCCTCTTTGATTACCTCCTCCCCTACTAGCTCAAGCTTAAATTCATTGATAAACTTCTCCAGGTCTTCAGTATCGCACTCCAACATGAGTATGTCTCCCTCTCTCAACCCGAATCGCATACCCGGTGCATGTATCCGTTGTTTATGACGAATTAGCCCAAGTACTTTTATATCAAAGTCTTCATTGTAATTAATATCCCTAATTGTATGGCCGAGCAAGTTAGATTTTTCCGGTATCCTCACCTCCGTAAGGTAATTCCCGATTTCAAATAGTTCCTCTTCTGATTTGGCGGCATTTCTTCTTGGCAATAGCCTCCATCCCAATAAGGAAATAAATAGCACTCCAGCTATGGTAGCAAAGATTCCCACTAACCCAAAATCAAACATCCTATACCTTTCCCCAAATTCTGCATTTCTGAAGGTGGCTATGATGATATTGGGAGGAGTACCAATCAGGGTATTCATTCCTCCCAGGAGAGAAGCGAATGCAATGGGCATTAAAATGGAAGATGGGGAGTAATCGTGCTTTCTTGCTAATTGTATAGCTACAGGCATCATGATGGCAAGCGCCCCAATATTATTCATAAAACCGGATGCCAATGCCACCAAAGCAGAGAGCACCCCTATCTGAAGCGTCACATTTTCCCCCACCCCCTCCATCAACCTCACGATTATATTAACCAGCCCGGAGCTTTCCAATGCCTTACTCACCACTAATACTGCTGCCACTGTGATGACCGCAGGGTGTCCAAAGCCCAAAAAGGCCTCCTCCTTTGGAACAATGCCCAATACAACCAAAACGATCAATGCCAGGATCGCCACTATATCATAGCGAGGCTTACCCCAAACAAAAAGCAGGAGGGCGGCCCCCAAGGTCAAAAAAACGATGTTTTCTTCCATATCTTGTGCAATCACCTACCAAAGGCAATGGGTGCGGCTAGGCAGGAGTCTGGTATGCCAAAGGCCTCTACCAATGGAACCGCATCCTTTCTGATCTCCCAGCAAAGCTGATTGATCATCTTTCGGATGGCCTTGGTTTTCACTCCCTCCACATAGCCCTGCTCCAGATACCATCCCTTATTTTCCTCTATTAAGGAAAGTGCAAAAAGATCATACAATTTTTTTAATACCGGACCAAAGGATCGGTCTTCCACCTCTTTTACCTTAGCGTTAAATTGTTCAAGCACCAGGCGCTCAATATAGGATTTGCCCACATTCACAAGATGGTGCTGGCATACATTAAAGGCGTCAAAGGGATCCATACCATCGCCGATTAGTCTTCTTAAACGCCTGGCAGCAGAATCTAGCACATCTTTTTCCCTGTATTCAAAAGCATTCCTGTGAAAATCAGGGTCTAATAAGTGGGCCTCATCCACATTTCTCACTATAAGAGGATTTTTCTCAGTAAGGGAGGTCTTGGTCTTCGAGGCCACATAATTCAAAATGGTGAAAAAATTCATGTTTTCGAACTGTTCTCTGTAAGCGCCCAGCCGGGATTTTGCCACCAGCTGCATAAGAACGGTATTGTCTCCTTCAAAGGTGGTGTAGATATCTGTATCGTTTTTCAACGCATCTATTCTGTTCTCTGAAAGATACCCCTTTCCCCCACAGGCCTCCCTACATTCCTGAAGCAAAGCAGTAGTGTTCCAGGTGACATATGCCTTTAGCCCTGCCGCCATCGCTTCTATTTCCTGCATTTCCTCCTCTTTTCTATCCAGAAATCTTTGAGTCATATATTGCATCGCAAATTGCCCTGCATAGGTTTTAGCCAGCCAGGGCATAAGTCTCCTTTGATGCATGCGGTAGTTGAGAATGGGCACTTCCTCCCCTCCTTCCGGGCCAAACTGCCTCCTGGTATCGCTGTATTTGATGGTAATGGCCAGGCCACTTTTAGCAGCGGAAAGGGCAGACCTCGGTATTCCAATCCTTCCCCCTACCAGTGTCCCTAGCATAGTGAAAAACCTGCGGTTGTCACTGGCTATGGGGCTTTCAAATTCCCCCCTATCGTTTACGGAGGAAAACCTATCCAACATCTCCTCTCTGGGGATCACCACTTGATCAAAGGATATTAACCCATTGTCCACTCCATTAAGTCCCATTTTCCTGCCACAGTCCTCAATGCTGACCCCAGGCCAAAGCTTGCCCTTATCATCCCTTAATGGCACCACGAAGGCACTTACACCATAGTCCTTTTCATCGATGATCAACTTTGCAAAGACCGTTGCCATTTTCCCATGCATGGCCGCATTGCCAATGTATTCTTTCCGAGCCTTTTCGTGAGGAGTATGAATCACAAAAGAATTGTCCTTATGATGATAGGTGGCTGTGGTCTCTATGCCCCTGACATTACTTCCATGATTGGTCTCTGTCATGGCAAAACAACCTGGTAAATCTAAGGTGCCGATACTAGGCAGGTATTTTTTATGATGCCTGGAGGTGCCCAGGGAATAAATACTCATCCCCCAAAGCCCAAATTGCACACCGAATTTTATGACCATGCTGAGATCGTGATAGCTCAAGGTCTCCATCACCGAAAAATAAGCCTCCATATCTCCATCACCACCTACTTCTTTTGGATAGCCAATTTTCCCAAGACCCTCATCGGCAATTATTTTACACCATTCCAGTACTTGATTTCTGTAGAAATTCAAATCAGAGGGATCCACATAGGCAAAGCTGCTGCGACTGATGATTTTTTTGACCCTTTCTATAATAGGCCCCTGCCCAGCCTCCAAAAACTTAGCAAGTTCCTCTACCTCAAAGACTTTCTCAGTACTATGCGTGGTGGTGACAGTGGGATGCTCGGATTTAAAAAGATAAATGGCAGACTGTCCTATTATCCCCAGCTCTATTTCCAATTTTTTCAATTGATTTTGAATTCTATCCAAATCTAATGTTTGGCTTAATTCTTTGTCCTGACCAATCAGTATGGCAATGCCCATTGCAGATAGACTTTCAAAATCCTGCTCTTCATGAATAAAACGCCGAATGGTGAAATACCAATCTTCCATTTCTGTCCTGCTTGGGGGTGAATCGGGTTCCAACCTGGAAAACAAAAAAGATTTCTCCTCCTCGTCCAGCCAGTCTATGGCTTTTATAAAAGATTTAAAAGTGAGCCTCTCCTGATTACTTAGGGTGCGGTCTGACCATACCACATACAAAATGGGCAAGAAAACGATGGTTTTAGATTGATGTTGTGTCAGTTTGTTTTCCATGGTAGAAGGTTATCTTTTGATCATAATATAACTAATAATTCCGTGCCAATTCAGTCTGTTACTAAAAAATATTGAAGCAGTAAAAAATTAACCATACCTATCGGGAATTGGTTTTGGGAAACTTTTTAGAACTTGAATATTTTCTTCCACATTATTTACCTATCTTAGGTAATCTTCCAATCGAACAAGTAGATGGCATTGAGCATGATACGATCGACCCGCTGAGGGATGCTCCTCCCCCCCCAATAGCTATCGGGTAAATGCGAGATCCCCCTAAATCCCTATAATTATCGAGACGGGGCAGGCTATCCCGACCTTCGGTGCGGGATAAGTTCCCGAAACAAGTTCGGGAAAGGTAAAGACCGCTGAAAAGACAATTATAACCATATGAAAATTTTGATTTACGGATCCTACGGTTACTCAGGAAACCTAATAGTTCAGGAATGTCTCAAGCATGGTTTAAAACCTCACCTTTCGGGAAGAAAACCTGGCCCACTAAAAGCTCAATCGGTGAAATATGCTTTGTCTTGCACCCCTTGTGAAGTCAAGGATAAAGCCTTTTCAGATCTGGTGGCAGACCATGATGTCATGGTAAATTGTGCTGGGCCTTTTATTCATACGGCACAGCAGGTGATAAGCAACTGTATATCGGGAGGCACCCACTATTTGGACATCAGCGGGGAGTACCAGGTATTTGAACTGGCACAAAGCTTTCACCAAGAAGCAATCAAAAGAAAAGTGATGGTCCTTCCCGGATGTGGATTTGATGTGGTCCCGTCGGATTGCCTTGCGCTTCACCTCAAAAATAGACTCCCGGATGCCACAAACCTTCAAATCGCATTTGCCGGTATGGGTGCGGGAATGTCGCGGGGAACAGCCAAGACCATGATAGAAGGCATGGGCAGCGGGGGCACTGTGAGAAAAGAAGGAGAACTGGTGAAATTGAGTAATACCTACCAGATAAAAGAAATAGATTTTGGCCCACTTAAAAGCAAGGCTGTAAGTATTCCCTGGGGGGACATCTCCACAGCCTACTACTCAACGGGTATTCCAAACATTATAGTTTTTATGGCCGCCAACCAAAGAATGATTCGCTCTTTAAAATTCGGGAACATATTTGGCTTTGTATTCAGATGGGGATGGGTCAAAAACATTATGAAGAAAAAAGTGGAAAAACGTAGGCCTGGACCAACTGAGGATAGAAGGAAAAATAGCAAATCCTACTTTTGGGCTGAAGCCTCTAATGCCAAGGGCGAGGCAGTGGTGAGCAGGCTGGTGACACCTGATGGATATACCCTAACGGCGGTCTGCACTACGGGCATATTGATAAAGATGATGGAAGGACATATCAAGCCTGGATTTCAGACAGCATCCACGGTTTTTGGGGCAGATTTCATCCTGGAATTTCCGGGCTGCAAGAGGAGGGATGGGTAAGTCTCAATAGAAATCTTGAATAATTGGTAGACTTCAATGCTTCCCAACAGAATCTTGAGGAGGATATTTTTGATTGATAGGAAAGGGGAAAGTGTGGTCGTGAAGGCTTTGGGTGTATTTTAAAAAATAGTTAAGTCCAACCAACCTATACGATGCATTATCTTATATTTGGAAAAACTGTTCACCTGAAATCGAGCCTGTCCTGACGGCAGTCAGGGCATGACGCAAGCGACACACAGAGGCATGCCCCGATAACTATCGGGGTTGCGAGATTCCCCCGAAGCGGAAAGGAAATCCTGAAGTCAGTTTCCTTGAGAATTTCGAAAGCAGAACTTACAACATTATGAAAAACTGGAACAACGCTGAAAATAAAATTTTTCTCCCGGCCGCTTTTGGGCCAGCTTTCCTATGTCCTTTTCATCAATTTCAAGTATCCTGGGGTACCCCCCCGTCACCTGTGCATCCCTCATCATCACAATTAACTTTCCCCCAGGGGTGAGTTGTACAGTACCTGGAAACACGGGACTACTTAAAGGGTCTTCCAACCTATTTTCCAGTTTTTCCTCCAGCATAATACCCATTCTGCTTTGTTGCCGTGAAACCGTAAAGGGGTCTGAAAAGAGCCTTTCTTTTTCGACTAATTTTTCAAAATCCGGACCAGGGTAAACGTTGATTTGATCAGGATCGTGAACAATTCTTTCACCCAGGTAACTGTGCCTGGCTGGCAAGAATTCAGCACTATTAAAGCCCAACCTGTCCCCCGGATCCAACCTGGCCTTATCGGTAAGGGGATAGAAAAAGCTGTGGCTACCCAGGACCTCAGGTGTTTCGAACCTTCCCCTTAGCGCCATATAAAGCCACTGCCCAGTTTGGAAGGGCGGGATTTCTACTTTGTCACCCTGCTGCAGTTCCATCAACATCCCGGGCTCAAATACATCCCCATTTTTTGTTATTTTGGTTGCTGCCCCTATGAAGCACACTTGGCACCTTCCCGATTCAACCACAAATTCCACTCCTCCCATGTAAATCTCCAGGCATGGAAAGATTTCTTCTTGTTCCAACATTAAGTTAGCCAACCTTGCAGACAGCATATCCATGCAACCGGCTCTAGGAATCCCCTTATCCTCAAACCCCCACCTACCTTTATCCTGTATGGAACTATATGTACCGGGTTTTTTTATCAGGATGTTGCCTTTAGATATTTTCATGGTAAAGGTCTTTTGCGGGCTTATCTTTAAATGCTTTAAATTCTTTCAAGGTGATAGAGGTAAAAACTATCTCATCCCCGGGTTGAAAAGGAGGAAGCTGATCCTTTTGGATTAAATGTATGGGGCATCGGCCGATGACATGCCAGCCACCAGGGCTTTGTATGGGGTATACTCCTGTCTGCTGTCCGCCAATGGCCACGGAACCTGCCGGGATATTCCCATCCGGATTTTCTTTTCGGGGATGGTGAAGGTTTTTTTCCAGGCCGCCCAAGTACATGAATCCCGGCAGAAAACCGAAGAAGTGAATTAAATACCGGGGAGAAGTATGAAGATCTACCAATTGTTCTTTTTCCAATCCCTTATACCTGCAAAAAGCGGCGAGGTCTTGCGCCAAAGAGGCTTCATAACAAACCGGGATTTCCCATCTTTTCCTGTTTTTCAGAGCAAGCGTGTCACTCGCATTCAATGCATTTTCTAATAAGCGTTTCCGGACCTTTACATTCCCCGGCTTCTCGAAATAAACAGCAAGTACATGGTACCCCATAGCGAGACGGTACGATTCCTCCTCCAAAAGGACCGTAAGATTTGATTTACAGGTAATCATATCAAATAAAATCGCCTTACTAATCATTGCAGGCCAGTGGATTTCAAAGTGATAGGGTGAAAAGACATGAACATGAGGTGTTGAAATCATTTGATGTGGTATTGTTTTTCCTGTAAAAAATAAAAAAGCTGTTGGGTAATGGACAATGCCCTTGGGTGGTCGCCATGTACGCATATGGTATCTGCCTTTATGGCCACTTTTTGTCCGCTTATTGTCCGGACCTGCTTTTTTTCCAAGATGTTCGTTATTTGCTCTTTGATTGCCCCGGGCTCCTTGAGAACCGAACAGGGCTCCGACCTAGGTACCAGGTTCAGGTCATCGGCATAAGCCCTATCTGCAAATACTTCATAATAAACGGGGAGGTCATATGCCTTACAAGCTTTGGCCATTTCTGAACCAAAAGGCACATACATAAGGAGGGATGGGAATTTTTTCTTGATATATTCAGCCAACCGGTTTGCCACCTGTGCATCTTTTGCCGCCAAGTTGTAGAGGGCACCGTGCCACTTTATATGGTGAAAAGGCAAACTCAACCTATCTAAAGCCTCTTGAAAAAGGCACAATTGACCTTCAATACTATCCAAAAGGTATTCTGTCTTAAAGTCCAACACCTTTCTACCAAAATGTGACTTATCAGGAAAGGAAGGATGGGCTCCCACTCGCACATTGTTTCGCTTTGCCAAATCCAATGCTGCCATTATAGTGTTAAAATCCCCATAATGCCCCCCACAAGCCACATTACAGCTACTGATATAAGGCATGATACCTTCATCATCATATCCCTCTCCTAGATCACAATTTAGATCTATAATTCTGATTTTGGGTTTCGATTTGTCGTCCATCACCCTAAGTTAACTTTCATACTTATTCTGTCCAAAACTATTTTCTCCATCTTTGGGAGACCTTTTTCACAAAAAATAACAAGGCCTTCTCAATTTCGTATAACCTAGTAGCCATTTCTTCGTTTTTAACGATGAAAAACAAAAAAACAATGAGAAAGCGACTGTATATAGGGATGACCCTGCTCATGGTGATAGCCTGGGCTTGTAATCCGGTAAAGGTGTACATGGAGAAAAACGAAATTGCTAGTGTGGACAGCTACAGGACCTTTTATGTGATTAATGAGTTCTACGACAAAAACGCCTTCAATTCCCCGGTCTTGGAGGAGAACCTCAATTACCGGCTTACAGAGGGCATGAAAAGATTTGGCCTAGAAGTGGATGAAAAGCAACCTGATTTGATCGTAAGGTACAATACCATCTTAACGGATAAAAAGAAGGAAGTAAACACCATGCCCATGAGCCCATGGGGCTGGGGGATGAACCCATGGATGTGGGGGCCATGGGGCATGCCCGGCGGAAGGGGCGGCTACCGCGTAGAAAAATATGACCTCGGAGAGCTGGTAGTTGATTTTATCGATACCCGTAAGGATAAGGTAGTGATGAGGATTAGTGCCGTGGGTGAAATCAATAAACCGGATCAAAAAAGTAAAAACCTGAAGGCTTCAGTTGACAAAATCCTTTCTGAGTTTTCCAAAAACATCGCCACCTGAAATCGAGCATGAGGAAAACGTCACATAGAGTATTAAAAATTGGCATTTACAGAAAGGAAATGACATTAAACACATGAAATCGAGCCTGTCCTGACGGCAGTCAGGGCATGACGAGAGCGACACACGGGGGGATGATTATCGTTGCGAGATTCCCTGTCTGCCGACCAGGCAGGCATCTGACCATAAAAAGACAATTATAAACAGA
>PXCO01000228.1 GCA_003565295.1 Cyclobacteriaceae bacterium
AAAGAAAAAGGAGCGATGGATCATGAAAACAAAAGAAAACCTGATGGAAGCATTTGCCGGTGAATCGCAGGCCAACCGCAAATACCTGGCCTTCGCCAAAAAAGCCGAAAAGGACGGCTTTAAAAATGTAGGCAGGATTTTCCAGGCTATTGCCGAGGCGGAAACCGTGCATGCCTTGAAACACTTTGAAATTGCGGAAAAAGTAGGAGGAACCCTGGATAACCTCGGGGCGGCGGCCGAAGGGGAACACCACGAATTCACCAAAATGTACCCCGAATTCATTCCATTGGGACAAGGCTTTGGGATCTCCCGCTTTTGCCGCCTTGTAGGCATCTAAAGCTGTAGTGCCATGAAAACTGCTGAAAAAATTGCCGCTGGCATAATACTCAATATTTTGATCCTTATAAGGCAATAGCCCAATTTCCCCCGCACCGCAATTTACGCCTGCAAAAAGCTTGTTGGCAATGATCACCCCCGAGCCCAGCCCGGTACCTATGGACATCCCCACCAGGCAACTAAATGGCTTCCCCTCTCCGAATTTGTGCTCCCCTAAGGCAAAACAATTTACGTCATTGTTCACAAATACGGGAAGGTTAAACTCCTTTTGCAAAATATCCTTAAGCGGTACCCGCTCCCAGGAGGGAATGTTGGTGACATTATATACGATGCCCTTTTCTACATCTACCACAGAGGGCACCCCTATGCCGATCCCGTCCACCTTGTATTTGGTAAGAGGTTCTATGAACTGCATTACCTGGTCCAGGGTAGAGGACAGACTGTCCTTATCCTTAAGCAATGCCTTGGTCTGGTGAAGGATTTCTCCATCCTTTTCTATGCCCACTTGAATCTTTGTGCCTCCTAGATCAATTCCTATGTTCATTTTTTCAGCAGGTGAAAGTTTATAAAAAATTGACTGACAAATATATTTAACTGTCGCTGTATAACCCAAGAATGGAAGTGATAATGCCCTTACTTCTTTCCTGAAAATCAGCTTTTTTGCTTCCTTGCATAAGTTTTTATGTACAATTTAATACATATTAACCTTAGTAATGGACTATCGAAACCTCAGATTTTTTCTATTTGTCTTTTGATGATTTGCCATTTTTCCATCAAAATTACCGATCATCACCTTCCTTTGCGTTTTGTCCATTAAAAGTCAATATTACAATAATTACCCGGGTAGTACGATCCAGTAAACGCTTAGTATAACCTGTAAAACAAGACCAATCCTTTCTTAATAAATATGGCCCTGGGAGGCACAACAGCAATCCCTTTCAGGCCCGATAGACCGGGGGTGAATTCTTGATGCCCTAATGGATGGGAAAATTCCCAGGTATATATAAAATTGGTAGCAGAACGTTAAGAAATGGTAAAAAAAAGGCTAATTCCATAAGTGGATGTGCCTATACCTCAGATTATGATAACTTTGTAATTCTGCCTTTATGAGCAAATAGGGCAACGAATTAGAAAATAATGAAAACCGGTTAAATAAAATGAAATCGAGCCTGTCCTGACGGCAGTCAGGGCATGAGGAGAACCTCACACGAAGGGATGCCCCGGATAGTTATCGGGGCAAAGCGAGATTCCACCCCGACCTGCGGTACGGGGCAGGTTATGGCCGCTGAAAAACAAATTATAATCATATGAAAAGGAGAGACTTCTTCAGAAACGGGCTTTTTGCCTCATTGGGTGCTTCGGCGCTTGGTACAGGCATGGCTTATGGAAAAAATGAATTTTCACCCAAGCGTAAAGCTGCCAAGAACATCATCTTTTTGGTGAGTGATGGTATGAGCACAGGCACCTTGAACATGGCCGATTTGCTGATGCGCCAAAAAGAAGGTAAGGGAAGCCACTGGATAGACCTTTACCGGAATCAAAAAGCCAAGCGTGCCTTGATGGACACCGCTTCCGCTAACTCATTTGTGACCGACTCTGCCGCGGCAGGCAGTTCCTGGGGAGGCGGCATGCGCGTGAACAACGGCGCCCTAAACGTAGGCCCCAACGGTGAAAAACCTGCACCTATTCTACAAAAGTTCAAGTCTGCCGGTAAGTCGGTGGGATGTGTGACCTCCGTACAGATCACCCATGCCACCCCGGCATCCTTTTGTGTGAACGAAGAAAGCCGTGGCAGCATGGAAGCCATCGCCGAAACCTACCTGGACTTGAAGTTTGACGTGATGATGGGTGGTGGAGACGAGCTTTTCAACAAAGATAAAAGGAAAGACAAAAGAGACCTGTATGCTGATTTCAAAAAGGCAGGGATTCAGGTGGCAAAGAACAAGGCAGACCTGAAAGGGCTAAATGCTGATGCTCCCGTCCTGGGCGTGTTCCATGAGGGGGGCCTCCCTTATGCAGTGGACAGGGAAAATGATGCGGATTTAAAAAAATCGGTTCCCTCCATGTATGAGATGACCAAATCCGCCATTGACATCCTGCAAAAGAACCCCAGGGGTTTCGCCATGCAAATTGAAGGTGGCAAGGTGGACTGGGCTGCCCATGCCAATGATGCACCCGCGTTGCTGTATGACCAGGTGGATTTTGACCTGGCCCTAGGCTATGTGTTGGATTTTGCCGAAAAAGATGGGGAGACCCTTGTCATCATGACCACGGACCACGGAAATGCAAACCCAGGCCTGTTTAATGGTAGCTATGAGGGGAAATTTTCCAACCTTTATACCACCACAAGGTCTAACGAATGGTTGCTTAAATCACTTTCCGGAGATAATACCCCCTCACAGGTGCAAGACCTTTTTGAGGCCTATCAAGGCATTAAAATTAAACCTGAAGAAGCCAAATCCATATTGAAGGATTATCAAAATGTGAACAAGGACGGATTATATGAATCCGGAAAAATCCCCAACCACCTTCTTGCCAGTCTTCAGACGTCCTACACAGGGATTGGTTGGGCAGGTACCGGGCATTCCGGAGATTTCGTAGAACTTGCCATGTATGGGCCGGGCAGCGAAAGCCTTCCCCCATTTATAGAAAACTACAAACTACACAGCTTTATGCTGGAAGCCGCTGGGGTATATGGTTTGGCCTATGCCCTGTAATCCCGAAATATATCATTTAGCAAAAAAGGCAGGCACCAAGGCCTGCCTTTTTGCGTTTCAGCCCCAGCCCCTGCTGTTTTCAGTGTGAGAATACAAGTATTTGTGTATAGCCTTTTTTAATTTAGCACTAGTATTTAGGTTGTATCCCTGAATACGTTTGAACAAAAACCAATAAGCTTAACATATGATATCACTAAAAAATTATCCTTACGCCATCGTAGTATTATTGGCCCTAGGAATCAACCTTGCCCTTACGGGATATAGCCAGGCCCAAAACGAACCATTGGGTATTTTCCTCACCTGGAAGGAAGATCCCACCAGTTCCATCAGTATAGACTGGCACCTGGAAAGCGAGGCCAAACAAACCCTGCATTATCGGAAAAAAGGGGAAGAGACCTGGAAGGGGGCCGATTGCGAAATGACCGATTTCCCACATACCCCCAGAACTATACATAGGGTCTTCCTCAACGGGCTGGAACCCGGAACCTCTTATGAAATCAAGTTTGGGGAAGATCAAAAGGTCTATTACTTCAACACCATGCCTGCGGACATTGCAAAAGAACCCATACGGATAGCTATTGGTGGGGATTCCATGCATGAACAGGAATGGATGGAAAATATCAATCGTCAAGTGGCCCGCTTTGACCCCCATTTTGCGGTAATCGGTGGAGACCTTGCCTATGCGAATGGAGATCCCAAAAACATTGACCGTTGGTACCGATGGTTTGATGCCGTGAAAAACACCTTGATCAAAGAGGACGGGAAAATCATCCCTATTTTAGTGGGAATTGGCAACCACGAAGTTCAGGGGGGAACATTCTCCAAGCATGAGGACTTTGCCTTTGATGACGAAAGCAGGGAAAGGATCGCCCCTTTTTATTACTCTCTATTTTCCTGGCCCAATCAACCGGGCTATGGGGTGCTGGACTTCGGGGATTATTTGAGCTTCTTCCTTTTGGATTCAGACCATACCAATCCAATAGATGGGGAACAATTGGAATGGTTCAGACGGGAAATCGCCGTAAGGGATGATAAAAGCCATATCATCACCCTTTATCATGTCCCTGCCTATCCTTCCGTGAGAGATTTCAATGGGACCACCCAGACCAGGGTAAGGGAGCTTTGGCTGCCTATCATTGAAAAAGCGGGTGGGAAACTGGTCTTTGAAAACCATGACCACGCCTATAAGCGTACCTATCCCATCAAAAACAATGAAATTCATCAGGATGGAATCGTGTTTATCGGGGACGGATCTTGGGGAACCAAGCCCAGGGATATTCATGATCCTACCAGTACCTGGTACCTCGACAACGCCCAATCAATAAGGGCATTCACCTTGGTGACCATCCACGGCCCAGCATACCATATCATCTCTGTAGACGAGGAGGGGAACATTATTGATTCTTATCCTGAAAACCCACTAATAGACAATAAATGACAGTACATTATCTGTGCAGGGCTGTGGTTCTGCTCCTCATGGGTGCCAGCTACGCCTGTGGCCCCGGAAACTCCACTCAAGAAGAGCAAAAGGATGAAACTGCTACCATGAGTTTAGAAACCCAAGTATATGAGCATGTTTTTGGCGACGACAGGCCCTTTGACCAATGTCATGCCTCCACCCTTACCAGCCTGGGTGATGGCAGCTATATGCTGGCCTGGTTTGCCGGCTCACACGAAAAGCATGATGACGTGGGAATTTGGACCACTAAGGGAAAACCCGGAGACTGGGAAGCTCCCAAAATGACTGCAAAAATCAGAGAGGATGCTCATTGGAACCCCGTGTTATTCCTGGATCCCGAAGGTAAATTGCACCTTTATTTTAAGGTAGGCAAAGAAATCGACGACTGGGAAACCTGGGTGAAGACTTCAGAGGACAAAGGTAAAACTTGGTCCGAAGCCAGGGAGCTCGTGCCCGGTGACCGGGGAGGAAGGGGGCCAGTGAGAAACCATATGTTGGTATTATCCGACGGCACCTGGCTTGCTCCCGCATCTGTGGAGAAAAACAAAGTATGGGATGTGATCATAGACCGCAGTGAAGATAAGGGCAAAACCTGGGAAGCCACAGATAAGCTGGAACTCGACAGAA
The DNA here is from genome assembly GCA_003565295.1 of Cyclobacteriaceae bacterium. Taxonomy (GTDB): domain Bacteria; phylum Bacteroidota; class Bacteroidia; order Cytophagales; family Cyclobacteriaceae; genus Pleomorphovibrio. The sequence continues at coordinate 5,140 of PXCO01000228.1, forward strand.
GCAAAATCAAAGGCGAGGGTGTGATACAACCCGCCCTATGGGAGTCACAACCGGGACATGTACACATGTTGATGAGAAGCTCATCCGGCAAAATAGCCCGAAGTGACTCCAAAGATTATGGAAGAACCTGGTCTCCCATAGAAGAAACCGACCTGCCCAATAACAACAGTGGTATAGATGTGGCGCAGATCGATGGCCAGAAAATAGCCCTGATTTACAATCCAGTATCCGGGAATTGGGGAAAACGATACCCCATTACAGTGGCCATCTCTGAAGACAATGGTAAAACATGGCCAATAAAATACAATATTGAAGAAGGGGAAGAAGAGGACGATGAGCTCAGCTATCCCGCTATTATTTATGAAGATGGGCACCTAGTGGCCTGTTACACCTGGAATAGGCAACGAATTGCTTTTTGGAAAGGTAAAGTGGAATAGATCAACCATAAACTAAAATGAGCATATGAGAATCATTGGATTTTTATTGGGACTGTTGTGGATCAACAGTCAATTGGCCTATGGCCAGGAAACCTATGCGGAAAAACTAGGGTTTCCCAGTGGCACCAAGGTGGTGATTTTTCATGTGGACGATGCGGGGATGTCCTATGAATCCAACCTGGGCACCATTTCTTCCATAGAGAAGGGGGTGGCTACTTCCTGTAGCATCATGATGCCCTGCCCATGGTCGGCTTCCTTCACCAAGTACGCCATAGAAGAGCCCATGGACGCGGGCGTTCACCTCACACTCACCTCTGAGTGGAAGGATTACCGATGGCATCCCGTGGCGGGAAAATCCAACGTGCCAAGCCTGGTGGACAAGGAAGGGGCACTTTGGCATTCTGTGGAACAGGTGATACAAAATGCCGATCCGGATGATGTGGAAAAGGAAATCCGTGCACAGATAGACCGGGCTAAAACATTGGGGCTTAAGCCCACCCATCTGGACAGTCATATGGGCACGCTTTTTTACCACGAGCCTTTTCTGGAAAGGTACATCAAGGTGGGGGCAGAAATGGGCATCCCGGTAATGTTTCCCGGCGGAAACAACAAATTACTGAAAAGCTCCATGATGGCCAACCAAATCAAGCAATTGGAAAGGGAGGGGAAGTATAAGGAGGGTATGAAACTGCCGGAACCTGATCTTCTGAAAAAATCCAGGGTTGTAGGGGAGAAAATCTGGGCTTTGGGACTTCCCGTACTGGATGACCTCCATTCCATAAGTGGGAGTTGGAAGCCTGATGGAGAACCTAGTATGGATGAATGGGGAAGCTACAAGACCGAACATTTCAAACAAATCCTTGAAGAAATGGAACCCGGCCTTGCCATGGTCATTATCCATAGCATAGAGCATCCCGAAACCTTCAGCAGGATCAGCGGCTCGGGTGGTTCCCGGTATGCAGACAACCTTTCCATGATGGATCCTGAGTTAAAGGCATTCATCGAAAAAGAAGGCATCTTACTGACCACCTGGGAAGAAGTCATGCAACGAAGGCGCAAGGCCAATTAATTAACCTTATCATGAAAATCAGACAATTATTAATTATCCTGCTCCTACTTTGCTTACCCGAATGGGCCATGAGCCAAGGGCAAGTAGTGGACAAGGAAGTGGCGGTGGAGCAAGAGACCCTCATTTTCCCATTGCAGGGGGATCATGTACATTCCAGCAGCTTGGTTCAGCTTCCGAATGGGGATCTTCTTGTAGCCTGGTTTCAGGGTTCTGGAGAGCGCACCGCGGATGATGTGAGAATCATGGGAGCCAGGTTAAGGGCAAAAGAAAAAGTCTGGGGAAGTCCCTTTTTGCTGGCCGATACCCCCAACTTACCCGATTGCAATCCGGTGTTGTTCCTGAATAATTCAGGTAAATTATTTTTGGTTTGGATTGCCGTGCAGGCCAACCGCTGGGAGCATTCCATATTGAAAGTAAGGACTTCCACCAATTATCAGAACGCAGGTGCCCCCATTTGGGAATGGCAGGACAATATCCTGCTCAAACCCGGGGAGGAGTTTGGGGAAGAAGTTGCCAATAGGTTCAAAGAACTTCCCTCTCACGGTGCAGGGTGGGCGGAATATGCGCCTCCCTACGATAGAATGATCGTGGAAGCAAGCAAGGACAGCAAAAAGACAAGCATAGGTTGGATGCCCAGAATCAAGCCCTTGTTGCTTCCAATTGGGAGAATTGTCCTTCCCCTCTATTCGGATGGGTTTAATCTGTCCATGATGGCATTATCAGATGATGACGGTGAAACCTGGACGCCCAGTCTGCCTTTAGTGGGGAGAGGTCCCATACAACCTGCATTGGCATTAAGCGAGAATGGCGACATCATCGCCTACCTCCGGGATTCCGGGGATTCCCCTTCCAGGGTACATGAAAGCATTTCAAAGGACAATGGCATGACCTGGTCTCCCTCTCAAAAAACCGAAATCCCCAATACCGCCAGTGTGGAGCTGGCAAGATTGAGGTCGGGATATTGGGCGTTTTTGGGAAATGACATAGAAGATGGCCGTTACCGCATCTCCTTATATCTCTCCGGAAACGAACGCCAGAGCTGGATGAGGAGGCTCTATTTAGAAAATGAGGAGCCCGGCGAAGGTGGCTACAGCTACCCCAGTATGTTTGAAGATGAAAATGGGAAATTGCACATCACCTACTCCTATCATCCCAGCAAGGGGCAAAAAACCATTAAATACCTGATGGTGGATCCAAGAAAAATGATCAGAAATTAACGCATGAGCAACCTAATAAAAACTTTTCGCTAAAGGAATGGCCTTCTTTTTGGATAAGCTAGTATAATAAACGAGTGATTCAACATCCTTAATAGGTTAGACTCACTTAAGTAGTTAGGTTAGGTAAGTTTTGTCCGCTCATGGCCCTGCGCCGGGGCGGACAAATTTATTATAAGCTATTCCATTTAACATTTATCAAAGCATTTTCAAGAATTGGTTATGAAAGTTTTATCCATTGTATTGGGGGGATTAATGTGTTTTTGGGGGCTGGGATTTTCCGCATACGGCCAATCCAAGCATCAGGACACACCCTTTACCCAAGAAATCGCCATTAAATACCCTTCCAATGCTGAACAACTTAAGAAGGTATTTGCAGACCGCAACGGTACCATACAGCTAATTGGGGACCTGGGTTTGTATAGACCCACTGCAGGGCAATTTTTATATCCTGGCAGCCTGGTGGAGGACAGGAGCTATCTTCCCATGAAAGACAAGGAGATCAGGGACATGGATGTTTACCGGGATCAATTTGTGTACCTGACGGATATAGCCATCTTAAGCAATGCCTGGGCAGGTGAACTATATATCCGCCACGGGCTTTCCGGTGCCCAGCATTTTAAGGGGGGAAAAGATTTTTCCTTTTTGGTCACAAATGGAAGTAAACTGGCCTATTTTGCCGATTCCTCCAAGGTCTGGGAAAAAAATTATGAAGGTGCCCCTATTCTGGATTTATTGTATGTGGAGGAAAGTGACCGCTTTTATGTGCTTTCTGAAAACGAGGTTATGGCAATAGATCCCGCATCCTCCACAGTAAATAAATTATACCAAGGTACATCACTGGCCGCATTTGATTGGGACACCACCCGGAAACAACTCATTGTGGCCACCCGTGACGGCTATCTTTACGTGGATCCGAATTCAGGTACGCAAGTGGGAGAGCGAATAAATTCACTTCCCTGGCCTGAACTCACTACCTTAAAATTTATCGACGGAAACCTTTGGCTAGGTTCCGACCGTGGAGCCTTTATGCTCCGGGAGGATGAGAAATACAATTATTATTTTGGCCAACGCTGGTTGCCCGGTGATAAGGTTTCTCATATTGCACCCCTCAAGGACGATGCAGTGCTTCTCCTCACCGATGGAGGATTGGGCAAACTTCAATTTTTCGAACAAACCCTCCATAAAAAGGCTCAGTATTACGACAAGCAGGTAAGGGAAAGGCATATCCGGTATGGCTTTAATGCGACCTTGGTGGACATGGAAAATGGGAAATTCGATCAAGGAAGGCTTGGTGATTCTGACAACGATGGTCTATGGACTTCCATGTATCTGGCAGGGGAGGCCTTTCGATATGCAGTGACAGGGGAGGAGGAAGCCTTGCAAAATGTAAGGGAGTCTCTGGATGCCATGGAAAGGCTCTATACCATCAACCCTGTGGAGGGGTTCCCCTCCAGGTCCTTTTCCAGAAGGGGCTACATCGATGTACTTGCCGATCCTGAGCGTTGGCAGCATGCCAGCCACCCGGAATGGGACTGGAAAGCCACCACTAGCAGCGATGAAGCCATAGGGCATGCATTCGTGTTCGGGGTAATTGCAGAAATAGTGGAAGATGAAGAAGTGAGACAGCAGGCCATACAACTGCTTGATGATTTGATGCAGCATATAGTCGAGAATGACTTCTACCTAATTGATTACGACGGAGAGCCCACCCTTTGGGGCAAGTGGCATCCCGATTATGTGAATAAATTCTCCACCATGGTGGGTGACCGAAAGCTGAACAGCTCCAACATCGTTTCCATGCTTCAAACTGCCTACCACTTCACTGGCAAGGAAATTTACAGGGAAAAAGCCTTTATGCTGATGAATGATCATGGGTATTTTGAAAACCTGATGCGCCCTATGGAGGAAATAGGCAAGGCAGAGGAAGGAACCGACGAGTGGGCGGAGATGCTTTCCGAGTCCTGGAACCATTCGGATGATGAAATGTATTTCCTTGGGTACTGGGGACTATACAGATATGCCTTTAATGATACGCTAAAAGCCAATTATAAAATAGCGATATTGGATCACTGGGAAGCCGAAAGACCAGAAAAAGACGGATTATGGAACATATTCACCGCCCTGGTCTCCCCGGATAATTTTGATCTGGAAGAAGCCATCTGGTATCTCCAGGAATACCCTTATGACTTAGTTAACTGGACGGTACAAAATAGCCATAGGAAGGACATAGAACTTTTGGAGGAAAACTTCAGAAGGCAAAGTACCAAGGAAGTTTTGCCACCTGATGAATTGCCCATACGCCGGCACAATGCCAATAGGTTTGGCTTAAATGGGGGGAATGGGGGCAGATCAGAGAATAGCGCCGGGGACATATGGCTTTTACCCTATTGGATGGGTAGGTATCTAGACGTAATTTCAGCACCACAAGACTAGTCAAATGGAATTTTTACTCAAGCTACAACAAGGGAAACCTGTTTACGGGACTTGTATCACCTCTTTTAACCCTCTCTGGCCCAAAGTTTGGAGAGGGGTGGGCTTGGACTTTGTGTTTTTGGATACTGAGCATATCGCATTGGACAGGGTTCAGGTTTCTCATATCTGCCAGCAGTTGCTTGGGGATGGCATATACCCCATTGTAAGAATTCCCAGCCCGGATCCATTTCGGGCCTGCCAAATGATTGATGCAGGGGCAAAAGGAATTGTAGCCCCATATCTGGAATCAGCATCACAGATCAGGAAATTGGTGGGAGCTGTAAAATACCGGCCCTTGAAAGGAGACAAACTAGAAGAGACATTGGAAGGGAAAAATAAGCTTTCTCCTGTGTTGTCCGAATACATAGAAACCCATAATAGGGGGAGTTTTTGCATCGCCAATATAGAAAGTGTTCCGGCCATGGACAGGCTTGACAGTCTCCTTTCGATAGAAGGGCTGGACGCGGTATTTATAGGCCCGCACGATTTGTCCATAAGCATGGGCATTCCCGAGCAGTATGACCATCCAGACTTTGAGGCGGCAGTGAAAAAGATCATTGATACTTGCAAAAGGAATGGGCTAGCTGTGGGGATCCATTTTTCGGAAAGTCCCGAAAGGCAGGTGAAATGGATGAAAGAAGGGATAAATATAGTCATCCATTCATCTGATTTTGCCTTGTTTTATCAGCGGCTAAAAGCAGATATTTCCACCATAAAAACTGCCCATGGTGAATTCTCTAACGTTGACACCGGGGGTCCTGAAGCAATATAAGTCACCATTTACATCAAAACCTATGACGCGCATTACCGAGCAACCTTCCATTTACAGACATTTGGAAAAAATGTCCATTGAGGAGTTAACGGCAAATATCAACAAGGAAGATCAAAAAGTGGCCGTGGCCATCAAAGTTGCATTACCCCAAATCAACGCAGTGATTCAAAAAATTGTCGAGCAACTAAAGGCAGGGGGCAGACTTTTTTACCTGGGAGCAGGCAGTGGGGGTAGGCTATCGGTGCTGGATGCCATAGAGCTGCCCACCACTTATGGGGTGCCCAAAGGCATGGTTAATGTGATTTTAGCAGGAGGAGTGGACAGACTGGTGGAAGCCCGTGAGGAAGAAGAAGACGACCGGGACGCGGGATGGAAAGCTTTGGTACAAAACAAAGTTACCCCTAAAGATTTTGTGCTGGGAATATCCGCCAGTGGCACCACCCCATTCGTATTGGCCACCCTTAAAAAATGCCGGGAAAACGCCATCCCTACGGGCTGCTTGGTCAGTAACCCTGAATCGCCCATTGCCGCAGAAGCAGACCTGCCCATAGAGGTGATCACAGGGCCGGAATTTGTGACAGGCAGCACCAGAATGAAGTGTGGCACTGCCCAAAAGATGATTTTCGATATGATCAGCACCACGACCATGATCCAATTAGGGCGCGTGGAGGACAATAAAATGGTAAACGTGGTCCTTATCAATGAAAAAATCATAGACAGAAGCGTGAAAATGCTGATGGAAAGATCCGGTATGGATAATTATGAAGAGGCAAAGCAATTGTTGATGGAAAAAGGCTCTGTAAAAAAGGCCCTGGATGCTCTTCATTAAGTGAATTGGAACATGCAGGCCAAATGGTATGCCTGGGAGCCCTATCCCAAACCCCCTCAACACATTACGACTAGTTGCCCTCCCTAATTCATTGCCTCCACATATTCTCCAACTTCATATCCGGGAGAGGGGTTTCAATCGGGGAAGCATCAATCCCCGAAACGTTTGTCCCATTGTACCAGCCTGATCTTCGGTTTTGCAGGTTTTTCCATACCTGCCCCCAAGAAATAATCCGTATGTGGGGGTTGGTTATAAGCTACATTTTGCCAGGCAATGCTCAGCCTGTAATGGGGGTTGTGCATAAGGGTATATAACCGATGATCGGTGGGAAGGGGTGTAGAGAATATCCTCAATTCTTTCCCATCTTCCGTCCTGGCCAGAAGTTCCTCCCTCCAGTCGCCCAAGATGTCTGCCGAAAGGCAGGGGTTGGATTTGGTACCGTTATTTTTGAGTAGCTGAAAATCCTCACCGGAGAATATACGCCTGGAGGTTTCCTGCTCATAATCCCATTTATCTATGTTTACCCCATCCAGCAGTTCCCTGAGCAAATCCCCGTCCCACCAGATGGCCATATTGCAGGAGGAAGGGCGTTGACTGGAAATCTCCTCCCCTTTTACGTTCCATAGGCCGGACAGGCCTTCTCCCAATGCCCAACATTCATGGCCCTCGTGCCTGGGGTCTATGTCAATGGAAAGTCCCCTGCCCACATCCTCGGAAGGGTAAGACCAGAGCACTTCCCCGGTTAGTGCGTCCCGCAAATTGGCTGCATGGGGATGTTGGGCCCTTTCGTGAATCCCGAATACCTCCAGCCCCTGTATAGAGGGATCGATGTTGGATACGTGCATGGCATCCCCATGACCCAGGCCAGAAGAGTAAAGTCCCGTGCCGTCATTGTCCAATACCATGGAACCAAAAATGATTTCATCCTTTCCATCCCCATCCACATCGGCGATGCTCAGACTGTGGAATCCTTGGCCAGCATATGTTAGGTGTTCAGGGTTGCCATCATGGGAATCAAAAACCCATTCCTGCGTAAGTTCACCATCCCTCCAATTCCAAGCGGCAATTACAGTACGGGTATAATATCCCCTGCTCATGATCAAACTGGGACGTTCCCCATCCAGGTAGGCAATGCCGGCCAAAAACCGATCCAGGCGGTTGCCATATCCATCGCCCCAAACCTTGTTCATCTGATCAGGGCTGGGGTTTTGGGTTTCCGGATGCCTTCCGGGCACATAGTCCACTGTTGCCATGGCTGCACCGATTTCCCCGTTGAAAACGGTAAGAAATTCCGGGCCTTTTAGGATGTACCCGTCTTCATTTCTATGGTCAGCAGCTGCATCCCCGATGACCTGACCCGCACCATCCCTGGTTCCATCTGCGGTTTTACAGGCCAGCTCCGCCTTTCCATCCCCATCCAGGTCGTACACCATGAATTGTGTATAATGTGCCCCTTCACGAATATTCCTCCCAAGGTTGATTTCCCATAAAAACTCCCCTTCCAGGGTATAGGCATGGAGGATAGGCTCATCCGTAAACCCCTTATGGGAGTTGTCGTGCCCTTTGCCGGTCATATGGATGACTATTTCATACCTTCCATCACCTGTCAGGTCTCCCACCGAGGCATCGTTAGGCGTGTATCCTTCTGGTGTTTTGAGGGGAATGGAAAGATATGGTTTTTCCCAGGGCAAAACCGGATCCGATTCGTCCTGTAATTTGCCGCCACTGTATGCTTTTACCATATAGGCACTCCCCTTCTCCGGGTTTGCAACCCAATAGTTGGTGCTTTTTGTGACCAATTCATCATTGAGCTGTTTGGTTTCCCCGCTCGCTGTTTGCTCGAACACGTGAAACCCCACTTGGTCTGGATCGGTGCCCAACATCCTCCAGCTCAACAACATTCCATCCTCTGAGGGCACCCCTACCAGTCCCCGCTCCAAAAATTCCATCTGCCGTTGGCCCAATGAAATATTCGTTTGTGCCAGTAGCACGATACATGTAATTGCGCTGCCTAAGATTATCCGGGACTTATTAATGGTCATCTGCATTCTCGGTTTTTCGGTTAGCTGGATTTATAAGAGTAGAAATTGGCTGAAATCTCACGGGTTAACTGTAGAAAAATATTGGAATGCTTAGAATTGACAAAAAATGAAGGGTAAAAGTTTGATATAAGACAGAGGTATTTTAAGTTTAGCTCGAATTACCGGAGTATTGCACCCGTGACTCAATTTGCCCATGAAATCAATCCGGTCAAAAAACAGTTTCCCAAAATACTTTATGTTTGGTCGCCTACTATTAGTTTTAAGTAGCATTGCTTGGCTATTCCTCTTAAATTCATGCCAAAAACCTGAAGATCAGCCTACTCTTTCATTCGAAAACGAACATGAAATTGCCGTGCTGTGGGCAAATATGGCTTTGGATTTGACCGCTCATACCCCTGGCAATTCCCCAACATTTGCCAGTCGTGCATTTGGATACTTTGGATTAACCATGTATGAATCTGTGGTCAATGGAGATCAACAAAAAAAATCCATTGCACACCAGCTAAACGGCCTTGGGGAATTAGTGAAACCCGACCAAAACAAAAACTACAACTGGAAAATCAGCCTAAATGCCGGTCAATCCTATATTTTAAAAAGTATATACCAGCAGGCCTCGGAGGAATATGTTCACAAAATCGACTCCTTGTCTGCCTTGATCCTCAACTCCTTGTCGCTAGAGGAGGAGGATGATGTGATTACACGGTCTATTGAATTTGGTGAACAGGTGGCCCAATCCATCTTTAAATGGTCAATGAAGGATGGTGGGCATAGAGGATATCTGCAAAATTTCGACAGCAAAATGGAAGCAAAAAAGGGTGAGGGCTACTGGCGGCCTCCTTTTTTTGCTCAAACGATAAGCAGATTACCCTTACATCCCTACTGGGGAGAAAACAGAACTTTTTTACCGGCGAATGCCGATTGGGCAATACCGGAATTTCTTCCCTATGACACCCTCGAAGGTTCTGAATATTTTCAAACCTTCTTCGAAGTATATGAAAGCAACACCAATTTAACACTGGAGGAAAAAGAAATTGCCATCTGGTGGAATGATGACCCAACTGATACCTTTACCCCACCGGGACATTCTTATTATCTTGTGGGCTTAGTATTGGAGCAAAAATTGCCAGACCTAGTTACAGCAGCAGAAGCCTATGCCAGGGTGGGTATGGCGGTGGCGGATGCTTTTACGGTCTGTTGGAGGATGAAGTATCACTATTTTTCAGAAAGACCATCAACCTACGTGTTTGAAAACATTGACGATGAATGGGAGCCATTCTGGCCTGACCCACCTTTTCCTGCATTCCCCTCCGGACATGCCACTCAGGCAGGGGCTGTGGCCACCGTATTGGCAGGTTTGTTTGGAGATGTCATCCATTTTGAAGACGATGCTCATCAAGGCAGAAAGAAAGATAAACTGAGGAACGTGGAATATAAGCCTAGGAGTTTTTCTTCATTTTGGCAGGTGGCAGAAGAAACCGCCTATTCCCGTTTTTTAGGGGGAATACATGCTCAGATTGACAATGAGGTCGGGCTGGAAGAAGGAAGAAAAGTGGGAGAAAACATCAATGCGCTAAAATGGGACAATTAATAAAATTAAACGCTTTTTGGGGCTTGAAAAAACCAATTGTAAATGGCTTAGCCTTAATTATCCTTTTCACTTTTGGGTCTCCCTATTTTGCCTGGCCCCAATCTGCATTTACCGATGTCACGGAGTCATCCGGAATAGATCATATTTTTAAAGTATTTGAAGGCACCTTTGGAGGTGGGGCAGTGGTTTTTGATTTCAACAATGATGGATGGGAAGACCTTTTTATTACCGGGGGTGTAGCTGATGACCAACTATATCTGAATAAGGGAGATGGGACTTTTGAGAATGTTTACGAGGGATCAGGTCTTCGTACCGAAGAAAAATACATTACCCAAGGAGCCATTTCGGCAGATGTCAACAGGGACGGGTGGAGAGATCTTTTCATCACCACTATAAAACTCAAAGACAGCGAAGACCCCATTCCAAGGGCTGAGAATTTACTTTTCATTAACAACGGCGACGGCACCTTTAGGAACGCCACAAAGGAGTTCGGACTTGATAAGTATCAGACCTTTAGCACCGGAGCCATGTTTGGGGACATCAACAACGACGGCTACCCGGATATCTTTGTAGGCAACTACTTCAATATGTTTGATGGTAAACTGCACATTATGAATGATGCCATCATCGTGGGTTCGAATCAAATGGCCGAAGGATTATTACTCATTAACAAGAAAGGGAAAGCCTTTGTGGATGAATATGAAAACTATGGGTTGAACTTCAAAGGTTTTGGATTTGGTGGGGTCTTTACAGATTATGACAATGACGGTGACCTAGACCTTATCGTAAATCATGACTTTGGCTACAAATCCACCCCAAATCAATTTTTCCAAAATCAATACCCCAAGCCCAGATTCTTAGAACTTGGAGATTCCCTGGATATGGATCTCCCGATAAATGGGATGGGGATTGCTGTAGGTGATTACAATCAGGATGGATGGTTGGATTATTATTTCACCAATATCAAGGCCAATCCATTCATGGTCTCACAGGGGCCGGCGGAAGCTTTTGTTAATAAAAATGAAGAATTAGGTATTAAAATCAACATGATCCGTCAGGAAGGGCGTCCAAGTTTACCCATCAGTTGGGGGGCTAATTTTGCGGATTTTAACCATAACACCCAACTGGAATTATTTGTGGCAAACGGAGCCTTAAACCCCGAGGTGTTTCCTATTCCGAATTACTTCTTTGAGTTAGAAAATGGGCAATATGTGGACAGGGCTGCAACCAAAGGAGTCAATGACATTGGCATTGCAAGAGGTTCTGTTGTTTTCGATTATGATAATGACGGGGATCTGGATCTATTGGTCATCAACCAATTCCCGGTAAATGATGGCCTTCCCCATATTTCACCTACCTTATTGTTCAGAAATGACTCAAGCCGTGGAAATTGGCTGAAAGTAGCCTTACAAGGTACGGATACCGACCTTAATGGGATTGGTTCCAGGATTGAGGCAAAAATTGGCAACCTAACTTTGATCAGAGAAATTGACGGAGGAAGCAGTCATTTGTCCCAAAACTCGGTAATTGCCCATTTTGGATTGAGGGATGCGGAAAAAGTGGACACCCTGAAAGTGAAATGGCTTGGAGGTAAGGAGCAGGTACTGGTCAACCAGGAAGTCAATCAACTCATCACGGTCGAACAGCCCGCTTCCCAAAGCATGTTCTTCTATTGGGTGTTGGGAATTGCTTTGCTAATAGGGTTAATGGTCCTATACCGGTTTGCTATAGAAAAGCGAATTACCTGACCAGGATCTTTTCCCTCCATTGCTCGATACCGTCATTTATTTTCAGAAAATATATCCCCGGGGATATATTTAAATTTTGTATCTCCCATTCATTTTGTGTCATAGGATCTATGGTGAACACTGAAATAGGTTTACCACTGGCAGATATTAATGAAACCTGATAGGGTTTTGATTGATCGGGTAGTTTTAACCACAAAGATCCTCCCGCATTTATTGGGTTTGGGTAAACCTTCACCCCTACTTTTTCGCTCCTAGGAAAATTAGATAAAACCACATCTTCAAAATAAGTTTTTGCATGATAAAAGGCCGATTTACCTACTTTCTCGCCTATCACTCTTCCAGGGATATCATCTATTGGAGGATGTATTCCTCCCCAAATCCGAGATAGGCTACATTGGTCCGAGGCGTCAACATACCTAGCCCACTGCAAAATGACATCAGTGCTTGGCCCTCTTTCGAAAACCAAGAATTCATTTTTCCCGGCATGGAATTCTGCTAATCCCCCCGGAAAAAATTCATCCCCAGTCAGTATTGCCATTATCCTGGCAGCAGCCCTGGAAAAGGTAGAATGCCCTGAGACATAGCCAGCAAAAGGAGGTGTAACAAAGGTAGGCCGCTGATAAGGCCACCAGTTTTCGGCCAAGACCCAATCCACCCCCCCAATGTCTTCAGTGGTGGAGATAAATCCATGGCCTCTCCAGGCTTTTACTTTGACCTTCCCGATGTGTTCTCCGTTTTTACCTGCCAGCGGATCATCATCCCTAACCAACTCTACCCATCCTTCTTGCAGTTTGACTCCATGTGGATGAAAATTTGCCAAGGTATCATCACTGGATTGCCCCATCTTGGCCATGTACCTGAAGGCAGAAATAGGTCTCACATAATCATAATATCCCTTGGTGCTCCACGCAGCAATCGCTGCATCATGCATAGCTCCTCCCATAGTAAAGTAGCCTTTAACCTCCCATTCCAGAGGGTCCAGCTCCTTTCCCTTCCCCTCCATTCTACGCTGAAACTCTGGGTGGTCACTTACATAGTTGAATATGGAAAACCAATGGCCGGGAGGGGTTTCCGAATCCGGACCGTCCGCCCAAAATTCCGCCAACACCCTCGTGTAGTCCCCCCTCGGTACGATTTGAGGCTCATAGGGCCTTCCAGTATAGGGATTTTGGGTATAACCGGAGCCCACAATTTTCCCGGCTTCGAATGGATCATAAAACTGCTGGTATGCATCCTGGGTAAATGGGAAATCATCTTCACTGAAGTTACCCATTGAACGGGGAGATATATCCCACATTATCCCATCTTCATGATCCAAATGGGCAGACCAATTTACTACCAATTGGAAATTCCAGATGTAGGCTTCATTCATTTCCTGCTGCTTATCCTCCAACATAACCGGGGGGCCTGGATCGTGATAAACCCTGCATATTCTTCCATTCACCTCATGAACCGTTAAATCATCTTCTATAAGGGAAAAGGGAATAAGGTTGCCCCACTCTGCACTTAAAAATGGGGGTGTGCCAGCCGCCATTTGATTTCCCGATTGATCAACAAAGGTCTCAAAGGTGAGTGGTTGCCAACGGTTGGGATATTCAAGTGCCCCCACTCCCGGTTCGCTTAATAACAGGGGCTCGTTTAGCGGTTTATATTCCAAATTTTGAAAACCCCCACCTTCATTAGATCCGTCCTGTAACCCAAAATCAATGATGCGGGAAGCGAGGTAGTTGCCAAGTGAAGCTGGATTTCCACTTTGGTATTCTTCATCAAAAAAAGTCATATCCAAGCCCTTTGCTGACATCAGGCTATCCACATGATGATAAATCCTTTCCCAACCTGGGCTATTACGGAACCTGAACCTAATCAGCCTGTAGGCGACGTAACTTATTCCTATCTCCTGGGCACTTAATCGATCCACGGGATCAGGAACCCCATCGAATGGGATGGAAATCCCCCCATGTGTTTGTCCCAAGAAATAGGACTTGCCTTTTTTGGAATAAACTGCCCAAATATCATACATGGCCGCCGAAACATGGAACAGGTTTCTTGCATGTACCGTTGGTCTGGCAAAATCATTTCGTATGGCCAGTAACAAGGCCTCGTTCCATTCCCTGGCAACGGAAGACTGTGCATTTACGCTACTAGGGAAAAGGCAAAGCATCAAGAACCAAAGTGCTAGATATGTCGGAAACTTTACCGTCATTCCTTAAGAAATTTGATTGGCGCAACCGTGGGATGAGACAATGAGCGCAGGAAATAAAGGCCTGGTGACATTGAATCGGGTAGGCCAATTTCAATCTTATATATACCTGATTGCTTATCCGGTTGAATCTTTCGGTTCAAAACCACCTGTCCCATTGTATCATATATCTCAATTTCTAGATCTGAGGTCCCTATTTGATCATTTATCCTAAGGTGAAGTAGCCGATTAACCGGACTCGGAAAAAGTTTTAAAGGAGGGTCAGAAGCTAAAGAAGTTGGTAAACTGGTAATCAGGGCCTGTTGATCCACTTCCAATAATTGATTTGCAGGGAGGTCATAAAATCGCTGAATATCCCCTCCCAGCCACCTCACCAGCAGGGAATCCACCATTTCATTGTTGGCAAGGCCAAAATGGGCAATTGTACTGTTTTGAGAAAGGTGACTGGAACCACCGTCAATTTCCCTGATCATTTTAATGCCTTTCACGTAGGCTTCTATCCTTGATCCTATCCCCAACTTATCAGAAGTTCTACCCTTCAGCTTTACTTTCAACCAATTGTTTCCAAAGCCTTCATTTCTGAATAAACGCACCCCATAGTTTTGAAAGGGGACCTCACTTTTTCCAATCTTGGTTTGATTTACCACCAGAACATCCAAATTGCCGTCATTATCATAGTCAAGGATCACAGAGCCTCTTCCAATTGAGGGATCGGATAGTCCTAAGGAGGGGCCGTTTACCACAAATTGACCATTGAAATTTTCCAAAATTAAATTGGGGTTGGGAAAAATTGTGGGATTTAAGCAACCATTAGCCACAAAAAGATCCAAATCCATGTCATTATCGTAGTCAAAAAAGTTAGCCCCCCAGCTAATCGTGGATACTTCTCTTCCTTCAGAAGTGTAAAGATTCGGGTGAGAAGTCCCTAGCTCCTTGGTTTTGTTCAAAAAAGGTTGATCTCTCCCTCCCTGGCTCACTAAAAACGGACTGGAGGCGATGTTTGAAATAAAGTAATCCATCCAGCCGTCCATATTATAATCACCAATTCCGACCCCCATAGCATTTATGGCAAGGTCAAATCCCATCATCTTGCTTACCTCCTTGAATTCCTTTTGGGGATATTCATTCCTGTAAAGTAGGTTGGGAGTAGCCAGGTAGCCAAAATCATTGATGACCATTAGGTCTAAATCCCCGTCATTGTCAAAATCGGTGAAAACCCCTCCAAATCCAAAGCCAGTGTGAGTCATACCGTACTCCTCAGAAACATCCACGAATCGACCGCCGCCGGAATTGAGGTATAAGTTATCATGGGCGGGAGCACGGTCTCCTTCAGAGATTGCACCCATTTTCTCATCAAGCCTTCCGGAGAACCGGTCAAAAAAATTACTTACATACAAATCCGGGAACCCGTCATTATTAAAGTCCCCAAAGGCTGCTCCTGTGGAAAAAGTTGGCCGGTCAAGGCCGTAACTTTTGGTGCGGTTGACAAATTTCCCATTTCCAGCATTGATGAATAAAAAGTTGGAGGTAGCTGCAAACTTCCCATTTTCCACCTTAGCAATGGTAGTGATAAAAAGATCGACCCACCCATCCTTGTTGACATCCGCGCTGACCACACCTTGAGTAACCACTCCATTCAGGTCTTCAAAACCGGCTTCATCAATTATATTTGTAAAGGTGCCGTCCCCATTGTTGAGGTAAAAGGCATCCTTGCCCTCTCCTCCGGTGATAAAGATATCCTCAAACCCGTCGTTATTGAAATCTACAACAGCTGCACCTCCCCCAAATATCCCCTGAAAAATTTCAAAGGCATGGTCTATCCCAGCTTCATGGGTTACATCGATGAATTGCCGCTGAGCCATTGATTCCAAAACCAAGGTAATAGTGATGAAAATACAAATAGCCAACCGCATAAATTACCTCACACTTTGAAGGAGCTGATCTTGATGAAGCTGCATCATCCCATAGGGATGACGGCTAAATACCTAGTGGATAAAGGGACATCCTGACAGGATGTCCCTTAAATCATCAATATCCCGGGTTTTGCTCTATGTCCGAGAACCCGTCCATGGCCGATTGAGGTATTGGCCAAAGATAGTTTCTGGAGGGATCAAACTGCCTGTTCTCCAAGCTTGGAAGGGAAGGAATAACCTCCTCAGCCGTTCTCCACCTCAACAAATCAAAATACCTTGTTCCCTCCATGGCAAATTCCACCCTTCTTTCGTGTCGGATTTCCTGCCTCATCTCGTCCTGGCTCATCCCGGGCCTAAAATCCGGCATACCTGCCCTGGACCTTATCTTATTTACTGCCTCATAGACGGTGGCATCCGGACCGGAGGCCTCATTCTGAGCCTCTGCATACATTAACAGCACATCAGCATACCTCAGTAAGACCAAATTCACAGGGCTATTATCAGTTCCCGTATTTCCTGTTTCAGACACCCATTTCCTACTTCTCATTATAGCCGCGTCTGGGTGAGTTGTTGCCGACCCATTTACCAGGAAATTCTCGGGGTTCTCCAGTACAACCCCTCGGTACTCATCACCAGGGAAGAAAAATGTCCAGCGCAACCTTGGATCGCGATTGGCGGTTTCATTTTCCGGATCATAAAGAGGAGATTCATGAATGGGTAGTCCATCATTCATATAATAGGCATCCAAAAGATTCTGGGTGTAGGTGAATGCTCCCCATCCACCTCCGATTGGAATTCTGGATGGTGCATAATGCACTTGTAAGAAACTTCCTTCTCCTCCTGCATCCGTCATGTACTGAATACTGAATAATATTTCAGGGCTCAGCTCATTGGTTCCCCTGAAGAGTCCTTCATAGTCATCATCAAGGTAAACGTGCGCCCCTTCCGCGTCGATGACTTCTTTGAACGTCGCAGCAGCTTCTGCCCATCTATCGTTATATAATAGCACCTTCCCTTTTAGCGCCAATGCAGCCTGCTTCGTGGGGCGTCCATTTTGGTTATTGGTTGGTGTATACCCAAGGTTATTAGCGGCATAATCCAAGTCTTGAAGTACCAAATTGATCACTTCTTCCTTAGTGCTTCGGGTCAATGCTTCTGCCTCCTGATTGGAAATCATGCTGGTAACCAAAGGTACTCCACCATAAACTGTGGCCATCTCAGAATATATAAACGCTCTCAAAAACCTCAACTCACCCAGCCAAAGTGCCGCTCTTTCCGGGGTAAGATCCTCAATGGTCCCCGACTCAATCACTTCCATAACATTATGGATCCGTGCCAAACCCTGGTATCCAAAATTGTATTTCCAACCGACTATCCCCCCGGAAGTAGGGCTCATGGTTCCCCGTGCTATAGCCGTAAACCCATGTTCCCAGTCACAACAGAGGACGGCATTGTCTGTGGCCGATTCGAAGTGTGGCTGAACATGCACAAATGCGCCTCCCCATATACTACCTTGGAAAATGGGATAAATCCCATTAATTCCAACCATAATGTCATTCTCGGTTTGGAAAAACCCTTCTGCCGCCGCAAAACCTATGGGTTCCTTGTGCAAAATATCATCACTGCAAGCGATAGGTAGGCTCAATAAGAGACTGAATGTCCCGATGATGTATATTAACTTTCTCATGATCTTTCTTACTTATTAGAAATTAATGTTTAAGCCTCCTGTAAAGACCCTCAAATTAGGGTAGGAATTGGTGCCTCGATCCGCACCTGGGGGTCTCTCAGGATCCAGATAGGGAAATTCGGTGAAGGTCAGCAAATTACTTCCGTTTACAAACACCCTAAGCGACTGTAAAAAGGTCCGCTCGAGAAGTGTCTGAGGCAGCGTGTAACCAATTTGTAGATTCTTTAACCGCAGAAAGGTCCTGTCATATAGCCAAAAGGAATTGTCTACACTATTGCTCGGCCCGTTGGAAACAAACATCCTGGGCATGGAAGCATCAGGGTTATCAGGGGTCCACCTGTCCTCCCAAAGCGCTACCAAGCCTGATGTGTTGAAAAATGGGGCAGCAAGCTCCTCACTGGAATACCCATGGTAGCCTCCTGCGCCTTGCCACAGGATGAATAGGTCAACTCCCTTATACTCTACCCTCGAATTAAAGCCAAACAGCCATTCCGGATTTTGCCATCCCATCACCACTCTGTCATGTTGGTCAATAATTCCATCGGGAACTCCCTCAGGGCCGCTGATATCGGCCAACCTCACATCCCCTACCCCATAATTGGGATCCAACATGGAATGGTTGGGGGCATTGTCAAACTCCTCTTGAGTTTGGAAAAGCCCCAATGATTGATAACCAAAATATGAATTAATAGGGGACCCGGGTTGTATGATCATCCTTCCCTGTATCGCTCTATCCAATTCGCTGGGTATACTCGGGTTCAATTCCATCACCGTACTTTTTACATTGGTCAAATTACCGCCAAAAGAAAATTTAACCGGCCCAAAATAATCCATGTAGTTGATATTTAACTCCCAGCCTTCATTTCTTACTTCTGCCGCATTGGAAATTTGGGTACTGAACCCAGTTGTAATTTCAGTAGGCAGGTCGTACAATATACCTGAAGTATATCTATTGAAATATTCCGCCTCAATGTTCAACTTGGATTCAAATAATCCCAGGTCGATTCCTATGTTGGTCATCTCCGTGGACTCCCAGGACAAATTGGGATTTCCCAGTTCGGTAATGGCAGCTCCGGGCACAATTGAGCCCCCAAAACTGTATGACTGAGTTAGAGAAAGGTTACGTGCATACCTAAAGTCGCCAATATTTTGATTACCCAGCAAGCCCCAAGAGGCCCGGACTTTCATAAAATCAACAAATCCCACACCTCTCATAAAGTCTTCTTCGGACAAGACCCAACCCGCAGAAAAAGAAGGAAACGCTCCCCACTTGTTTCTTAGAAACCTGGATGTCCCATCATACCGCATGTTGGCCTCAAACAGGTACCTTTCATTAAAATTGTAATTCAACCTTCCAAAATAAGACTGTAGTGCCCAGGTAGTTCCTCCTTCAGCATTTGTTGCCGTGGAAGCATCGCCCGAGGACAGGGTTTTTACGCTATTGGAAATTTGCCCAGCCCTGAAGGTGGAAAAATTGTCGCTGGTGTGTTCCTCTTGGTTATAACCAATTAACGCATTGAAATTGTGGTCCCCAAAACTTCTTTGATAGGTGGCCTGAAGCCAGGTCGTGATATTCAACCCTTGATCACTATACCTGTTCCTGCCCCTTAGAGGGGCTATTGGCATGGGTACTCCAGTAATGATATCAAAATGCTCCACCATGTTGTTCCAGGTGGCTCGGTTGACGGTCCTGTAATTCACGGCCGCTGTACCCCTCACGTTCAGGCCTTCCATCACCTGGTAGTCCACATAGGTGTTTCCTAAAATATGGGTGTCTATTTCACCAAATTCCCTGGAAGCGGCTACTGCCATTGGGTTGGCCCTTCCTGCCAGTCCTAAGGGGGATGCAAACCTTCCTTGGTCATCATAGGGAGTATTGAAGGGTAAACCCTGAATGGCCAACCCCGCCACGTTACCGTCCCCCAACACGTTTTGACCTGGTGCGTTCATTTCTCCACGCGTGAGGGAGAGGCTGGTACTGACCCTGATCTTTTCCGTAACTTCGGTGTCCAGGTTGAGCCTTGTGTTGTATCGCTGAAAGGTGGAATTGGGGATGGTACCCTCTTGGTCCAAATACCCGAATGAATACCTAAAATTGGTTTTCTCCGTACCCCCTGAGGCACTGAAATTGTGCTGTTGCATCATTCCCCTTCTGAATACCACATCTATCCAGTCCGTGTTGATGCCTCTTTGCCGGAACCCTTCAATGTCTTCTGGAGAAAATCTTACCGGATTTCCGAAATTAGTGGCCCCCTCATTCCATAACTCGGCGAACTGCACGGAATTCGTGACCATCTCCGGCAATCGGATGGCTTCCGATGTACCTATGAATCCGCTATAGTTGAAATTGACCTTTTCACCCTTGGCGGCTCCCCGCTTGGTTGTCACCAACACTACCCCATTGGCAGCCCTAGAACCGTATATGGCAGCAGAGGCCGCATCTTTTAATACGGTAACGGTTTCGATATCGTCCGGGTTAATATTGTTTAGTGGTGCTTCAATGCCATCCACCAATACGAGGGGTGACGCATTATTCAATGTCCCAATCCCTCTAATGTTAACCTGTACTCCATCACGGCCTGCCTGGCCAGAATTTTGGTTGATATGAACCCCGGAAACCGTACCTTGTAAGGCGGTTGCAGCGCTGGTTATCGGCCTGTTCTCAATATCCCTATTTCCTACGCTAGCCACGGAACCCGTGAGGTTGGCTTTTTTCTGGGTACCATATCCTACCACAACTACTTCGTCCAAAGCCTGGGCACTGTCTGTCAATGTCACATCAATTACTTGTTGGTTTCCAACTCCTACTGACTTACTTTCATAACCAATAAAAGAAAAAACCAAGGTAACTCCCTCTGGAACGGTAATAGAGTATTGACCATCAATATCGGTTACCGTTCCAATATTTGTCCCAGGTACCGAAATGGTGGCTCCCGGGATGGGTGATCCGTTACTATCCACTACGGTTCCCGTAATGGTAACATCCATTACGCTGTGATTTTTAGGGGTCTCCGTTGTAGTCCGTGCCAAAACTGGTTGATCCGATAGAAAAATCTCCGGACTGCTCCTTATCCCGCTATCTTGGGCAAATAGCCCAAAATTTAATCCAATTGCCAATACCATTATAGGAATAGGCAGTAAACCGTGAATCGGTCCTAGTAAATTTTTTTTCATAAGTTAATTTGGGTTTATATAAACTAATCATTGAGACAAATCAATTTGGTATACAGCATACAATGGATTTAGAGAAGGGAATCCACCATATCCTACTCCAAGATGAATGTTAGCAAAACACTTTTAATAGAATAAAATTCAAAATGTTAATTCAATCTATCACTGAAAGACAAAATTAAGCATTACCTTATCTCCACTTTCCAATGATAAAGAATAATGGTTAAAATAAAAAAAAATATTGCCCAACCTTCGAAAAAATTTACGTGCCACCCTTTGTGAAGTTTAACTGGCAGCCTTCATTTTTTCCATTTATATTCATTCCTTCAAATGTCATTTCGATTATCAATGCTGAAGTTCATGCTCCATCCATTTCCGGTCCTCCTTTTTTTATTCGGGTTTAGTATTCACCTATCTGCCCAAATAGGCACCCGCTTGCCTTCCGAAAAAGTAGTTAAAAAAGACCCGGTCACTGGGGTGGAACTCCATTTCTTGACCAGTACACCTGCCGGTGACTCCAAAATTTATCCCACTCATCCGCAATGGACCTCGGATGGTGAATGGCTGGTCTTTAGAAGTAAAAGGATACCGGGTGAGGCCCTGGCGGTAAACGAGGAAAGTGGTGAAATAATACAAGTGACCGAAGGGGGGTACTTGGGTATGTTAACGCTTTCAAAAAAGAACATGACCCTCTATTACCTACAGAAAGCCGATGGGGGTGATGACCTACTTGTAAATGCAGTGGACCTGGCCTCCCTTTTCAAGGATAGTAGGAGAGGAAGCCTGAAAGATCGGGACAGTTACCTACGAACACAGGGAAGAATTCCCGGAGAATGGGCAAATGGGGCAGATATGGCATTGGACGCTACTGAAAGCCATATTTATTTTAAAACCTCCAAATCTTATGCCGCGGAAAATGCCTCAGAAGGCATGAAAGTAGAGAAGAATTTTGGCCCCAGAAACATGGGCGCAGGGCCAGGGGCCATCGCCAAAATGAACCTGAGCAATGGGGAAATCCAACATGTGGTAAGCGTTCCCTTCCAAGTGGGCCATGTGCAGACCAACCCCTGGGTTCCAGGGGAAATTGTTTTTTGCTGGGAAACTGGAGGTAAAGCGCCACAGCGAATGTGGACCGTGCAAGCTGATGGTTCTGGTCTAAAGCCCCTATTTCCGGAAAACGAGTTTGACTGGGTAACCCATGAGGCAGTCATCACCAAAGATGAGGTGGCTTTTGCCATTATGGGACATAGGCCTATTAGCCCCGCTGGTGTTAGCACCTCCACTACCGCAGAAAACCCGGGCCAGGAATCCGAATGGGGGCCTTCCGGTACCAGGGCAAGACCCACAGGGCTGGCCATCATCAATCTTCGGACTCATGAAATGAGGATAGAAGGGCAAACAGAAAGTGGCAGCGGGCTTTGGCATGTCCACGGTTCGCCAGATGGCAAGTGGGTGGTGGGTGATGACTTCGCCAGGAACCTATACCTTATTAATAGGAGGACCAAGGAATTGAAATTAATTAGTTCAGGCCATAAAACCAGTGCTCAAGATCACCCCCACCCCACCTTTCACCCCGATGGGGACCGGTTCCAGATCCAATCGGCCATGCTCTCCACTGATGATAAATCCATGAACATTTGCGTGGTGAGGATACCGGAGGATTGGTAAAAGAGCGGTTTTAGGAACCATATAAGGCATATGAGGGAATATTAAGAGAGGGCCTATACCCTTATATATGCTTAAATGCCCCATATGGTTCAATCTCATCTTCTCCATCACAGGGGCGGTTTTGAACGGGATACCTAAAAATAT
Organism: Cyclobacteriaceae bacterium; assembly: GCA_003565295.1. GTDB lineage: Bacteria > Bacteroidota > Bacteroidia > Cytophagales > Cyclobacteriaceae > Pleomorphovibrio. The sequence continues at coordinate 28,097 of PXCO01000228.1, forward strand.
TTTGGAACCATATAAGGCATATGAGGGCATATTAGAGGGGGCTTACACCCTTATATTTGCTTATATGCCCCATATGGTTTAATCTCATCTTCTCCATCACAGGGGCGGCTTTGAACGGGATACCTAAAAAATTTCTGGAACCATATAAGGCATATGAGGGCATATTAGAGGGGGCTTATACCCTTATTATTTGCTTAAATGCCTCATATGGTTCAAACCCTTTTAAATTTTCCCCTTCGGAGAATGGGTATATCCTTATTCTGTCCTTCGAAATTCCAACTGTACCCACCTTCCCCTGGCATAGGCAAACCCATCCCCTTCAGGCACCAACCCGTTGGAGGCATTATTGGCCTCCACCCTAATGATATCGCCCTTGTTCAAGGGAATATTCTTCCAGGTAGCCCTGTCCTCCTTAAAATCTACTCCCGTATAGAGGTGCTGGTAGTCGGCCACAAGCCGCCCCTGTACCCGGATTTTATAGCTGGGTTCCCCATCAAATTCCGTGAGGGTGACTAGGGTGAGGTCATAGTTCCCAGACGGGCCTTCAAACTCAGTTTGCACCGCCGCCCATTGGTCAGGGTATTGGATGGAATTAACCGCAAGGGCATCCCTACCCTTATCCCTGTAAAATGGGACAAAGCCGGGAACCTCGTCTAACTCCAAGTCGATGGCTTTGATGGTAAGATCCTGTGCATTTGCAGGGAAGACCAAAGCAATGGTAAAAAGAAGCAATATTAAATTTTTCCGCATGGCTATTAAGAGTAATTAATGTATACGGTATACAATTTCTAATAAAAAATGCTTATTTCAAAGCTAATTTTTCTATGGCCCATAAAAAAAGCTATGAAACAAAGTCTCATAGCTTTAGTCAATTAACTATAAACCCAAAATAACCTGCTGTAGGGGAAGGACTCGAACCTCCAAGGGGAAGTTAGGCGAATCACGAGCTCCATGATTGCTTTATGCTTGTCTCCCCACCCCCGAGACCGGAGGGCATGTTTGCCAATTTCATCACCCTACATTCTGTAAGTAAAGACCGTTTGTCTTTGTTTGATGTTTCAAAGTTAACAACAGAAATTATTTATTCAAATATTTTCAACGAAAATAATATAAATTTACATTATTTTTATTTTTATTGATTATATGTTAACAATATGGTAATAAACGAACTCATATTAGTTCCAAAAATTAGGAATTTTATAATGGTAAAACCTAGTTAATCTATTATTCATTAAGGGATTTTAATTTCCCTATTGCTTCTTCCCAAGATAATTTGGCTGATCTTAACAGAAATTCAGCCTGAGCCCATCTGTCTCCTTCTTCCACCTCTTGATTTTCTTGAATAAACGTGCGGGCATAATACACCCCTGAAGGCAACAGTTCAGGGGCAACACAGATAAAATCCCCGGGCTGGGCACTCCCTAAAAACTCTTCAAAGACCCTTCTCCACATTTCTTTGAAATGACCCATGCTAGCCGATAAGACAATGCCATGGATAATGTTGCTGTAGGAGTCTAGGATTGGTAGGCCAATAACGCTCCAAATCAAAACAACCGTCCAGCAATAAGCATGAAACCTTGAATAAGGCTCATTCATATCAATACTTTTGATATTAAAGGTAATTATCAAAATAAAAATCGCCCTGAGAATAAATACCTCCAAAAAATCAAAGGAATTGTCAGGGCCATCAGTGTGCCAAGTCAAATGATGGTTACCATCAACTCTAAAAGGAGCTTGGAATTAAATCGTTGAAACTTATTGCACACACAATTAATGCTATTTATCAGGTTTCAAGGTGAAAGTTATCCGCGGTTCTACCTTCCCGTAGTATAGGGGCTAATCTGGCAATGGTAACGTCTAAAATGGGGTTGAATCAGCATGAATCACTATCAGGTGTACTTTAAAGCGTTTTTTTTGCCCTTTTATTTCCCGGTACTTTGTAAAAAGTCTTACCGAAATTTTCCTTGTAGCGAAGAGGGGTCATGCCGGTCAATTTCTTGAACAGGGTTCTAAAGGCTTTTGGGTCTGAGTACCCCACCTCATACAACACCTCATTGATCTGCTTATGCCCCATTTCCAGGGATTTTTTGGCAGCCTCTATCCTTACCCGCTGAATATATTCCAGAATGGTGTTCCCTGTGGCATTTTTAAATCGCCGCTCTACTGTCCTTTTGCCAAGGCAGGAATACTCACACAAGTCATCTACTGAAAGTTTATGGGCATAATTCTCCTCAATGTAATGTTGGATTTCCAATACCCTTTGGTCCTTGTGGTTTTTTTGTCCCTGAAAAAGGATAAATGGGGATTGAGAATTTCTCCCCACATCAATTTGGAAAATCTTTGAACAATAAATCGCCGTTTCTCTGTCCACCAATTTTTCTATTAGGTAGAGTACAAGGTTAGCTGAGGAAAGTGCTCCTCCCCCCGTATATATACCGTCTTCATCGGTAAGGAGTTTATCGGATAAGAGCCTGACCTTGGGGAAGGCCTTTCGGAAAGCCTCAGACGCCCGCCAGTGGGTCACACAGGCCTTCCCATCCAATAGACCAGTACCGGCCAGTAAAAATGCCCCCATGCAAAAACTTACCACCTGAGCTCCTTGGCTATACTGGGACCTTATCCACGGGTAAAACTCACTATTCAGCGATATTGCTTCAAGGAGATTTCCAGCCACTGGCGGAATGAGGATTAGATCAGTGTGTGGAACCTGCCGGATTAACTTATCCGACCTCACTACAAACCTTCCTTCTTGAAAGTTAACTTGAGGGGCTGCCCCAACCAAATCAATCTGGAAGGGGGGCGCTCCCTTCTTTGAACGTAGATATTCATTGGCCTCCATAAGACCTTGCCTAGGGGTCTCAAGTCCAAAAAGATTCCCATTTTGCAGCAATAAGATAGATACATGCATCATAAAAGCCGGTTTAGGAGTTAAAAATCATTCACATAAGCTACTTTAGCGCTTACCTCCCAACAAAGCTCATGCGTATGGTATTTAGTTCAAAAGTATAAAGAATTTGTCGCAAATGCCCTCGAATATGTCGCTTTTAACAACTTTTGCCCTTTTATTTTTCTTTTAATTTTACCACCATGACAGGCCGCACTATTTCAACACATATAGAGGTTTTCACAACGAATATTGAGCGAAGCAAAGATGCAAAACACGTCATTTCATTGTTGAAATCTAGATTTCCTCATGCATTTATAAACATAGACCTGGAGGATTGCGAAAGGGTATTACGATTTGAAAATACAGTAATCGACCAGGCTGAAATCCTGAACCTTGTGCAATCCACTGGTTTTAGCATTTCCATAATGGAAGAATGAGCTTCCATTATGCCCACCCTATTAGGATTTAGCATATCGTGCTGGCAGATTACACCTTTTCTTTATGTTGCATTAAATTGGTAACTTTAGCTACTAGAAGCGAATTAAATAGTTACCTGGCAAGCTCAAAACCTTTAATTAGATGCATTCAAAAATCCCTTTACTCGTGCTAATATGTTTAATTTTTGGTACCCAAATTTCGCTTTCCCAGCAAAGAAAAAGCCCCATTCGGGAAAATATACCTTTGGACTCCATTAGACTAAGCGATCCATTTATCCTGGCAGATAAGCAAAGTTCCACCTACTACATGACAGGTACAGGAGGATTGTTATGGAAAAGTCAGGATTTGAAAAAATGGACAGGGCCATTTTCAGTCACTGAAACGGACCCAAACTCCTGGATGGGTGAAAACCCTATGATTTGGGCAGCTGAATTGCACCATTACCAAGGCCAATATTATTATTTCGCCACCTTTACCAACAGGGACGTACATATTGATACCGTAAAAGGAAATGTAATTGAACGAAGGGCATCTCATATCCTGGTAAGCGAAAATCCGGAAGGCCCCTATCTGCCAATGGAAGACCCAATATATCTACCCCCTGATAAGCCTACCCTCGATGGCACCTTTTGGGTAGACACAGATGGTAAGCCTTATATGGTGTACTGCTACGAATGGCTTCAAAACTGGGACGGTACCATAGAAAAAATAGAGCTTAAGCCCGACCTGAGTGGTTCCATAGGGGAAGGGGAAGTATTGTTCAGAGCAAGTGATTCCCCCTGGAGCCGGGAAAGAAACGATCAAGGTGATACCATTCCCAATAAGGTAACTGATGGGCCATGGCTTTTTCACACCCAATCCGGAAGGTTGGGAATGCTGTGGACAAGTTGGGTGTTCAGTGACTATACGCAAGGGGTGGCCTATTCCGAAAGCGGGACATTAGATGGGCCATGGGTGCATGAAAAGGAACCCATTACCCCTCCTAATCATGGGCATGGGATGATGTTCAAAACCTTTGAGGGAGAATTATTGATGGCAGTCCACAGCCATAGGGTAGGTGAAAACGGCAGGTATATACGTATTCCCACCCTTTTTGAGGTCGATGTTTCCGGGGATAGACTGGAAGTGTTAGGGGAATGGTGAGGAAGCTTAGGGGTTTACTTTATCCGTAAAGGCCAAGCAATAACCCCCAAACGGCATTGCGCCAAGTAGTTACTTTTTTGGAAGCTGGAACAATGATATGTTGTTTTACCCAAATATTTAAGGGCGGTGGCGATGATACCATTGACAACCACGGCACCTACAATCCATTTGAGCAGCTCGAACTTGGCCCGGGAGACCACGAGCGCAACGTATTCCCGGGTCACTTGGGTTTCTTTCTGCTCCATCAAGATCTCGGCAAGGCCCTCGGCCAGCTCTTTAGTGAACTTAATCCGCTCCAGACGGGGTATCAGGTCTACCGCCTTCATATTATAAATATAATGCTTTATTTGAGTCGCGAGGCATAAAAAATGTGCAACAAACATTGTTCGCTGCACACAAAAAGATGAAATTTTAAACTTTTTTATTCTTCCATTTTTGACATGGTTAAAATTATTGCGGAAATAGCAACTGCATTACAACCATTTTTATATCAATCAAATTATGACTTCTCGTTTTCACATTTCTCTTTACATGCTTCTGCATGTTTAAGATGGGTCCTTAAAGCTGGAAGTTTTTCAGAAGCATAAGCTCTGACTTTAGGATCCTCAGAATCCTCGGCTGCGTTTTCATATAAATCAATCGCATCCTCATGCTGATTAACCATCCTCTTGCTGT
>PXCO01000375.1 GCA_003565295.1 Cyclobacteriaceae bacterium
AAGGATTGATTGGTCTGCATCCTATTATGGGCAGATTGTGAGAATCTGAACAAGTAGCAAAGTTGGCCTTGTGGTTAAATCCTGATAAAGCAGCATTTGTGACCGGCGCATACTACAATGTCGATGGGGGCTATTTGGGCAGGCACAATTGCGGCACTATCCCTTATGCTGATATTAAATCTGATAGGGTTAGCCATAGGATTGTGGAGTATTGAGCCTACCACAGAACATGATCCTTTAAGTGGGTTAGGAACTGGATCCATTATTTGGTGGGTTTTAAGTAATTTGATAGTGCTTTTTTTAGGGGGTTTTGTTGCAGCCCGAGTGGGTGTTTCTTTTACTAACCCAAGCGGTATAATTCAGGGAATGATGACATGGGCGTTGTATACCCTTATTTCAGCTTGGTTGCTTACTTCAGTTATCGGAAGTATTGTTTCTGGTGTTGGTAATATGGTAGGAGGTGTGATTTCAACTACAGGCCAGGCAGTATCGGATCAACTTGGCCCGATTATAAAAAATCAGTTTGAAGACCTGGACATATCTTTTGGGGATGCCAAAAGAGAGTTTTATTCATTGTTGGAGGATACAGGAAAAGAGAAACTAGATCCCAAATACTTGGAATCACAAGCTGAAAAATCTGCCAAACAAGCCAGAGAAGGAACTAAAGGCATGGCAAAACGACCAGGTCAAGCAGATGCAAAAGCTGAAGAAGTCTTTAGAAGTAGTAAAAACAGATTTGACCAATCATTTGAAGCAATAGACAAACAGGCCTTGGTCAATATAGTGGTAGAACGTACTGATATGAACGAAGAAGAAGCCAGACGTACGGTGGATAATATTTTTTCTGAATTTGAAGGTGCACGTGAAGATTTTGAAGACTGGATGCAGGAAGCTGAGGAAACCGCAAGGCAAGCTACCGAAAATATCGCTGAGGCTGCGGGAGATGCTGCGATGTACTTGGCCCTTGCTTTAATTTTGGGTGCGGTAGCTGCAGTTATAGGGGGTTTTGTAGGAGTCAAAAATTTAAGAGAGGATGGAATTAAAAATGGTTATTTGGTAGAAGAAACAAATATGGATTATGATAACAGAGATGTTACATAATTAATAGAATGTGATAGAAAAAGAAGCCATAACACGGCTTCTTTTTTCTATTTTACCGCTAATTTTCGCTATCCCTCATTTTTATATTTTAACTAATTTCTTTTTCTAGCCCTTTTACAAATCCAAAGGAATGGTTTTATTTTTAACCTATTGGCAATTGAACGGTGGGCTTGGACAAACATCCTTTCTAAACCAATTCAAAAACAGCCTTGCCATAAAAAAATCAATCCTAACATTTGTTTGCCTGCTATTTGCAAAAGCGGCTTTTTCCCAGATTAAAGGTACTGGGTCAAAATTAAACCTCAATTTTGAAAATGGGAATCAATTGAATTCGATATAATTAAGGACCGCATACAAGATGATGTTTTCCCTCACCTTTTTGTGCCCTGGAGTTCAACCACTCCGTGGTTGTGGAGGAGGATTTGACGCAAACGACCACCGGGCTGTGGCCCGGGGCTAATGGAGTTTGACCACTGCCGTGGTCTTTTTTGGGAAAAAAACGAGGATGTTTTTTATCAGAAATAAAGTAAATGAATAGCAGTCAGGATGGGGATATTGAAAACAACAATGTGATTTCGTTTTACCTGGATTTATTGCCAACAACCTCATCGGGATGAACAAAGAACCCTTCGGGTTTCAACCCCATTAGCCCCGTGTCCACGACCCAGGGTAGGGTAATGCCATATGAAGCCGGCAACCCCGGCAGGGGTTGAACTCCCGTGACCGGTGAATCGGACGGGGGATAAAATTTAGAAACGGGGATTGTTTGGTTTCGACAGGGTCAAGGATAGAACAGGAAAAGATGTTTTCCCTCACCTATTTGTGCCCTGGAGTTCAACCACATCCGTGGTTGTGGATGAAGGGTAGGGCTCAATAGACCACCGGGCTGTGGCCCGGGGCTAATGGAGTTTGATCACTGCCGTGGTCCTTTGTGGGTTGAAATCAGGGGTTATTTCACCAAAATCAAGGATAGCGGATCTTTTTCATCAATGGAACCTGGTAATCCCCAATGTGATTTCGTTTTACATGGATATTTCAACTACAAGTTCATCGGGATGAACAAAGAAACCCTTCAGGGTTTCAACCCCATTCGCTATCGTGGATTCCCCTCACACACAAGGGATGCCGTCATTTGTCGGCACAGGCTATCGGGGGCGATCGGCACAGGTTTTCACCCTTTGGAATAATTTGGTATCTTCGATACCAGATGCCCATGCTGGGCACACACATCATATAATAAATATTGGGGTATAGGTGTTTATGCGAACTTTGCTGCCCCGTATTAATTTTTGTAAAGGCAGACAGTTATGACATCCGCAATCCCCAACACTTCAAAAATGTGGCTGTTGGCTACGATTTCTCAAAAAACGTAAGAGAGGAGATAGAATGTTTCGGATTTTAGCACGTAATTGTTGAACTTACAAAATGGAAAAAGCTATTAAAACCCAGGAGCCTGATAAAATTTCTAAGGTTGTTGTCATAGGTACATCGGCAGGAGGGCTTAGTGCATTAAAAAAACTGATCGGTCAATTGCGCAATGACTTCCCCCTGCCGGTATTGGTTGTCCATCATATTTCTCCTGATGCTACAGGAAATGTGTTCTTAGACGAGCTTAATAAGTTAAATACCGTAAAATGTCAGCATGCAATAAGCGGAAATAACTTGAAAGCCGGGTATCTATATCTGGCACCATCAGACCATCACCTGATGATTGGAGAAGACCTGAAAATACTGGTGACCAAAGGAGCCCAGGAAAACAGGTATCGTCCTGCAATTGATCCGTTGTTTCGATCCGCTGCAGTAAGGTTTGGAACTGGTGTTATCGGGATACTGCTGACGGGTTATCTTGATGATGGAACGGCAGGAATGAAAGCCATTAAAAGTTGTGGAGGAACTTGTATTGTGCAGGACCCTGACGAAGCTGATTATCCGACTATGCCAAAAAATGCCTTGAATAATGTAAAGGTAGATTATTGTCTGCCTATATCTGAAATGGGGCCTCTGCTTTACCAGCTTATCCCACAGAAATTACGAAAAAGCATACCTGTTCCGAGAGATGTAACAATAGAGGCTAAAATTGCCGAACGTGTTTTGAGCGATTTGTCTTCAGTTAATAAAGTGGGCGATCAGGTTCCCTTTAACTGTCCGGGTTGCGGTGGTGTTTTATGGAAAGTAAAAAAGGACAGCAGCTCACGGTTCCGTTGCCATACCGGGCACGCATACACGGAAGCTTCCCTTTTAGCGGAACAGACAAAAAAGATTGAGGAAACTATGTGGACTGCACTACGGATGTTCGAGGAACGTAAGAATTTGCTGACTGAAATGGCACAGGGAAAGAAAGGTGTTGGTTCTCAATCAGCCATTGAAAGGGCAAAAATGTCCCAAGTTCATATTGATCGGATAAGGGCAATCCTGAATACAACTAATAATGAAAGTGAGGATGATATGCCCACCTGATGGAACTACAGCCAACCTGAAATATAAAAGCAGCTAGGGTTCAAGGGTTTGTGGGGGTTTGGTTCCCGCTTTGGCATTCTTGTCGGTGGACAATTACGAGGCCCGAAAAACCAACTGTTTTACATGATTATAATTGTCTTTAAGCGGCCATAACCAGCCCCGTACCGCAGGTCGGGGTGGAATCTCGCAATAATATCATACCTCTGTGTGTCGCTTGCGTCATGCCCTGACTGCCGTCAGGACAGGCTCGATTTCATCTGTTTATAATTTGTTTTTCAGCGGTCAGATGGAATCTCGCTTTGATAATCATCCCTCTGTGTGAGGTTCTCCTCATGCTCGATTTCATGTGTTTATATTTGGTTCAATATTGGGTCGGCAACCCCGGCCATGGGTTGAATTCCCGTGCCGGATGAATCGGACGGGGGGTAATATTTGGAAATGGAAATTAATTGGTTTCGGCAGGATCAAGGATAGAACAGGAGATGATGTTTTTTCACACCTTTTTGTTCCGTGGAGTTCAACCACTTCGTGGTTGTGGAGGGAGTTTGGGATTCGGGTTACCACCGGGCTGTGGCCCGGGGCTAATGGGGTTTGGCCACTGCCGTGGTCTTTTTGGGGATGAAATTGAGGTTGTTTTTGATCAGAAATAGAGTAAAATGAATAGCTGTCAGGATGGGGATCCAGGAAAAAACAATATGTTTTCGAACTATGTCATTGATAAAAACGGAGAAACCCTTCAGGGTTTCAACCCCATTAGCCCCGGATCCACGACCCGGGGTACAGAAACGAAAGATGGAACCGGCAACCCCGGCAGGGGTTGAACTCGGTGATCAATGATCCGGGCGTGGTCAATAATTTGGAAAAGGGGATTGATTAGTTTCGATAAAATCAAGAATTGAACAGGAGATGATGTATTCCCACACCTTTTTGTGCCGTAGCGTTCAACCACTTCTATGGAATATTTTGGTATCTTCGGCACCAGATGCCCACGCTAGGCACACACATTGGTTATAAGCAATTAGGGTTCAAGTGCTTAATTTGAAGGAAAGTGAATAAAATAAAGGGCAGTACTTAATGGAAAGGTCTGGGTATAAATTCCCCAGATAACCTGATGTGGCAAACCCAAAGAGCGAAAAATCGAACACTTGAAAACAATGAGAATGGTGTTTTTAATAGTCGTTTTGTTTCAGGGACTCATCCATTTGCTTGGATTAATAAAAGGCATTGGCCATAAAGAAGTCATGGATCTGATACCACCTGTTTCCAATGCAATAGGAGTTGTTTGGCTATCCGCAACAGTCTTGTTTAGAAGGCATGGTGTTTTGCACTTGTTGAATTTAAAATATGCCTGGTTAATAGGTCTTGTAGCAGTGTTGTTTTCCCAAGTTCTTGTAATTATATTTTGCGCAACGGTTCACAAGTTTTCGTCCCAATGCTAATAACCTGAACTACTCAATCATCCATAACCTTAAAATACCAACCTTATGAAGAAATTATTATCAGTAGTAAGCGCAGTATTGTTCACCCTTGGAGGACAGGTACTGGCACAGTCAAATACGGTGATCGTGAACGCCGACCAGGGAGAACTCACTATCAGTGAGCATATTTACGGGCAATTCTCCGAACATCTCGGACGGGGAATTTATGAGGGAATATGGGTAGGGCCGGATGCTGAAATACCAAACCAGGATGGGTACCGGACGGATGTATTAAATGCCCTGAAGGAACTTGAGATTCCGAATATCCGCTGGCCTGGGGGCTGTTTTGCCGATGAATATAATTGGCGGGATGGAATCGGGCCCCGGGCCGATCGTCCCAAACGGATCAACACGCACTGGGGCGGCGTGGTAGAAGATAACAGTTTCGGCACGCATGAGTTTCTGCGGTTTGCGGAGTTGATTGGTGCAGAACCTTATATCTCGGCAAATGTGGGAAGCGGCAGCCCTGCAGAAATGAACAATTGGATCGAATATATGACCTATGGCGGGGACAGCGAACTTGCCAACCTTCGCCGCGAAAATGGAAGGGATGAACCCTGGAAGATCAAATTCTTTGGTATAGGGAACGAGAGCTGGGGATGCGGCGGAACCATGACCGCCGATTTCTATGCCAACCAGTATCGGCTATTTCAGACCTTTGCCAAAAATTACAGCGACAACCGCTTGTTCAAAATTGCCAGTGGTTCGAATGACGTCGAATATGACTGGACTGAAACGTTGATGCGGGAGGCGGCCCAGGAGATGGATGCCATTTCCCTGCACTATTATACCATTCCCGGCCAAGGCTGGAGCGATAAGGGGCCATCTACGGATTTTGGGGAGGAGATGTATTACCGGGGAATAAAAGCAGGCTTGCTGCTGGATGAATTTATCACCCGCCACAAAACCGTTATGGACAGATATGACCCCGGAAAAAATGTAGTATTGGCATTGGATGAATGGGGAATCTGGACCAATCCTCTGGAAGGAACCAATCCGGGTTTTCTGGAGCAGCAAAATTCGATACGGGATGCTTTGATTGCAGCCTTAAGCCTGGATATTATGAATTCCCATGCCGACCGCGTGAAACTTGCTAACATTGCCCAAACCGTAAATGTTTTGCAGGCTATGGTGTTAACTGATGGCTCGAAAATGCTGCTTACACCTACCTATCATGTGTTTAATATGTACAAAGTGCACCATAATGCGACTTTGCTTCCTGGTTATGCCAATATTGAACGATACACAACCGATTGGGATAAGCCTGTAGTAAGCCGTTTTGACCTGAAACTGGATGAACCCGGAATTCCAGTGATCAGTCACACGGTATCGATGGATGAGGATGGAAAAATACATCTTACGGTCTCCAATCTTCACCCGAACGACACTCAGGAAGTGACCTTCGAGATCAGGGGAGCGACAGTAAATAAAATCTTGCAGGGATCAGCTAAGCTGCTCACGGGCAACAGCGTGGATGCCATCAACACATTTGATAACCCGGAGCAGGTAAAGCCCAAAGCCTTCAGGGATGCGGAATTTAAAAATGGAAAACTCACACTCAAAATCCCTAAACATTCTTTGGTGGTAATTGGCTTAGAATAATATCTTGACCAGTCTTTATTTTACCATTTACAAGAGAGAGTTTTTTGCTGTTCAAAAGCCCAGGATGAGGCCTATCTTTCCCCGCCCTATAAAAGGATTTTTTCGGGACCCGGGTTTATTTGATCAAAATCCCAGAACCCTGGAAAAAAATTTCTTTTTTAATGTAGTTGGTTTACATGTTAATTATTTTGATAATTAATTTCTAACAATTAAACTTTTTCGTGGTTTTAAAGGTGTTGTAAACCTAAAACCAACTTATTTTGCGATACTTAGATAAAATAGCATTACATCCAATTTTTCTTTCTTTTACCTTGCTGGGATTTTTGGCAGCATGCTCCGATGACGAGCAACCAAGTATGGATCCCATGCCTTCAAACACCGTAGTGGACGTAGCCATGGAGAACCAAGATTTTTCCATCTTGGCAAATGCCATAGGGGAAGCCGGGTTGGTGGAACCACTTTCTGCAGATGGGCCTTTTACAGTTTTTGCCCCGAACAATGATGCCTTTCAGGCTTTCTTGGATGTAAACAACCTCCAGGTGACTGACCTCTTGAACAGTCCAGATCTTGGGGCAATCCTGCAATACCATGTAGTAAGTGGAGAAGTTCCTTCATCTGCTGTTGAGTCAGGTTCTGTGAATGCTTTAAATGGTGAATTGTTTTACATAAGCATAGATCCGGAGGGAAGCATTTGGATAAATGGATCCGCGCAGGTGATATCTGCAGATATAAATGCAAGCAACGGGTTGATTCATGCCTTAAACAACGTTATTATATCACCTAGCCAAAATATTGCTGAAATCGCAGTGGGTTTGACTGAATCCGAAGAACCTGAATTCACACAGCTGGTGGGGGCATTATTGAGGGCTGATCTGGTAGACACCTTCTCTGGGGGGGCTGAAGATGATTTTACTGTATTTGCACCTACCGATGCTGCATTTGAAGCCTTATATGAGACTTTAGGGGTAAGTGGATATGATGATATAGACGAGGATGTGCTTACCCAAGTATTGACTTACCACGTGATCGGCACAAGGGAATTTTCCCAAGACTTAAGGGATAATATGGAATTGGAGACACTTTTGGAAGGAAGTAACCTTGAGGTGGATCTGGGGAATTTAAGGATAGGAAACGGTGGTCTGATAGCAAATATGCTCAACATCCATGCTACCAATGGAGTAATCCATGTGGTAGATGAGGTATTGTTACCGGGTAGGGAAGAGGTTTCTGCTACCATATCCTTAGTGAATGAAGGCTTTTCCGCTTATTTGGTGACTGAATTGGAAGGTGAGGGTGCAACGGTAAACCTAAACGAGGAAAATGCAGAAATTGAATTAGAAATAGGTAGAAGATATACGTTTAGAAATACGGTATCTTCCAACCATCCTTTGGAGTTTAGGAACGGTGATGGGGATGTTTTGCTTGCCCAGGGAAGTGAAGAGGGGAGTTTTGAAAACAATATAGCTGTTAACTTTACGAGGGATGGTGACGAAGATGTGACCTTTACCTTGACACCAGCATTAGCTGCTGAGATTGCGGTATACAGATGTACACCGCATGCTTCTATGGAGGGTCTTATCACTGTTGTTGAATGAACCGACTTTAGTTAAGATTTATGGGGGGAGGGGAATTTTTCCCTTCCTTTTTTTTGCTTTTTAGCTAATGAGAAAACGGTAATTTCCTTTGCTTGCCTGGATTTTTTTCACCAAATCCATAGCTTTCTCCCTTCCATGAGCAATCCTGCGCTGATAAAGGGCTTTTGTGCTTACCAGCGTGTCACCCAATGTCCCCATATCCGGTTGAATGATCAGGGACTGAAAGGTCTGCAATTGTTCCTCTGTACGCTTTCGGGTCCTAAAATCATAATTGAAAATTTTCAGGTCCGGCTGGACTTCTTTTATTTGTTCCAGAATGTCGTTTACCCTAAGGAATTCCTCAAGGTCATTGTTGAAGATCTCCGAAAGGGTGATGTCTGTAAGGCTCCTTAAGGCTATCTGAGCAATGTTGGCCTTGTCGAAATCCTCGGCGATGGTGTCCGGGGTATTGCAGTTGATAACGATAATCTGATATTCAGCGCCTGAGTCATCTTTGTTGATCTCGTCGATCACATCTCCCAGTGGGGAGTTATTTCGGATCCCACCGTCAACACAGTTTTTGATGTCCTGTTCATGCCTGGTTTGGATCCGGGGCACAGGCTCCCATACCATGGGCATGCTGGAGGAGGCTAAAACCCCTTTTTGAAAGTCTCGGTCTGAGGAAAAGTCCTGGCTTTCCAGGGAGTAGTAATTCCCGCTATCCAGGGATACAAAACCGCACTTGTAGACCATATCCTGGATGTCTTCCCTTCTGAGCAATTTTTGCAATTTTTCATCCAGGGGGGTATTGTCGGCAAGTGCCCTGAATTTCTGGAAATTCTCTCCGAATTCCTGTTGGGCATTTGCCAAAATATCGAATAAAAACCTGTCCCTCCGAGACTGGGAAAAAAGCAACCTCAGCCCATCCCAAAAACTTACCCTCACATTTAGGTTAGGAACGAAGCGCCTGATCAAGCTCTCGAAATTGATGTCCAGTTCCAGGGTCTCTGAGTTGGACCGGGTATTGATGAATTCAGAGGTATAGATTTCCTCCACCCCATTTTCGCCTATGCTCCTCCATACCTCCGTGAGTTCGTCAAATTTCTTGGAGGCAATCAGGGCACCATTTAGGCTTCCCACCGAAACCCCCGCCACGATATCAAACTTCATTTCTTCCTGGCTGGGGAAAAGGGTGGACCAATTTTCCTTGAGGTAGGTCAGGGCACCTATTTGGAAGGCTCCTTTGAATCCACCTCCACTCAGTACTAGTGCAAATTTTTTCATGGGTCTTGGGTTAGAAATTGACTTTATACCGAAGAATCACAGGATCCTCGGGTTCTTTTTTGTAGTTGAGTAATTTTTGATATTCCGAAGTGTATTTCCCTAATAAACCCTTTTCGATCAGGTTTTGACCGTCCTCGTATTGTATGACCTCATAAAAATAACCATTATTGTCGATTCCAGCATTGTTTCCGAATTCCACCAGCGCAGGAAAACCTTTCACTACAAAGTCAGAGTTGATA
>PXCO01000135.1 GCA_003565295.1 Cyclobacteriaceae bacterium
CCAGGGAGGCGATTAATCTTCTGGAATTTTTAAACAATCTTTCCATAATTTTTTTGATTTAAAGTAAAGGAATATTTTATGGCAGTTAAATTGAAAAAAAATAGATAGTTGCAAATATTTTTGAGGAAAAATATAAATAAATTAAATTTTAATCTTTTTTTAATTATATATTGTGTTTTTAGTTGTCAACGGATTTTTAGATTTGGTCAAGACTTAATACAAGTGATCATAGCTGGGTGATGGCGTATCAATCAGATTGTGACTTGAGCATGCGAAACTCGCGTACAGCAACATACAACCAAATGTTTTACCTAGTCCTTTCTACGGAGACTTTCCATTTCCTCGAGAAATTCTTCGCGCATACCTATCTGAGCTGGCTTGACTGAGAAGCCGTTTTCCAGGTGAAAGGAATGCAATATACGGTAGGTCGTTTGAATTGAATCCAAGTTGTTAAGCCGGTAAAAAAGAAAATCCGGGTCATGGTATGCAGGAAATGGGAACTCCAACGCATTGAGCTCCTTGGCCAGCCTTTCCTTATCCCGACCTGAAAAATAGAAGACAAAACCAACCTCCGGAAATTGATCTTTCAATTGGTTCCATAGATATTCCTTCCTAAAGGGGAAAAAGCTCTTCTTGTCAAAATCGTAAAATACGACAACCTGGTGGCTGCAGGTCATACAGACACTGTCCATTCCAGATTGCTGGTTTACCACATCAAGATCGTCGGGGAGTATCATCCTCTCAGCTTGGGGAGAACAGGCAATGATTACACAGAGGGTTAAAAAATGAATAGTTAGGGTAATTGCTCTCATGGGTGGTAGTTTACGTGACATGTATGATTTCCGGATAATGATGATCCTACGAAGGGAGAAGGTCCACCAACTTCTGCCCGCATGAGCGCCCGTCGGACCGCGCATCCATCCGCACCCCGAAAATTTTTAGGCACCCCTGTACAAACGGGCGGCCTATATATCCCCGACCATAACGGGCTCAAATACCTCAATGGCTATTTTGTTTTCGTCTTGATTGTATTTATCCCTTCGGAATAGGTTGATCCCGGTGGAGGAAAGGAAAATCTTCGACGGATCGTAGACTTTTGAGGAAAATAAACGCTCTCCCAACTTCTCGAAGCGCTCATTGAGAATGATAACAGAAAGGTCCGGCACCCTGGAAACGGACAGCCCTTCCAAAGGGGGCCTAATCAGTGCCACCCTGTAATAGAGCTTATGGTTTTGGTCGTAATATATCCCTCTGTAATCGGAGGTAGATGAGCCGTGGTCATCTTCTTCTATATCCCGGATACCCTTTACCCTCTTGAGATGGTGGGAGATGTCTTGCTTGAAAGGGGGAATAGCCTCAAAGTGCTCAGAGCCTACAAAATGCCGGCTTACCTCCCCAGTCTGAAGATTGACTCTTTGCAGGAAATGATCCACAGGGTAGCTCAGAACCAATTCCTCGGTAGTAGGATTATAGGCGATAGCTGGCTCGTATTTGAATTTGTTGCCCCAATATGCCTCGCTATATAAATCCGGGAACACGCTGAGGTAATTTACCTTCTTTGTTGCCAAATCCACGCTTAATGAGCTTGGATAGTCCCGGTAATCATTTTGATACAGCGTAATTGTGCAGGGAAGTAATAATTTACCTTTTGAATATAGGATAGGGGCGGCGGTATTTGGGAAGGGCATGGGAAGTTTTGGAGTATTCCCGTAGTCTGTAAGTGGATACCGATTAATGATTTCCCCGGAATCCGTCGCATGTAATAAAACCCCAGACCAGTGATGGAATAGGTAGATGGAGTCAAACGAATGAAGGTAATGTCCAGAGGTGGCCAAATTTTCCACTCCATTTGGTCCTTCGTATTCGAATTGGACTATGCGTAACTTATGGGTATCCGTATAGTCAAATATCACCAATGTCATAAGGTCGGCATCCAGGAAACTCAAGTATTCCCTGCCCTCGACAGTAGATACTCCAATGGAATAGGTAGTAAACCGAAGGTTGGAATCCAGGGGGAATTCCAGTATCTCCCGGGATGCCAGTTCCATGGCCTTGTTGTACACCGAAGCATTTTCCTTTTGATAATAAGGGCTGAATGGTTTTCTTTCGGTGCAGGCAAACCCGACCAGCATCAATAAACAAAAGATCCTAAAATTCTTCATCTTTGGATAAAATTATAGAGCCGAAACATCAACCCACGGAAATATAAAAAGAGTTGTCTTCAAGTTCCAAAATGTTTTTACCTTAGCGCTCTAAAAGTAACTTTAGACATGCCACAGTCATTTGAATCCAAAAGACAACCAAAGGATGGCACTTTTTTAGTTTCTTGTCCCGTTGCAAGCTGGCCCATGACTATACTTCACGCACACATCCCCTCCATATGGGTTTTCGCGGCATCCGCCCTCGTTATTTGCCGGGTTTGAAGACACCAAGCAATATGAATTGGGTCCACCGCCATCAGAATTCGCCACTGCATTCTCCAATGCCAACTCTGCCTCTGTAAATACTTCTAATGTATCAGAGAGAGGAAATATTCTTGGTGAAAGTAAGCCCATAATACTTATATTATTTTCCTATAAACAAGACCTTCTGAATTCTAACACTCTAGGGCATTGAATATACAACTAAGTTAAAGTCTTTTTCTTGGGGACAATACGCATATATCCTATTGTTTTTTTCATCTACGGCAAAAGATTGAATATATCTTCCATCTTCAAGCTCTAACTCCTTGACAGGGTGTCCATCCCAATCAAAAACCAGAATTTTTGAATTTGTTGGTATATCGGGATTTAGAGAATCTTCATAGGGATGGTCATAGCTTAGGCCGTAAATGTAATCTCCCTTCGCGTCCATATCAGCAATATACATTTTTGATTTCCAAATACCCATTGGACCTGCATTTTCAATATTGTTTTTTAGCCGATTTGTGGATTCAAAGTAGGTGGATCTCTTATAGTTTCCGTCCAAATCAAAAAAATCAAGCTGACCGAGTAGTAGCGGGGCCGCTGCTATCAAACACTTGTTTTCGTTTACCACCACTGCTGAACGATAAACTGCGTACCTTAAGTCGTCCGGTATTTTAAAATCAATTTTTGGAAGATAAGGAATGGTTTTAGCGCTACCAGAGTGGTAATCATATAGAGAGAATCGTCCCCCCTCTTCAATATTGACCATTAAAAAATCTTGGTTTTTATAATAAAAATGCCTAATAATATGGTTAAATTCATCTAGGTTCTCTCCTGAGGTTTGTTCATTTCCTTCTATCAATTGATGAATATTTGCCTGGGTAACTCTATTTAAGCCATGATCATAGATTGTAATTTCGGGATAATTTTCACTGCTAAATCCTGTCTGTTTACTTAAATATGGTTGAATGAATTCATTAGGGCCATCACCGGATTTTCCAAAATCCCCTAACTTTTTATATGAAAGTGTGCTATAAATCTGAAAAAATTGCTCCTCCCGCCGCTGAACCACTAAAAAAGTATCAATTACTAGTAGGTTTACATTCCCCTTGCTGAGTATTGGTATTTCAGTTGAAAGTTCTCCTATTAAATTATAACTTGATGTAAACTCTACCTCACTATTATGAGAGGATTGAGATCTTTCGCAGCTAAATATTACAATTAAAATGACTACGATAAGGCAATCATTAGGAATAGCATAAAAGTATTTCATTGGTAATCGGATAAATGGACAAAGAAGTTGATTGGGCAAGGCTAAACCCCTTTCCCAATCAACAAATTAAAATCAAAAATTACAGGTGCCCATCGAAAATGGACCATGATAATCCCATTTATAATATACGGTATTGTCTGTATCAAGGCAAACCCTATTAAAATATGGCCCTTCTCCAACCTTATGTGAATCATAACACGGAACAGTTACTCCGGGATCTCCTGAATTGGCCACCGCATTCTCCAATGCCACCTCCGTCTCCGAAAACACCGTATCGGTACCACTGAGACCAAATTGCCATCCGGCCACCATCAAAAAAGCCACCACGCCGAATGAAGCCAGCCAACTGTTGAAATTCTTAAGATTACTTCTCATAAAATTTATAGTTTAAATTGAACATTTAATTGACGGCAATGAAAATGAGAAAAAAAAACACTTTTGCAAGCATTTCGAATAAAATTTTTGATTTAAAATGAAAAATAATCTTTTTTAACCCATATAAGAGGTTTTTAGGGCGTGGTAGAGTGTGTATAAACGTGTATGAATATACTTTAAATTTTAGCCATGAGCTTGTATTACCGGGATTCCTGCGGAAAAGCTGTAAACTTCGATAAGCGGGGGGGCGGTAGGGACTGAAAAAAGGTCATTCGAGGAACTAGCCTTGGAGGTAAATTCATTAATTCCCGAAATTATGCCCCAATCCCCCAAAAAATGGCTAATCCGGCCCTTGCGCCTCCAAAAAACTATACCAGGATTCCGCTTTGCCCGGCAAATGCCGTTCCCCCAATGCCTTGAGTGCGGAACTCACCCCTTCTTTGCCAGAATCGAGATATATCTCCCACCACAGCGAAGACCAGAACAGGGGTGCATGGGGAAAATGCCTATCTATATGGGGCTGTATCTCCCCCCATGAAAGACCTGCGGTCAACTTGCGGAATGCCTCCCAACTGCTCCGCTTCCTTTCCATATACCGCTCATAGGGTTCACCGTTTATGGGAGCGGCAATAAGCCCTAGTTCACGGATAAGGAGGTCACGGAAAAAAACCGCAAACCCCGTGTGGATCTGCCCCCATTCCCCATCCCCTTCACCGTAAAACCAGAAGTTCCTCCCCAGCTCGTAGAAAAACAGGTGGTCGTGCCTGCCACTTCCCACAAACTCTCGGTAGATCCTGTCAAACTTGGCCTCCGTGATCTCTATGCCCTTTGCGCCTAGCCTTCCGCAGCCGGGGCCGCAGGTAGTAGGGACGATGGCCACCGGTAGTTTATCCGTGTATAAGTCTGCGGGGGCGGGCTTACGACCGGAAAGTTCCAAGGCCAGCAAATAGGCCCTGTCATAGGTTTCCAGCAATTGGGACATGGAGTCCTTTTGGTAAAGGCCGTCTGGGTAAAAAAACATTACTTCCCCCGCTTCCAAGGTGGAAAGGAGTGACCTCTCCCCTGAAAAATGCATATAGGCTTTATCCGAATCCCCGCAATTTTGAAATAATCCCAATAAAATAATTAAAAAAGACAAGGTAAAACCTTCCCAATTGTTGGATTTATACATTTTTATTGCTTAGTTGACCTTGTGAATAAACCAAAAAAGAAAGATATTGCCAAATGGGTCGTTAAGTTTTTGCTATCAGGTACAGCCCTTTTCTTTGTGTTCCGCATGGTGGATCCCCATGCCATTTTTCAGGCTGTTTTTTCCGCCCATCCCCTCTACCTCCTACTGGCACTTTTGGCTTTTAATGTTTCAAAGGTCATCTCTGCATTTCGGCTGAACCGCTTCTACCGGATAGCTGGCGTTTACCTTACCGAGCGTTATAACCTTCTGCTTTATTATATTGGCATGTTTTATAACCTGTTCCTCCCCGGTAGTGTGGGCGGGGATGCCTACAAGGTGATCCTTCTCCGGCAGCAGCGCTTGGGGGGCACCAGGGCACTTTTTATGGCTACCTTACTGGACCGGATCAATGGTCTGGCCCTGTTGGTCCTTCTCACCTGCGGCCTTATTCTGCTCCGGGAGGATGTCCCCGGGGTTCCCTATTTCCACCCCCTGGCCTGGGCCGGGCTCGTACTTACCGTTCCGGCTTATTGGCTCTTGAAACGCCTGGCTTTCAAAGGTTTTATGGGGGCACTTTGGCCTACCCTTCACCTATCTTTATGGGTTCAGTTGGGTCAGCTTGCCTGTGCTTACCTGATCCTGCTGGCATTGGGCATTTCCGGCGGCTACCTGGATTACCTGATCCTCTTTATGGCCTCTTCGGTAGTGGCCGTCCTGCCCTTTACCATTGGTGGGGTGGGTGCCAGGGAATTGGTTTTCCTTTACGGGTATCAGTTTCTGAGTATTGAGGAAAGCCTGGCGGTGGCCTTTACCTTTCTCTTTTTCTCCACCCTGGCCCTTTCTTCGCTGTTGGGACTGGCCCTTTCCTTCTGGCCCCTATCCGTCTCCAAAGCAGCACTTGCCACTCAACACAGGGAAGGATGAGGGACTGGGTATGGTACCTTTTTCTTGCCTACCTGCTGATGGGCACCTGGCTATCGGCCGACTATGGCATCAGTATGGACGAACCCATACAGCGCAAGCACGGGATGGTGGCTTTCGAATACATTAAAGACCTTACCGGCTGGTTTCCAGATGTCCCCAATCAGACCGGGGCGCACCTGCCCACCTACGACCACCGGGATTACGGGATGCTGTTCCAGACCCTGGCTTATTGCCTGGAGCTTGTGCTGGGCATTGACAACAGCCGGGACGTGTTCCGGCTCCGCCATCTTATGGTGTTTGTACTGTTTTGGGCTGCCTGTGTGGTTTTTTACCTGATCTTGTACAGAAGGTTTGAAAACACCCCCTTAGCCATAGCCGGGATACTGATGTTGGTGGTCAGCCCACGTATCTTCGGGGACAGTATGTACAACCCCAAAGACATCCCCCTGCTCTGCTGGTTTGTTTTTGCCTTTTACACGCATGTCCGCTTTTTGGACAGGCGGGACCGCTACGGCCCCCTGCTCCACGGGCTGGCCTGCGCAATGGCCATCGGCAGCAGGGTGGTCGGTGTGGTGTGGCCGCTGATTAGCCTGGGCTACCTGGGCTTGCACCTATTGGCCCTCAGGGGCAAAAAAGACTACCTGTCAGCTTTCCTGAAACGCACGGCAAGCTACCTGTTCTTCCTTTTGCTTTTTACCTTCCTGCTATGGCCGGTATTATGGGAGGATCCGGTGGGGAGTTTTCTGCACTCCTTCAACAGCATGAAACGCTTCCGCTGGTATGGCGAAATGCTGTATATGGGGGAAATGGTGCGGTCCACCGCCCTGCCATGGCATTATATCCCTGTTTGGATCGCGGTTACCACTCCCCTTTCATTTTTGGCACTGATACTCGCCGGACTGGGCACGGCCTTTATCTCCCTTACCAAAAAGGGGCTCACATGCCTACGGGACCAGAAGCCGGGCATGGATTTGGTGACCCTCGGGGCATTTGCTGTACCGTTGGCCTCCGTAATCCTACTGGGCTCGGTACTCTACAACGGCTGGCGCCACCTGTACTTTATCTATCCCTTTTTGGTTTATTTTGGGGTGCTGGCTCTTGCAGGGCTGAGCACTTTAATACGGAAAAAACAAGGGTTGCCGGGAATGCGTAAAGTGGCCGCAGGATTGGCCTTACTATTGGCTCTGGACCTGGGACAAACGCTGTATTTCCTGGTGCGTTACCATCCGCATCAGAGCGTTTACTTCAATGCACTGGCAGGGGATGTGGAACGGAACTTTGAGCGGGACTATTACGGGATATCCTACAGACAGGGGCTGACCCTGCTTTTGGAAAGATTTCCGGACAGGGAGTTAAGGATTTACAGCCGGGACTTTATCGGCAAGATCAACACCATGAACTTCCCCAAAAAAGAAGCCGAAAGGCTGGTATTCGTAGACCGCATCGAGGAGGCTGAATTTTTCGTGACCCTGTTCAATTTCCGGTCAGGAAAGGAGTATAGGGAGTTCATCAGAGGAAAATTTCCGTTCGATCGGCAGAAGTTGTTTAGCATACAAGTCGGTGGATACAGGGTGCTACAGGTAAATAAAATGATTGAATCATGTATTTAGGTCCTAGAAATACTCACTCTATTTCAATCAGCCAGTATTGGGATATTTGGTCTGAAAACCCTTTAAGGACACTTACTTTTTTTAATTGAATCCATTTTTTGCTGTAAACAATTTATTTATCGATAATTTCTTATTATTGGTCAAGTACCTAGTTCAATAAATTTAAATTTACCGAATATTAAATAGTCTTCTTCTTTGTAATCTATATTCTTCTTATATAAATAAATATGATCGTCAAATACAAAGTACTCCTCAATCCAATAACTATCATCAATTTTTATTTCATTTATATACTTTAGATTTTTATCGAAAAAAATCAAATATCCTTTTTTAGTAAAATTATCACTATCAGTCCCGTCAATTTGGCGAATTTCTTGGCTACCCCAATGACCTCTCAGGTAAGATTCAAATTCTCGAATATATTCTAAATTATAAAATATAGTACCTGTTAAACGATAATTATAAAAATCATCATTACTAATAAAAGATATGTTATCAGAATATTTGCTTTTCCCTCCGTAAGATTTACTTTTTCTAGTACTTAAATCAAATTCATAAATGTCTGATAGAAATGGAAATCCATAAAATATTTTATTATTTATATATTTTATATTAGGCATTCTTTGAGGGACTAAATTATAATTATTACGTACAATATATGGGTATTTAATTGGCAAAAATTCTAACTTTCCTGTTTTTATATCAATAGAGCATATTAAAGGGGTGTCCTCACTTAATTTTTGTCCTTCATAATTTTTAAAAGGGAAATAAAATCCATAAAATTTGTTTGAATTTGCATCATAAAAAGTGTCAGCATCATTATAATTTATTATATTTCCTTCTGGAATTAATTCGCTTTCTAGAAAAACTGATTTGAGGGAAAGCTTTATGTTGCCTTCAATATCTAAAATCTTTAAACTTTGATAGTCTACAATGAATATAGAATCTAAATTATGCACAAATATTTTAAAAACATTTTGTATACCATTAGGGCCTTCTTTTTTAAGAATAATACTATTCTCTATAAAATGGTCAGTTAAATTTATTAAATCCAGCTGATGAGATTTACCGGAGTATCCAAGTAAAAATAAGTTTTTGCCTTCTTTAAAAACAAATTTATTATCATAAATATTATATCCATATTCACTTATATCAATTTTTATTTCTTCGATTAATTCTAAATTAATACCTAATGAGTTACTGTATTCATTATTAAGCACTTGATCATTTTCAGAGTTACAACTTGTAAGTAATAACAAGTGAAATAGAATATATATTAAATTTATTGTTTTCATGTTTGGTAATTGAATCAAAAAAAGTCAGGCTAATTGAGCCTGACAAATAAGAACTTCATTAAAATTGGCTTTTGGTTAAAATTATTAACATGTGATGCAAATACATGAACTACCAGTGCCACCAACGTAACATTTATCATACGTGCCTGAATTACATCTGGGACCAGATTTACACTTTGGGCCACTACCCGCTATCACATTTTCCAACGCCACCTCCGTCTCGGAAAACTCCGCATCGGTAACATTGACACCCACCTGCCACCCGGCCACCATCAAAAACGCCGCCACACCGAATGCGGCAAGCCATCTGTTGAAATTCTTAAAACTGCTTTCCATAAAATATTAAGTTTAAAATTGTACATTTAATTGACGGCAATTAAATTGAGAAAAAAAAAACACTTTTGCATGCATTTCTGAGGTTAATTTTAAATAAAATGAAAAATAATCATTTTTAAAGCATATAAGGGGTTTTTAGGGCGTGGTAGAGTGGATATAAACGTGTATGAATATACTTTAAATTTTAGCCATGAGCTTGTATTACCGGGATTCCTGTGGAAAAGCTGTAAACTTCGAAAATCCGGGGGCGGTAGGGACTGAAAAAAGGTCA
>PXCO01000280.1 GCA_003565295.1 Cyclobacteriaceae bacterium
AAATCACAAATTTGTTTATTGAAAGAGGCAGCGGATTTCCGCTGCTTTTTTTTTTGGTAGGAGAAAAATGGGATTAACATCATTATGGGCAATTTATGTAAAGGTTTGATGAATTTTAAGGATAGGTTTCCCCCATTTCCTACCCGGTATGTAATTGTAGCCTCAGATGATGATAGGAAAAAAGTAATCCAAGAGGCTAACAAACCTCAGTTTCTGGATTTAGATGTTAGATTCTTTCCTTACTCTGCGGTAGAAGAATTATATGTATTATGCCAAAATAGAAAACTCAAAGGTGTGACAGAGGAATTTTTAGACTGCTATATGGAGAGCATTTTAATTCCTTAACGGGACAAATAAGTTTTTTCCACCAATGGCGTCGTCTTTTGGGAATATTCCCTTATACTCGTGTCAAGTTAGGGATAAATTGACGGTCGGATTCCTGCAGCGTAACTTTTGTACTGCGGAGGTCCTCTGCGAATTTCTGCGAGATCTGCAGGAGATATTTGTCCTTAGTTTGGTTAACATAACACTAGTGTGAAAATTATCACCATGCCTCACCCAAACACTTCTTTCCTTCTCGGGATATGCCTGTTGCTATCCTGTTGGGCTTGTCAATCTGACGAAAAAGACTTTTCCATTGATGCAGCCATGGATGCCTTTCAGCTCGCCGAGGGCTTTGAAATCTCCTTGGTGGCGGCAGAGCCATTGATTGCTGACCCCGTAGACATGATCATAGATGAGGAAGGGAGAATGTATGTAGTGGAAATGCATGGGTATCCCATGGATGTAAGTGGGAGCGGAAAGGTAATACTCCTGGAAGATAGCAACGGGGATGGCAACTATGATCAGCATTCTGTTTATGCAGAAAACCTGGTGCTGCCCACCGGCATCACCCGATGGAAGAAGGGCGTTCTTGTCACCGACCCCCCTCACCTGCTCTATCTGGAGGATAGCAACGGGGACGGCAAAGCAGATATACAACAGCCAATCCTAAGCGGGTTTGCGCTCTCAAACCCACAGCACAATGTCAACAGCCCCAGGCTGGCCATGGACAATTGGATATACCTGGGGCATGAGCCCGCGGTCACCACGGTGCAATACGCCGACCTATTCGGAGACAGCGGTTCTGAGGTGCATTTTCCTGAAGCCCCAGATGGGCCAAGGCTGCCAGTGAATGCAGGCGGGCGCGGGGTTCGACTGAAACCCGATGAATTTTCCCTGGAATTGCTTTCGAGCAGAACGCAATTCGGTCATACCTGGGATGCCTTTGGGCAGCGTTTTTTGGTCAACAACAATAATCACATTATTCAAGAGGTGATCAAGGCAGAATACCTGGGAAGGAACCCCCATTTCCCCATTTCCAGTACCACCCAGTCCATATCAGATCATGGCAATGCCGCTGAGGTGTATTCCATCACTGAAAATCCCGAACACCAATTGCTCACTGATATCGGGGTGATGACCTCGGCCTGTGGCCCCTTGGCTTATTTAGGTGGTGCCTTTCCAGAGGCTTATGAACAGGCTGTTTTCGTGGCCGAGCCGGTAAGTAACCTGGTGCATGTGGACATACTTTCCGGTAGTGGCAGCACATTCGTGGCCAGTAGGATGTTTGAGGAGAAAGAGTTTCTTGCTTCTAGGGATTCCTGGTTCAGGCCTGTCAATTTCTATATCGGTCCTGATGGGGCACTCTACGTGGTGTATTATTACCGGCAATACATAGAGCACCCCGAGTGGATGGCTGATGAAGTGGTACAAGCGGGGGGGCTATATAACGGTTTTGATAAAGGGAGGATTTACAAAATCTCTCCTAAAGGGATGGACACTGCCATTCCGAGGCCCAATTTACATCAGATGACTGCTCAGGAACTGGTCAAACTTCTGGGGCATCCCAATATTTGGTGGAGACAGCATGCACAGCGCCTATTGGTGGATAGGAAGGATACGGAAATAGTGCCTGCCTTAAATGACCTGGCCTTACAAAAAGACAACCCCATAGCAAGCGTTCATGCGCTATGGGCCTTGGAGGGTATGGCAAATTTGGATGAGGAAACCCTTGCAGCTGCCTTAAAGGCCGAACATTCCAGGGTAAGGGAAAATGCCGTGAAATTGGTGGAAATCCACAGAAAAGAATATCCTCTGCTAATGGAATCCCTGCTCGGTATGACAGAAGACGAGGCACCCAGGGTGCGGTTACAACTCTTAAATACCCTGGGATTTATGGAAAGCACCCAAGCAGCGGAAAGCCGGCAGAAAATCCTCCTGAAGGACCTAGATGATGAATGGGTGCAAGTGGCTGCCCTGAGTGCCTTGGAATCCTCCCCTAGCCGCTTGCTGGCATTATTGGAAAATTCCTTTAAGGACCGCTCGGAAGCTGTAGCCTCACTGGCGCAAAAGATCGGCAAAATTATCGGCAACCGGAACTTGGAAGAAGAAACCAAAAAGGCCTTCCACCTTGCCACGGCAACTACTCGTTCAGCACCTACAGCGTTATGGAAGGGACAATTGCTTCAGGGCATCGCCGAAACCGCCTCCAGGGAGTTTTTAAGTGCTCAATTGGGTGAGGAAGAAAAAGAAAAACTGGTAAAAATAATCTTTGAAGGTCAATCCACCACTATCAGGAATGCGTGTCATTCCCTTTTCATCAAGGCAGGAGGAAGACTATCTCCCGATTACCAGAAAAAGGCCTTCCAGGCAGCCAAAGATGAGGAAAAAACGGGGGAGGAAAGAGCTTTTTATATTGGATTGATTGACAATGATTACCTGCCAAGTGTGAGGGATACCTTGACAAATTGGATCAACCCCAGCTCCCCTTTGCCTCTACAAATGGCCATCCTAAAAACCCTGCAAAAGGGTGAATCAGGATTCTGGTCAAAGGTGCTCCTGCAGAAATGGACCATGCTCACACCTCCCTTAAGGGAGGCGGCATTGGACAAATGGTTGGCTAGCGAGGAAGGGATAACATTAATTCTTGCCCAACTGGAAGATGGCCCCATCCATCCCTCCCATCTGGGCTGGCCCAGATCTGTGAGACTTATGAACCAAAAGGATCAGGAACTCAAAATTAAGGCGAGGACGCTGCTTGCCGGACAGGAGGAGGCAAGGGCAGCTACAATAGCAGATTTTCAGCCTGCCCTTACCCTAAAGGGTTCCATCGCAAGAGGGGAAGAGGTGTACGAAAGAAACTGTGCTGTTTGCCACCAGATGGGGAGTGACCGTGGTACGGAATTCGGCCCTGACCTGGCTTCCTTAAGGAACAGGCAAAAGATTAACCTCCTCAGCGATATACTGGATCCCAACCTATCCATTGCCGATGGATACGATCTATGGATGGTAAAAATGCAGGATGGCAGCTCCTACCAAGGCTTGATCAGTGCAGAAACCCCGGTGGCCATAGCACTTAGCCAAGTAGGAGGGCAAGTAAGAACCATTGCCAGAAAGGACATACAGGAGCTTCAGGTTACTTCTGCCTCAGCCATGCCGGGGGGATGGGAACACCAAATCAGCCATCAAGAGATGGCCGATCTCCTGGCCTTTATCAAGCAGATAGAATAGGTTTTCCTATGCGGACATTTTTCCCTATCTTGGTTTGGCAACAAATCACAGCGTCATAAACCCAAAACAGCATGCAAAACCTGCCCATTCGGAAAACTCCTTTGTTTTTATTCATTTATCTGTTGATTTTATTCGCATGTAGCAATGAGGATAAGGTAGCCATTCTGCTGGAAGACAGCCCGGAGGGTAAGGCATACGCCAAAAAGGTATTAGTATCCGCTTTAAATGAACATGGTTATAGGGTAGTGGAGGCTCCTAAAGCAGGCACCTATATACGCCTCAGTGTGGGAAGTGAAGAAAAAACAGATGAAGGCTTTCGGTTACAAGTTTCTGGTTCCTCAATAGCACTTAGGGGCAGCGATTCAAATGGCTTATTATATGGAGTACTACATATAAAGGAACAATTGGCACTGGGCAATTCTCTTCAATCGATCAAGCCCTACTCCACCAGTGCCCATTTACCTTTCAGGGCTATTAAGTTTAATCTTCCCTGGGATTCTTATCGGAGAAATGAGGCACTTCAGATGCATCATGACACGGTAAGGGACATCGCCTTCTGGGAGAAATTCCTGGACATGATGGCTGAAAACCGTTTTAACGTGCTCACCTTATGGAACCTGCATCCCTTCAACTATCTCACCAGGTCCACCAATTTCCCGGAAGCCACAGGGTTTAATGACGAAGAGCTGGATGATTGGCGGCAATTTTGGAAGTCCCTGTTCAGGATGGCCAAAGAACGAGGAATAGAAACTTACCTGGTGAATTGGAATATCTTTGTTTCCCCTGAATTTGCAGAGGCTCATGGAGTAGCGGAATATAGCATAGACGGGCAGTATTTTTCAGATGGAGATACCAGTGGGATCATCAAGGAATACACACGTGAGGTGGTGCAACAGGTATTGGAAGAATATCCCGATCTTACCGGATTGGGGATCAGTCTGGGTGAAGGTATGGGTGGAATGACCCCAAGGGAAAGGGAGGAGTGGGTATTGGAAACCGTGGTGGCCGGTATGCAGGCAGCCGACCGCCCGGTAAAACTTATTCACAGGGCACCTTTTTCGGCAGACCTTGGGTCAGGTGGCTCCACCGACAAAAGCACAGAAGTGCTTACCAGAGCCGCGCTGGATACCCTGGATGGAGTGGAAAAGCCCATTTATGTGGAGGCAAAGTTCAATTGGTCTCATGCACACAGCACCCCTAAGTTGGTAAAAGTGCACGGTGGCCCACTTACCGACACCTACTGGAACCCGGAACCAGAAAATTACAAGATGACCTGGATGATGAGATATGAAGATTTTTTTGCGCTCAGGTGGGGGCAGACCGACTTTATCCGGGAACATATAGAAAGGAACACCCCAAATTATGTGGCAGGTTATTATGTGGGTTCGGAATGTTATATCCCTGCTGTTGATTACTTTACCCGAATGGAAGGGGAAAGGGATTGGGAATATGCTTTTGAACGTCAATGGCTGTTTTACCAGGCATGGGGTAGGCTGCTTTATGAACCTACCCTGGATGATGCTTTTTTTATTGCCCAATTCAGCCAACGCTATGGAGAAGATAAAGGGGAAAAACTTTTCCTTGCCTACCAGTTGGCCTCCAAATTCCCTCTCAGACTTGCCTCACTTTGGGATGTGGCTTGGGATTACACCTTGTATAGCGAAGGTTTGATGTCCATAGACCCGGACAATGTCACCAACTTGATCACAGTGGAGGAATTAATCCAACGAAGACCTACGGATCCTGATTATGTGTCCATTGCAGGTTACGTAAAAAGGAAAAGTGCAGGCGAATCCTTTGAAGAATCGGAAATGCTGCCATTAGCCTTGGCCGAACAACTGGAGGCGGACGCCATGGAAGCATTAAGTTTGGTGGAAGGTATACCTACCGAGGGCCTACTTTCCCTTACTTATGAGGTAGGGGATGTAGAAATCTGGTCTTATTTAAGCCTTTATTTAGCTGAGAAAATCCGGGCAGGTGTGGCCTTAGCTGAATATTGGGAAGAAAATAACCCGCAATTGCAGGAAAAAGCCATTGCGCATATTGAGTCAGGTATCGACTATTGGGAAACCATCATTGCAATCTCTGAGCCACTTTATCTTGAAATGCCATTGGTACACAATAATAGGGCTCAGCCAAAGGGAAGAAAATTCCATTGGAAAAATTACATGGAAGAGGTGAAGGCTGATCTGGATTTAATCAGGAAAGAATAAGTCTTGGCCTAAGCTTAAAAAATGCCTATATAATGGAATTTGCAAGTCCTGAATTTAAGGTTTACTATCCACAGCTTGGATAAGGGGTAGTTCTTTTGATTGATGGAGTATGTCATGATCCACATTCCCCACCACACCTTCAATGGCTCCTCTATCTGTTCGCTGCCAAATTAGCCAGCCTTTTTTTTTCCAGACTTTTGGGATTTTAGGCTCCGGGACACCATATTCTGCTATCCAAAGATCATAATCACTAAACTTAAGGTCTGTGAGGTATTTGTCCCCAAAGGGATGATTGGTGGATATTATAGGTTTAACATCAATGGCTTTTTCGATGGCCTTTAAAAATAGTAGAATGTCGGCTTGCAAATCTTCCTTAGAAATGTTTTCAGAAATGCCACCTTGTTCTACGTCCAAGACCGGTGGCAAATCCCCAGGATTATGATTTATTTTGGAAAGAAAAAATTCTGCTTGGTCTTCGGGACCGTGACTGCTTACATAAAAATGATAAGAACCATGAAGCAGTCCTGCCTCTTTTGCACCTAGTTTATTTCCATCAAATTTAGGGTCAAAAAAGTCAGTCCCTTGGGTAGCCTTGTCAAAAACAAATCGAATACCTGCATCTTTAACCTCCTTCCAGAAAGTAGGTGTAAACGGATAAACCTGGAGAAATCAACAAGCCTATAATCAATATTGATTTCGCCACTGACTAAAGCCTGGGGAAAAACAATGCAGAAAAACTTACCAATAGTATGCATTTAAAAACCCACCAATGGCTTAACTTCAAAGGTGTAAGCTGTACGAGAATGAATAAACTTGAAACATTCAGGTAATGGATGATATTATGAAAATTCTCTTGGTATGAACTTGCCCATGATTTAAGGAATGGGATATTCTCGGCAACAGGGATGCGCAAAGTCTCAATTTCCCTAAGTACACTGACCGACGTTGTTTAATACACCTTTTCGCTCAAATTTAATAATGAGGTGTAAAATCAAATCGACAATGCCATCTAGGAACTCCAGAAATCATGACAGGTCAACCAATCAGCTATCTGCCCTATTTAAAAGGGTGATTATCCGCAAATTAAAAAAGTACTATTTCACTAATGTAGGAGTGAAACTGGAATTCACAACTGACAGGCAAAAAAAGAGGGGCTAGCCCCTCTTTTCTATTGTTATCATACCTTCGGAAGTTCAAATCCCTGGGGGTATTCCCGCTTCACAAACTGGTTGGCAGGCTCAAAGTTGGTCACCTTCATGCTTTTACCGTCCCAAAGCAGCTTGATGTCCCTTCCAGGATAATTGAAGCCCTTTCCATCAGCCCTTTCCTCTCTGTAATCATAACTTCTGATGGCCAAATTGCCCATCAATACAGTCTCGGTAAGTGGCCCTGCAATGGAAAAAGGTGAACTCAGCTCCTTGTATTCCTTGCTTCCATATCCTGCAATGCAGGCATTGACCCACTGGGCATAATGACCCGGAATTCCACCTTCTACCCTGGGTAGGGATTCTGGCACATTTACGCTTTCATTCAAGGATGTCGGCAACAGTCTGGGGTTTCTACCGTAGGTGTCGCACATCATCTTGCCCCTGGTCCCTTCTATGATCACACCATTGCCGCCATCGCCCATGGGCTCATCTGCACCAAGCTCTTCCGGTCTAGAGGGTTTAATGCCCCCGTCCATCCAGTGGAAGGTAAGAGCGCGTCCATTAGGCCGGTCAAAACGAAGGGTGATATGGGAAGATGGGGGGCAGCTTTCAGGGAAATAACCCCGCTTGAACTCGTCCACATAAACTGAGCCAACACTGCATTCCGCCTCGGTAGGATAGCCAAGGTCCAACACACGGTAGGCGGGTTCCATAATATGACAGGCCATGTCTCCAAGTGCCCCGGTGCCATAATCCCACCATCCCCTCCAGTTGAAGGGGTGGATATTCTCTGTATAAGGTTTCTTGGGTGCAGTACCTAACCACAGGTCCCAATCGAAGTGCTTGGGCGGTTTCTTCCCCTTGGAATCCGGCCATGGCACACCCTGAGGCCACACCGGGCGGTCGGTCCATGTCCATACTCTGGTGGCTTCCCCGATGATACCTGCCTTGTACCATTCCATCATCTTCCGCACACCCTCCCCTGAGGCACCCTGATTCCCCATTTGAGTGACCAGTTTATACTTATCAGCTGCCTCGGTTAGGGTTCTGGCCTCATATATATCTTTGGTTAAGGGCTTCTGTACATATACGTGCTTACCTAACTGCATAGCGGCTAGCGTCTGTACGGCATGATTATGATCCGGGCCGGAGACTGACACGGCATCTATACTCTTGTGCTCTTTGTCGAGCATCTCCCTGTAATCACGGTAATACTTGGCCTTGGGATAATCCTCTCTACTGCGTTTTGCACGTTCATCATCCACATCGCAAAGGACGGCGATTTCTGCGTTACCGCTTTCGTAAAAGCTTTTGAGATCTCCATATCCCTTTCCTCCCACACCTATGCCGGCAATCACCAACTTGTCGCTGGGGGCCTTGTAACCCGTGCCGCCCAATACGTGGCGCGGCACGATATGGAAACCGGCCAATGCCAATGTGGAGGTTTTGAGGAAATCCCTTCTTGCATTCTTCTTTTTGGGCATTTCTTTTTTACTCATATTTATATTAACTGATACTGATAACTATTTTTCAAACTTCTAAAATAGATAATTCCTTGACAAATAATCAATAAATAAGTGATAAAGGTGATGAGCCCACCTATCTATGAAATTTAAAATTCCGCATGCGATTGATTGCCTGGCATGAATTCCAGGCTTTACAGGAGCCAAAAGCAAATGAACGATAAGCCCGCAACTCCCATAGACTTGGCATTAGCAGCTATTTTCAACTTCGAGATAAGAGTTTCAATACCAATTGAAAAAGGAATAATTGGCATTCGGCCAGAAAAAGTCCCCGCTTAAAATATGAATTTGGGTTATTTAAGTAACTTTGACAATTAAGGAAGAGATGGTTCCGGAAATACCCGCCCCCACAAGCTGCTGAAAGCTACCATTATCATACCTTGAAAACTTTAATTTTCTGGGGCTAGCGTGAGGAATTGAGACCTTGAAATTAAGACAAGGATAAATTACTTCATTAGATGAGTGAATATCAGAAGGTTTTAAAAATGTATATAACCACTGCTCTGTAGTATGCAAAAACCGGAAATACCAAAAAACGAAAAGGCAAGGCTTAGGGAGTTGGATGCCTATAATATTATTGAAGCTGCTGAAGAGGATGATTTTGATTTTCTTACTGCTATGGCTGCGCAAATTTGTGGAACAAAAATTTCTCTCGTCACCTTGGTGACTGTTGACAAGCAATTCTTTCTTTCCCACCATGGACTGGAGATCTGTGAAACCACTAAAGATTATTCTTTCTGTGCGCATGCTATCAATAACCCTGAAGAGCACTTTATCGTGGAGGATGCCAGAACCGATGTTCGCTTCTTTGACAATCCCCTAACCACTGGATATCCCCATGTGGTTTTTTATGCAGGCATTCCTTTGGTCAATAGCAATGGTTTTCCCTTAGGATCACTTTGTGTAATAGATGATAAGCCCAGGAAGTTGGACGATGATCAATTGCTGAAACTTAAACACCTGGCAAGACAAACTGTAAAGCTCTTGGAGCTCAGAAGAAGTCAAATAGAACTAAAGGAGGCAAATGAAGGTCTGGAGCAGTTCGCTTACGTTGCAGCACACGACTTGAAAGAGCCGCTAAGAGGAATCACCAACTATTTATCTATTTTTAAAAAAAAATACGGTGATCAATTGGATGAAAAAGCCCATTTCTA
>PXCO01000005.1 GCA_003565295.1 Cyclobacteriaceae bacterium
CCTACGCTGACACGAATCGTTGACATTTTGTGCAAAAAAGGGTACGTGGAAAGGAAGCCACATCCCCAAGACCGCCGGAGCTTCCAATTATGTCTTACGGAGGCAGGGAGGGGAAAGGTGGCCGAACTCAAACCCCAGGTTGCACAAATTAGGCAAAAGGCCTGGAGGAACTTGGATGAAAAAGATTTCTACGAGTTCAAGCGAATTTTGAATACGATTTACAAT
The DNA here is from genome assembly GCA_003565295.1 of Cyclobacteriaceae bacterium. GTDB lineage: Bacteria > Bacteroidota > Bacteroidia > Cytophagales > Cyclobacteriaceae > Pleomorphovibrio. Next base: position 226 of record PXCO01000005.1, read on the forward strand.
AACCTGGAAACCTAAACATACCAAAGTAGATTTAGTTGTCATACTAATAATATTCATACAAACGAAATAGAATCAGGAAGACCTTAATTATAAAACATCATGATTACTACTGACATTTGCATTATTGGAGCCGGTCCGGTCGGATTGTTTGCAGTTTTTGAAGCGGGATTGCTAAAGATGCGTTGCCATCTGATTGACGCCCTGCCTCAGGTGGGTGGTCAGCTTTCGGAGATCTATCCACAAAAGCCGATTTATGACATTCCTGGATACCCCGAAATAAAGGCCCAGGAGTTGGTAGATAATTTGATGGATCAGATTAAACCTTTCAAACCCACTTTTACCTTGGGAGAAAGAGTAGATCACCTCAGTAAGCAAGAGGACGGTTCATATGTCATCACCACCAATGATAAGACTCAGGTACATGCACAAGTGATCGTGATTGCGGGGGGCTTGGGATGTTTTGAGCCCAGAAAACCCGCATTGGAAAAGCTAGAGCATTTTGAAGGCAAGGGAGTCACTTATATGGTGAAAAACCCCGAGCTTTTTAGGGATAAAAACGTGGTTCTTGCCGGTGGAGGTGATTCTGCCTTGGACTGGACCATTTATCTCTCTGAAGTAGCTAAAAGGGTGACCCTGGTCCACAGGAATGAAACGTTCAGGGGAGCTCCCGATTCTGCTGCCAAGGTATTTGACATGGCCCATGAGGGGAAAATAGACCTAATCCTCTCGGCAAACTTAAAAGAACTGGGGGGGAATGGCCATTTGGACTCCATCACGCTGATAGACAAGGCTAAAGCGGAAATAAAGATCAATACAGACTTCCTTATCCCCTTATTTGGATTAAGCCCGAAATTGGGGCCTATTTCGGAATGGGGACTGACGGTAGACAAGAACGCCATAGAGGTGGATACCCGAGATTACTCCACAGGTGTGGAACGGATCTATGCGATTGGCGACATCAACACCTATCCGGGTAAATTGAAGCTAATACTATGTGGGTTCCATGAGGCGGCTATAATGATGCACTCAGCCTTCAAGTACGTATATCCCGATCAAAAATTAAGTTTTAAATATACCACGGTGAATGGTGTGAATGCATTTTAATATTAATTTTGCATCATGATAAATTTTACCGTAGAAGACAAAGAAGGAAACCGCCAACAAATTGAAGCCCCTGATGATATGGGCTTAAGTTTAATGGAAGTGCTAAAAGCTTCTGAGTATCCTGTACTAGCCACCTGTGGCGGTATGGCATTATGTGCTACCTGCCACGTGGAGATCCTGCAGGGGCAGGATGGCCTAGGAGATGCCACAGACGTGGAGTTGGATCAACTGGAGGCCTTGCCAGAATTTTTCCCTACCAGCAGATTGGCCTGCCAGATCAGGATCTCTGAACTGCTTGACGGAGCAGTGATTAAATTGAGGGGAGAAGACAACTAATCCTCCAAAAAGGATATTCGAAAATCTGAAAGATCAAGCAGGAATCTGCTTGGTCTTTCCTTATATATACTTGCCCACTATTTTAAAAAAGGTTTCCTGCTTTACGGGTTTGGCTATGAAATCGTTCACGCCGATTTCTTTGCATCTTTCCTCTTCTCCTTTTAATGCATTTGCACTTAAGGCGATAAGCGGAATCTCATAGCCTTCAGGGTGTGAACGGATATGTCCGCAAAGTTCATAACCACTCATTACCGGCATTTGTAGATCCGTGATGACCAGATCGGGTTTCTCTTTTTGGAAATTTTCATAGGCAACTTTCCCATTTTCAGCTTCCAGTATTTTGACATGGGGAAACAAATTTCTCAAGTAAACCTTTACCAGCATCATGTTCACGGGATTGTCTTCCACCACAAGTACTTTTTTTGAGGCACTTGAATAGTTGGCAAATGAGGATTTAAGGTTTTCTCCTTTTATTATGCGATGATCAGGTGATGATTGAGGTTTCCTAAGATTATTCAGGGCCTCTATCAAATCCTCTGCAAGAAAGGGTTTCATGAGAGTACCTTGAAAACCCATAAGAACGACCTCCCTTAATGCCTCCTCATCCATGGCTGAAGGCAATATGGCTAAACAGGGAGTTGACTTGACCTTTAGCATCAATTCCTTCAATTTCAAAGGGGGCCATTCGCCCTGGTATTTCGCGGTGCTAAAATCAACCATGACCAAAGCAGGGTGGAATTGGTTTATCTTTATGGGTGCTTCCTCTAGGTTTTGTAGGTGCGCACTTGAAATCCCTACCGCACCTAAATAATTGGAAGTAATTTCCGCTAAAGTGAAATTGGAACTTAACAACAGGGTAGGAGAAAAGTGGGATAAGTGGGGCAATCCATTGGACTTATCCTCCATGACTAAAAAAGTCACTTCAAAATAAAAATAGCTCCCCTGCCCCTGTTTACTTTCAAGGTTCAGACTACCACCCATTAATTGCATAAGCTTGTTGGAAATGGCGAGACCGAGGCCTGTGCCCCCATATTGCTTTGTGGTAGAGGCATCTTCCTGAGAAAATGCTTCAAAGATCATGGCCTGTTTGTCCTTTGCAATCCCTATTCCCGTATCCCTAACCCCAAACCTTAAGGTTACGTGATCTGGATCCGGCCATGCCATTGCTTTCACCTCTAGCACCACCTGCCCCTTTTTCGTGAATTTTAAGGCATTATTGAGCAAATTAATCAACACCTGCTTGAGTTTGAGCTCGTCTGCCCATATGCTCTGAGGTGCATCTGTAGAAATGTCCAAAAGAAATTCCAATGCGTTTTTTTGCGACTGAAAGCTCACCACATCGGCGATGTGCTTGATGAGCCCATTCAGCCTTACTTCCTGAAAGTCCATTTCAGCCTTTCCCGCCTCAATCTTTGCCAAGTCCAGCACATGACTGATCAATTCCAATAAGGCATTTGCGGAATGATGTACAGTATCCACATACCTCCTCTGCTGCTTATCCAATTTCGTGTTCCCCAAAAGCTCGGTAAAACCTATCACCCCATTGAGCGGGGTTCGAATTTCATGGCTGATATTCGCCAAAAATTCGGATTTGGCCAAACTGGCCTGCTCAGCATCCACTTTGGCCTTTTCCAGCTCCAATTGGTGTTGCTTTTCCTTGGTGATGTCCCGGAATATGAGAAGGTAACCTAGGGGTTCCCCATTTTTATCCTTTATTTTAGATTTGCTTACCTTTAACCAAACATCTTCTTTGCCAAAATGAGTAAAGCAAAGCTCCATGTTTTCTTTAATTGGGTCCTTTACAAATTCCTGAAGTTCATGTTCCTCTGGAAGACTTTTTCCCGTTCTAAGCTCAATAACAGCCCCTAACATTTGTTGTACAGCGGGATTACACCCTACCAGCTTCCCCATGGCGTCAAGCACTAAGACCCCATCAGGGATATTGTTAAACAAAGTTTTATAAACGATGGGGATCACCTTGAAAAGTTGAAAGCGGGTCAATCCCACATAAATGATAGCACCCATCCCAATGAAGGCAAAGGGGAGGGGGTCAATATTCATGGGCACTATCCGAAATATATGGGAAATATAGGCCAAAAACGGCACTGATAACCCCAATAAAACCATGTAAACCTGCTTGGTATCCGTAACTGTCCCAGCCCGAATCATCCGCAATAAAACCGCATAACTCAACCCTAAAAAGGTGACCGTATACGCCTGGTGTGCCCAGTACATCCACCCCTTCTGCGTTTCAATGACTAAAAAATACCCGTTGTGCACTAAATTAAAAGACCTGTAAAACATCCCATGCCATTCTGTGGTGAGTGCGCCGGTCAGGAACAGGATCGGCAATGCCAAAACCCCCAAAAAGAACTTTGGATTCAGATAGTGCTCCCTGCCTGAATACCCCAAGCAAAAGGCAAACATCAAAGGCCCCAAAAATACTGCACCTAGGTACTGAAGCCTGAGGAAAAAGGCCTTTTGGGCCAACTGGGGAAAAACAAACTCCCCTGCATAGAACAAAGAATAAACGCCACAAGCTACCATCAACCAGGAAAATGCCTTTATTCCTGATTTTCCCTCCTTTCCCCTACTTAAGATTGCAAACCTTAAGGGCACAAGACTGGCCAAAAATACCGTGAGGAAGATTACATAAAATTGCCAACTTTGTTTCATTTACAGTCAAAGCAAACATGAAAACCCTAAAAGTCAGAGGAAATATAGCAAATTTAATGATACATTGGACTACCTGACACCAATAAAAAAAACCACTTTTCCATATGGCCTTAAGCTACAGCTGCTTTCGCAAATGTCGGCTTTTTGGAAAAATTGCAGGATTATTTGGTTTATCAAGCACTTATTTTGATTGCCCAGGGGATATCACAGGTTCAATCAACCGTTTTACCACAGCCAATAATTATATTAACGGATTTCATTTCCTGCAAATAACTTATAACTTTAAAACCTTGACATTAAGCCCAAAATTACTCATTGATGAGAGTGTTGATCTTTATTCCTGCCGTCCTATTGGTCTTGGCGGTATTATTTTGGTGTAAGGGATGGTGGAACAGGACGGATAATCAAGGCCCCTCTCCTCCCTTATCTCCCACTGAGGCCATGGGGGAATTTCAACTACATGAGGATCTAGATATCCAGTTAGTAGCCTCAGAACCACTTGTACAGGATCCTGTAGTGATTAGCTTTGACCAAGATGGCAGGTTATGGGTCGTGGAGATGAGGGGGTTCATGCCCGATATAGAAGGTGATGGTGAAAAAGAACCGGTAGGAAGGGTCAGTATACTCCAAGACACCAATGGGGACGGAAAAATGGATGATCAAATCATTTATCTGGACTCCCTTATCATGCCAAGGGCCTTGGCTATTGTCGGTAACGGGGCATTAGTGGTAGAGAATATGGCGCTCTGGTGGACAGAGGACCTCGACGGGGATTTAAAGGCAGACCATAAGGAACTAATAGACCCGGATTATGCAGGCAATAATTTGCCGGAGCATTCCGGTAACGGGCTATTGAGAGGCCTGGACAATTGGTATTACAATGCCAAATCAAGGTTTCGGTACAGGCAAATAGATGGTGAATGGGTTAGGGACAGCACAGAATTTAGGGGACAATGGGGCATTAGCCAGGATAATTTGGGAAGGCTGGTGTACAACTATAACTGGTCCCAGCTCCATGCCGATCTTGTACCCCCCAATTATTTGCATAGGAACCCTCACCATGAACCTACTACAGGACTGGATCATGGGCTCACTGTAGACAGAAGAATTTTCCCCATACGTCCCAATCCCGCCATTAACCGGGGATATATCCCAGGGATATTGGATGATGATGGTAGGCTTATGGAATTTACTTCCGCTTGTGCCCCTTTCTATTATAGAGGAACGGCACTCCCGGAAAAGTTTCAAGGAAACGTTTTTGTGTGCGAACCTTCCGGAAACCTTGTAAAAAGGAATCAAGTCAGCCATCAAGGAGTCTATATGAATGCCCTGGATCCACATCCAGGGACTGAATTTCTGGCCTCAAGAGATGAAAGGTTTCGGCCGGTAAACCAAACCAGTGGGCCTGACGGAGCCCTATATATTGCAGACATGTACCGTGGCTTAGTTCAGCATGGTGCCTATATCTCCCCCTATCTGAAGGAGATAACTCTAGAAAGAAACCTGGTCTACCCAATAAATATGGGAAGGATCTACCGCATTGTCCCCAAGGATTGGACTCCCCCCGTCATTCCCAAACTCTCCACCTTTAGTTCCCGGCAACTGGTAGAAACCTTGGAACAAGCCGATGGTTGGTTCAGGGATAACGCACAACGTCTTCTGGTGGAGCGAGAGGATGTTTCCATAATTCCACTCCTTAAGAAACTTGCCAGTGAAAGCCCATTCGTATATGGACAGCTCCATGCACTTTGGACTTTGGAAGGACTAGAGCAAACCGATCCCAATCACCTCCTTAGCATCATTCGGGAAAAAGGCTTGTCCTCCCCCTTAGTGGCGGCACATGCATTACGTATATTGGAGCCTTTTCTTCACGACCACAAAGTTTTGCAAAGCGAGTTAAGCCAACTTTTTGCTTCCCTATTACCTGGCGCACCGGTAGAATTTTGCCTTCAAGCGGTATTGAGCTTGGGAGTTTTTCCCCCCGAAACCGCCGTCCCCCTTCTTATGCCCGTATTGGATGAATACCTGGATGACCCCTTATTTCGGGATGCCACCATGAGCAGCCTAAAAGACGGGGAGTATCAAATGTTGCTCGCATTTATGGAACGTGCAGGTAAAGCAAGTACAAGCGAGGCGGAAATCTTTGTAGAAATGCTGGCCTCTGCCATAGGAAATAAGGGCGAACCCTCTGAACTGAAATCACTATTGGCCCTTGTGGAAGAAGATGAAAGACAGTGGAATTGGCAACAGGAGGCCATTTTCAATGGGTTGGCGTCAAGTGGTGCTAAAAGTGAACGCTCTCAAGTGTATTTGGAAAATCCGCCGATTGTCCTTTCAAGCTACAACAAAAACGGAGGCAACTCTAAGTGGAAACAAGTGGCTTCTCACTTCGATTGGAAGGGAAAACCCAAAAAAGACCCTGATGGGGTTGATTCAGCACTGGCTTTGAATGAGGCCGAGCAACAGCTATTTTCAAAAGGAAGACAATATTACCTTAGCTCCTGTTCGGGTTGCCACGGAAACAAAGGAGAAGGTGTCAAGCGTATGGGACCTCCACTGGCAAATTCCGAATGGGTAACCGGGGACAAAAAGCAGCTTTCCATGATCGTTTTGCATGGTATGGAAGGTCCCGTTGAGGTGGATGGGAAGCTCTATGATGCTCCTGATATACTTCCAGTGATGCCGGCTCATTCCAGCCTTGATGACCGTACTATTGCCTCCATCCTTACCTACATCCGAAATGAATGGGGGCATGAGGCAGGGGCTATAGATAGCCGTTTTGTGGCCATTACCCGGAACACTATGCAGGGGAGAGTTGACCCCTGGAGACCCGATGAGCTTAAGGAATACATTGCGAAACAAGAAAACAACCCTTAAACCTATGAAAAAGCCCCTACCCCTTCCACATCTTATATGGCCAAGAAGGTCATTTATCAAAAAATCCGCCATCGGAGCTCTGGCCATGACCTTGCCTAAGATAGACCTTCCCTTTTTCAAGAGAGAAAAAATGGGAATAGTCATCCATGCCTATGGAAAACGCTGGCAACGGCAACTGATGAACGATAAGTATCCTCCCTTTCAAAACAACATTGATTTTCTGACACACTGCCATGGTCTGGGAGCAGGTGGAGTACAAATAGGCGTAAGCGGTTGGAATAAGGACATGGCAAGACAAGTGAAGGCCACAGCGGAAACCTTAGGGATGTTTGTGGAAGGCTCCATAGGAATGCCCAGAAAGGAGGCAGATGTGGAAAAGTTCATAAAGGAAATAAAAGATGGAAAAAAGGCAGGGATAAAAGTGTTCAGAACGGTGAGCTTAGGCCCTAGAAGGTACGAGGCATTAAAGAGTAAATCGGAATTTGAGGAATTCCTCACCAACGCCTATCAAGGACTAAAATGGGTGAGGCCAATTCTAGAGAGAGAAAGGGTGGAGCTGGCCATAGAAAACCATAAAGACTGGAGAATGGAGGAACTATTAAAAGCACTGAAACACTTCAATTCAGAATATATTGGTGTTACCTTGGATTTTGGAAATAGTATCGCCCTTATGGAGGACCCGATGGAGACCTTAGAAGCACTTGCCCCCTTCACTTTTTCCACCCACATCAAAGACATGGGCCTGGAGGAAGGTACTGAAGGATTTCTGATGTCGGAGGTTCCCTTGGGGCAAGGGATTTTAGACCTGCCCAAGATGGTAAAGATATGTAGGTCATACAGGGAAAACATGCGGTTTAACCTTGAAATGATCACGCGTGACCCGTTGGTCATTCCCTGTCTGAATCAGCAATTTTGGTCCACCATGCCCGAAACCAAAGCAAGTCAGCTTGCCGGGATTTTACGCTTGGTAAAAAGCAATCATCAGAAATTACCAAGGGTGTCCCAATTGGACACGGAGGATTTGCTCGCTACAGAAGAAAACAACATTATTCAAAGCCTGGCTTATGCCGGAAATAACTTAAACCTATAATCATTTATTAAACCATCATGAAATCGAGCCTGTCCTGACGGCAGTCAGGACATAACGAGAACATCACACACAGGGATGCCCCCCCGATAGCTACGGGGCTATCGGGATGGGGCAGGCTATCCCGACTTACAGTGCGGGACAAGTTATGATCATTAAGAAACAATTATAAACACATGAAAGACACTTTACCAGGCATTAAGCTATTCGAATTAAAGGGAAAAACGGCAATCATAACCGGAGGATCAAAAGGTCTTGGGTTTGCCATGGCCGCAGGTCTCGCTTCTGCGGGAGCTTCCATCTTGTTGGTAAACCGCAACCTAGAGGAAGGAAAGGCAGCAGCTACACAACTCGGGGATCACTATGGGGTGAAGGCTGAGGCATTTGCTGCAGACATTACCGATAAGGCCCAGGTGAATACCATGGTGAAATTTGCAGAGGAAAACTTTGGCAATATAGACATACTCATTAATTCTGCCGGCATCAACATTAGAGGGGCAATAGACGAGGTGAGTTTGGAAGATTTTGAACAGGTGATGAAAGTCAATGTGACCGGAAGCTGGCTGTGCTGCAAGGCGGTGACCCCCATCATGAAGAATCAAAAGAGTGGTAAAATCATTAACCTGGCCAGTACCTTGGGCCTGGTCGGCCTGGCCAACCGAACCCCCTACACTTCCAGCAAAGGTGCCGTGGTGCAAATGACCCGTGCGCTGGGCTTAGAACTAGCTCCATTTAACATCAACGTCAACGCCATTTGTCCGGGCCCTTTCCTCACGGAGATGAACATCCCCATCGCGGACACCCCAGAGGCAAAGAATTTTATAGTTGGGGCTACGGCCTTGGCCAGATGGGGGGAACTCAAGGAAATCCAAGGTGCCGCTTTATTTCTGGCGAGTGATGCCGCCAGTTATATGGTAGGGGCTATGGTCACCGTAGATGGTGGTTGGACGGCAAAATAATAGCACCCATCTCAAAGGCCATGAAACGTATACATTTGTTCGAGTTTGAAGATCAAAACTGGTTCCCCATCTTCCTGAGGAATAAAATGACCCTCTATTTGGTGGCCCTGCATGGCCTAATTCAAACCGCCCGGCACCTGGAAGACCTTGTAGAAAGAGGCTTACAATTTGCTCCAGGAACCCAAATTGTGGATTTGGGTTCCGGTGCCGGAGGACCAATAGTCGAGGTCTTTTTAAAGTTAAAAACCCGTTTCCCTAAACTCACCCTGATGCTTACAGATTTTCATCCAAATACCGAATTCCTTGATAAATTCAACGCTC
>PXCO01000301.1 GCA_003565295.1 Cyclobacteriaceae bacterium
ATTGTAACCACTGCCAATATTCCAACAATGCAGGCACAACTCAATTTGATTTGGGAACATTTGCTGCCGGGGTTTGATAATTAGCGAAGTTGATTGCCGTTATTGGAGAATTAAATGATGTGCAATGCTGAAAGCATCCAGGAAGTTAAAGACCATTCAAGGCTGGAAGTTTAAAGATGCGCATCATTCGGACTTCTGTCCATTTCCTTAAGAAATGAAGTTTACTAGTAGTAACGGGCAAATGGATGTTAGGGAAAAGGTAAAGTGAGTTGGTAACCTAGCTTCCTGTATAAAGACACCTATTTTTTCTCCCTTCAAAGTTCCTTCAGAATTTTAGGCGTATATTCTCTAAAATTCCATTATCCCAACATAGAAAGATTAGCCAATGAAAATATTAGTGATCGAGGATAACAGGGAATTGATTCAAAACATCACCCAATACCTTTCCCATGAAGGGATTATTTGCGAAGTTGCCTGTAATCTTTATGATGCGCAAGACAAGATGCTTTCATTCGAATATGATTGTGTTTTGCTGGACCTGATGTTGCCGGATGGCAATGGCCTGAGCATTTTCAAAATCATCAAAGAATTAGAAGTCAGTCCAAATGTGATTATCATTTCTGCCAAAAACTCTTTGGATGACAAAATCAGAGGATTAGACCTTGGCGCTGACGACTATTTGCCCAAACCCTTTCATTTGGCGGAGCTTTTGGCGAGGCTAAGGGCTATTTACCGTAGATCCAAATTAAGTGGATCCGATGAAATCCAGTTCAATGAAATTATGATTCAGCTACAAAATCTACAAGTCAGCGTTCACGGGAAATCACTGGATTTGACCAAAAAAGAGTTTGACTTGTTGGTTTTTTTGGTAACCAACAAAAACAGGGTTGTGGGTAAAAATGCCATTGCACAACACCTTTGGGGAGACTACACGGATAACCTTCCGAATTTTGATTTTGTCTATCAACATATCAAAAACCTTCGAAAGAAGATTTCTGAGGCTGGGGGGCAGGATTATTTGACCACAATATATGGGATTGGATATAAATTTGGAGAAACCCAGTCATGAAATCGAGCCTGTCCTGACGGCAGTCAGGGCATGACGCGAGCGACACACGGGGGGATGATTAAGATTGCGAGATTCCCCCGAAGCGAGTCCGGGGCAGGCTATATGACCGCTGAAAAGAAATTATAAACATATGAAACTTCTGAACTTACTCACATCGGTTTATTTGATAATCATCATGTTGGCATTGTTTATCGGTGGATTTTTTATTTACAGGAAATTAGGGGCCGAAATAGATTTTGAGTTAGGAATGGAGTTGGACAGGCAAATAGTAGCCTATGCTGAAAGAATTCGACAGGGGGTTTCACCAGAGGCATTGGTCAATGAAAGGTTAGAAATCATTGAATTGCCGTTCCATCTTGAAGAAGAAGATTTGAATATTCGGGATACGATTGCCTATCATGACCCCCTGAGTAGGGAAGAAAAGCAATTGAAAGCCAGCAGATCCTTCAAAATAGCAAACAGGCATTATAGAATTTCCTATTACAATTTGGTAATTGAGGCAGAGGACATCACCGAGACCGTGGTTTATACCATGTTGGTTGTATTTTTTATCCAGCTGGTTTTCCTGGGCATTTTTTTCCGTGGGATTTCAAATTGGATCCTGAAGCCGTTTCAGCATACATTGCAAAAAATCCAACAATTCAACTTTCAGACCAACAGACCTCTGCATTTTCAAAAAAGCTCGATTTCAGAATTTAACCAACTCAATGAATTTCTGGAACGGATGACGCAAAAACTCCTCAAAGATTATCGGCAAATCAAGGAGTTTTCCGAAAACATTTCCCATGAAATCCAAACCCCCGCAGCCGTGGTCAGCGGAAAATTGGAAAATCTGATGAACCTGGAAATGACAGAGGAGCAGGCACATTTGATATATGCAGCCTATGAAAACAACGAACGTATACATCGGATAGTGAGGTCCTTGAGTTTACTTGCTAAACTTGAAAATGAAGAATTCGAACCACCATCCCAGATAGACTTTTCTGAGATTCTCCTCAAAAACATCGAGCTACTCTCTGAATTGGTCAATCTGAGTAATTTGTCACTAGAAACCGACATTAAGCCAAAAATTATGGTGAAAATACATCCCTATATAGCCGAAATCATGATCAATAATTTGTTGGGGAATGCCATCAAACACAATCACAAGGGGGGTTGGATTAACATTCATCTTGGTTTGCATCAACTGAAGATCAAAAACTCCGGCGCATCTATTCAACATGATCCCGGCGAATTAATTCAACGGTTCAAAAAAGAAAGTCACAATCCCGAGTCGGTGGGCCTGGGTTTGGCTATTGTAAATCAAATATGCAAAACATATGAGTTCAAATTATGTTATTCTCCAGTAGGAAATATTCATACTACTACAATTGATTTCAAGTAATTTACTTCAAAATTGAATCAGATTGTAAAGGTATTTTTGTATTGAATACAATTAAACCAAGTCTAGTTCAATGAGAAGTGTAAGGTATTTCTTAGTAATTTTTATTTTGATCCTGGTAGGGACACTCAATATCTTCGCTCAATCCTTCCAGGTAAAAGGAACTCTCGTGGATTCGGATTCGAAAGAACCATTGGGTTTTGTCCAGGTAGCGTTATATACGCTAGAAAATCAGTCGAGATCCGTTAGTTTTTCGGATTCCGATGAAAATGGGCGTTTTTCACTTCAGGCTCCTAAAGGGAAATATTCCTTTAAGGCCTTTTTTATAGGGTACAAAGATTTCCTTTCCCAGGTAATTGAAATTAAGGGTTCGACTGATTTGGGTGAAATTACCATGGAGGGCGAAAACCAAAACCTGCAGGAAGTAATTGTAGAAACCTCTAAAATGCCAATCCGGACCAGCATGGAAGGCATCATTATTTCGCCTGAAAATAATTTGGCCAATATTGGGGGAACCTTGCTGGATATCCTGAGGAACACTCCGTCAATCACTGTATCGGAGGATGGGGCAATATCCCTTAGAGGAAGCACAGGTATCAACATTTTGATCAATGGGAGGAATTCCTCTCTTACCCAAAATCTTAACAATTTGCCGGCAAGTGCAGTTGAAGAAATAAGGATTATCAATAACCCAAATGCAAGGTACGATGCAGAGGCAGAGGGTGGCGTAATTGACATCATCCTCAAAAAAGGGCAGGACATTGGTACTAATGGAGGATTGGAAGCTACCTATGGCACAAGAGGCCGAACAAATCTGGGAGGAAGGTTGAACCATAGAAACGCAAAATTCAACACTTTTATCGGGTACAATTACAGGGACTGGAAGAGCATAGGTAATCGACGGACCACAAGGTTATTATTTGAAGACGAAGAAACCTTAAACCAAAATACCCAAAACTCAAATAGAAATGTAGGGCACAATTTAAATTATGGGGCGGACTATTATTTTGGGAACAATGTGTTGAGCTATGAAGGGGTATATCAATCCAGTCTGGACAGACAGGTCAATACCCTCTTTGCCGAACTGGACCGACCCAATGGGGGCATGGATGCTTTCGATTACGTCCGAAGAAATCAAGAAAGTGAAACAGATGTTGGACTGGACAATGCCTTGATATTTGAACATTCTTTCGAAGAAAAAGGGCATCTACTAAGAGCCACTGCCAGCCACTCCTTTAGAAATCAGTTTAAAACCCAAGAGATCGATATCTTCAACAATACGTTAGAACCCCTCCCTGAAAACCGTACGGGGCAAGAACTAGCTTACATAGATGAAATCCGAAACATCTCAGTGCTCCAGGCGGATTATATCAAACCGATGGAATCAGCGAAGTTTGAGGCCGGATTGAAATCGATCCTTAGAAAATTCGACAACGACTTCCAGTATTTCAGGTTGGATGAAACGGAGGGCGGCTTTGTGGAAGATAATCAAATCAGCAACAGATTTGTATATAAGGATCAGATACACGCAGGATATGCCTTAATTTCCGTCTCAAAAACCAAATTTGAATATGGCTTAGGTCTTAGAGGAGAATACACCTTTGTGGATACTCACCTGCAGAATACAGATGAGCAAAATAGGCAAAACTATTTTAACCTATTCCCCAGTGCGCAGGGAATGTATAACCTGAATGAGACCCATTCCATAAAGTTTACCTACAGCAGAAGGATAGACAGACCAACAGCCTGGAGGCTAAATCCATTTCCAGACATAACGGATAGCCTCAATGTGCGAAGAGGAAACCCCAACCTGCAGCCGGAGATGATAAACTCTTTTGAAGTCGGCCATATGGTCAACCTCAAAAACGCCAATTTTATCACCAATCTATTTTACCGAAAAGTCAAAGGGCAACTGGATTTTATCACGATAGTGGAGGATGGAATATCCTACTCCCGACCAGAAAACCTCCTTTCTGCCCAGTCGTATGGGGTGGAATGGATTGGAACCGCTGAGGTGAATGAGTGGTACTCGGTCAATGGTGGATTAACCCTTTTCAACATATCAGTTGATGGTTCCAACATCAGTGAAGAATTCACCAACGCTGGATTTGCATGGAACGTCAAATTGACTCAGGATGTTAAATTGCCTTTCGGCGTCAATTTTCAAGTGGTAGGAAACTATGAATCTCCCGAAATTGAGGCGCAAGGCAGGGATTTGGCACAGTATTTTGTCGATGCCACCATTCAAAAAAACCTCCTTCGGAATAAGGGTAGCCTTTCCTTGAGCGTCCGGGACATTTTTGATACCAGGAGGTTTGCCGGCTTTGCCCGCTCGAATTCGTTTTCACAGGAATTCTATTCCAAACAGGAGACGAGAATAGTCCTTTTGTCAGCAAGGTATAATTTTTAATGGTCCATAAACAGAAAGGAAGCCCTAATCCAAACCTGGCAGGTTGTCCATGATGTGGAAGGCTGGTTTGGTCCGGTAAGAGAGGTTCAGGAAATGGAGCAGGTACAGGCAACCTGAAAGCCTTCATAACAAACGAAATTTTAGCAAAATTTCTCATTTAGCCCAGAAAAGCCCAGCCACAATCTTTTACATCCCAGATCATAAATTCCAACTGGTTTCAATTGCACACTTCTTCCCCAATTTTTATCCATATCTACATTTATTGCCTTAAATTGCGCCCTAAAATTACCCTTACTTATCTATGAATAGAATTTACTGCCTGATTTTTGCCGTATGTATTGCCGCACCTTCATGGGCACAGACCCAGTCCCCAAAGGAATTTTTGGGGTATGATCTGGGGGACCGTTTTACCCCACACCATAGAGTTGTGGCTTATTTCGAACACGTGGCTGCCAACAATAGCAATGTGCAACTAGAAAAATACGGGGAAAGTGTGGAGCGAAGGCCTCTTATGGTGGCCTATATTTCCGAGCAAAAGCACATAGACCAGATAGATCGGATCAGGGAGGACAACCTGATCAGGACAGGCATCAAAGACGGAACTGCAACGACCAATGTGCCCATAACCTGGCTAAGCTATAATGTACATGGCAATGAGGCCGTATCATCTGAGGCTGCTATGATGACCCTATTTGCCCTAGTGGATCCTTCGGAAAGTGAAAACAAGGAATGGCTAAAAAACAACCTGGTGATCATAGACCCATGCTTAAATCCTGATGGGCAGGAACGCTATGTGAACTGGTACAACCAAAAAGTAAACGATATCCTACAACCTGACCCCCAGTCCATAGAACACAGAGAGCCCTGGCCAGGGGGCAGGCCTAACCACTACCTATTTGATCTCAACAGGGATTGGGCCTGGCAAACCCAACAAGAGTCCCAATTAAGGGCTCAACTTTACCAATCCTGGATGCCACATGTCCATCTGGACTTCCACGAGCAGGGCTTAAATGAACCCTATTATTTTGCACCTGCCGCAGAACCTCTGCATAGGCAGTTATCCGAATACCAGCACGAATTCCAGGAGATTTTCGGTAGGAATACAGCCAAATACTTTGATGAAAATGACTTGTTTTACTTTACCAAAGAGCGCTTTGACCTGCTATATCCCAGCTATGGGGACACCTATCCCATGTATAATGGTGCCATAGGCATGACCATAGAACAGGGCGGGTCCGGTAGGGCCGGGCTTGGGATACTCAATGCGGAGGGAGACACGGTCACCCTTACAGATAGGATCATCCACCATCATACCACGGCCCTATCGGCCATAGAAGTGGCAGCAGCAGAGGGCGACAGGCTGGTGGAGGCATTTGAGAGGTATTTCAGCGAGAATAGGGAAAACCCAAGGGGCAAATACAAGAGCTTTGTGATAAAAGAGGATAACGATCCTGCAAAAATCAACAAGTTGTTGGAGTTACTGGATAAAAACGGCATCCGTTATGGACTTAGTGGTACAAGCCGTAGCCTTCAGGGCTACAATTATCTTAGTGGCAAGTCCGAACGATTTGAGCTTGGGGAATCAGACCTGGTCATCAATGCCTACCAGCCCAGGTCGGTATTGGCCCAGGTATTGTTCGAACCTGAACCCATATTAAATGACAGCATCACCTATGATATTACCACCTGGGCACTGCCTTATGCATATAATTTAAAAGCGTTTGCTTTAGAAACCAGGTTGAATGCAGGAGCTGCTTATGAGCCACAGGCATTTGAGGAAAATGCACCTGATCCTTCTACGCTTGCTTATCTGGCTCCATGGAAGGGAATGGATCATGCAGCTTTCCTCGCATCGCTTTTAAGGGAAGGGATCAGGGTAAGAAGTGCCAATTTTCCTTTTGCATTTGGCGATGACACTTATCCCGCCGGCACCCTGATCATTACCCGTGGAGGCAACCAATTTGTAAAGGATTTTCATCAAAAAGTAACGGATTTGGCGAATGCTTTTGAAGTAAAATTGGCAAAGACCCAAACGGCCTATGTGGACAGTGGAAAAGATTTTGGCTCTTCGGATGTAAGGCATATCAAAGCACCAAAAGTAGCATTGATAGGGGGGAATGGCACTTCTTCACTGAATTTTGGGGAGATTTGGCACTTTTTGGAGCAAGGACTCAGATACCCTGTGTCCATATTAGAAAAGGATTATTTGGGGTCTGCAGATTTGAACAAATATGATGTGATTTTTCTCCCTACCACCTATGGGGGGGCCTGGGAGGATAGCCTGACCGGGAAGTTACTGGAATGGGTGAAACAGGGCGGAAGGCTTATTGCCTATGAAAATGCCCTCAATATGCTTGCCGATCAGGGAGGCCTTTCCTTGACTGCTTACCTGGATGAAGAGGATAATGAATTTGCCAACCAATTAAAAAAAGAGGCTGAAGAAAATCAACTTACCATCCCATACCAGGAAAGGGAGCGGGATGCCATTTCCGATTACATAGGAGGGGCCGTGGTGGAAGTAGAGATGGATGTCACCCATCCTTTGGCTTTTGGTTTGGGGGATAAGTTTTATTCGCTTAAAAACAACAACAACCGATTTGCTCTATTGAAGAACGGAGTAAATGTGGGTCACATCCCTTCCGCTGACCGTCACCGGGCGGGCTTTATCGGTTACCGGTTCAAACCCCAGTTGGAGCGGTCTTTGGTGTTTGGGGTAGAGTCCCTGGGCCGAGGGCAGGTGGTATATTTTGCTGACAATCCCATGTTTAGAAGTTTCTGGGAATCCGGCAAATTACTGGTGGCGAATGCGCTGTTTTTGGTGGGGCAGTAGGTGTTGAATTGAAAATTGGAGATGGACAAGCGGAATCCGATCACCCGATCACCTATCACCAAATCACTGATCACCTGATCCGAATTTTGATAAGAAGTAACATTTGTCTAAATAGCAAGATATCCAGTAATTAGAACCTACGACTATGAGCGCTGACTTTTCCGTCAACCAATCTCAAAAATTCAGATGCCCATGGTGCCTGGGTTTTGAGGACTATATTCGCTATCATGATGAAGAATGGGGGGCGCCTGTATATTCCGACAAAAAGCACTTTGAGTTTTTGATATTGGAGAGTGCGCAGGCAGGGCTAAATTGGGCAACCATCCTTAAGAAAAGAGAGGGATACCGAAAAGCCTTTGCGGAATATGACTATAAAGTGGTGGCAGATTTTCCAGATGAATATGTGGAGACCCTGATGCAGGATAAAGCAATCATCCGTAACCGACTCAAGATAACTGCAGCCATTAATAATGCGAAGAGGTTTTTGGAGGTGCAGGAGCAGCAAGGTTCTTTTACCTCTTATATCTGGAGTTTTGTGGGCAGTAAGCCTATCGAAAACCAATGGAGGGACATGTCTCAGGTGCCTGCCAGTACCGAGGTGTCCGATAGGCTTTCGGCAGATATGAAGAAACGGGGGTTTAAATTTGTGGGAAGCACCATCATGTATGCCCATTTGCAGGCCACAGGTTTGATCAATGATCACCTTGTCCAATGTTTCAGGCACCGAGAAGTGCAGCATCTAGTCAGGTAACTAGAAGGCCCACCAAATCATTTCCATTTTTCCACCTCCATGCAGGGTTCAGGGTAGGCCTTGGCTTTAGTCCCTTTGTCCCCATTGGAAAGGAAAAAGGGTTGGTGAGCATCAAAACCTTTTATGCTCCGTAGCTCAGGTACCCATTGCCGGACATAATCGCCATGTGGGTCATACTTTTTGGCCTGATTGAGGATATGAAAATAACGGTCGGCCCTGGGGTCGTGTCCTACCCCTGCCACATACATCCAATTGCCCCAATTGCTACAAACATCGTAATCGATAAGTATGCTTTCAAAATAGGATGCTCCCCAGCGCCAGTCTATTCTCAGATCATGGGTCAAAAAGCTGGCCACCAGTTGGCGCCCCCTATTGGACATATACCCCGTGGCATTTAACTCTCGCATATTGGCGTCTATCATGGGAATCCCGGTATTTCCTTTGGTCCATTGCTCAAATTGGCTTTTGTCACTGCTCCAAACTCTGGATTGACTGGATATTCCTTCCACTTGAAAAAACCGGTTTCCGTGTTTCTTCGCCGCAAACCGGAAAAAATCCCGCCAAACCAATTCAAAGAAGAGCCAATAAGTGGAGGAGTTTTTGGTTACCTCGGTTTCAAACTTCTTTATTTCCCAAAAAATTTTTCTGGGAGACAGGGCACCCAGTGCCAACCAGGGTGAGAATTTACTGGAAAAATCCGCTCCCAGCAGCCCGTTTCTGGTAGTTTTATAGCTTGCCAGGGATTTAGTCTCCCAGAAATAGTGGGAGAGTCTTTCCAATGCCCGGTTTTCACCTCCCACAAATTCCATGGCGGCTTTCTTGTCTTTTTTTGGAGGGGGGCCTATCAGCTCTTCGAGAGCCGGAAGTGTGACGGGAAAGGTTTGCTCCTTGGGAAAAGGGACATGTTCCGGTTCGGGAAGCAACTTTTTGATTTCCCCCATTTTTTCGCATTCTTTTCTAAAAACGGTGAAAACTTCCGGCAATTGGTTGATAGGAAATGGCAAGGCATCCAACTGATAAAGTGTGGCTTGCCAGTAGGATTCGGTACGAATCCCCTGAGCCCATGCACGCTCCTCCAGTGTTTCTTCCACCTTTATTTCTTCCTGTGTGACTTCCTTTG
>PXCO01000336.1 GCA_003565295.1 Cyclobacteriaceae bacterium
CAAAGGGGTGGGCAGGTATTCTTTGTGCACAACAGGGTGGGGGAAATAGATTCCATTGCCAACCTCATCTTCCGGCTGGTTCCTGAAGCCAAGGTGATCGGAGCACATGGTCAGATGGACGGTAGGAAGTTGGAAAAAATCATGATACAGTTTATCGAAGGGGCTTATGATGTGTTGATTTCAACTAATATCATCGAATCAGGGCTGGATATACCCAATGCCAATACAATAATCATTAACAGGGCACATCATTTTGGGGTGAGCGATCTTCACCAGATGAGGGGAAGAGTGGGACGAAGCAATAAAAAGGCTTTCTGCTACCTGCTTACGCCCCCTACGTCATCCCTTACCCCGGAATCCAGGAAAAGATTGGCAGCCATGGAAGAATTTTCCGATTTGGGTGATGGGTTTAAGGTGGCCATGAGAGACCTGGATATAAGGGGTGCTGGCAACTTACTGGGCGCAGAGCAGAGCGGGTTTATTTCCGACCTTGGGTTTGATATGTACCATAAAATATTGGATGAGGCGGTTCAGGAACTTAAGGAGAATGAATTTGCCTCCCTTTTTGAGGAGGACCTAAAGGAGAGAGTGCAAGTGTTGGTGCAAGATTGCGTGATAGAGACGGACTTGGAGCTTCTGATCCCTGAAAGTTATGTGGCCAATATCTCTGAAAGACTTAGCCTCTATTCTAGGCTGGACAATATCAAAAGCGAGGAAGAGTTAGCGGCATTTGGTGGAGAAATTAGTGATAGATTTGGTCCTGTCCCCAGTTCAGTAAACGAGTTATTTGATACTGTGAGACTGAGGTGGATGGCTGAGGGATTGGGTTTTGAAAAACTCATGTTGAAAAATAATCAAATGAAGTGTTATTTCGTTCCCTCTGAAAACGACAGTTATTATAAATCAAGGGTTTTTGGTGACATCATGCAATTTATTCAACAAAGACCCAAGCGGTGTAAAATAAAGGAACATAAGAAACGTTTGATTCTTACCATTGCCGAAGTGCCTTCTATAAAGGAGGCAATGAAATGGCTAAGGGATATGAAAACCTAAAAAAAATGTAAATTTTATCCCTAAATAATTCTGCAATTAGTAGGTTTATTTTTGAAGAATATCTTCAAATCCGGCTTAAACCACTCATTGCAAATCACTGGGTATGAAAAAGTTTATTGCTTAAATATATTAATGATCTTATATTAGCGTTTTATTGGCGTGAAGCCAATTGATTTTCGCCTGAAATCGAGTATGACGACAACCTCATACAGGGATTCCCTCCCTATAGCTCTCAGGGTAGCGGGGTTGTGAGATTCTCCCGAATTCGGGGTAGGCTTAATGGCCGCTGAAAAAATATAAACACTTGAAATCGAGTATGACGCAAGCGACACACAGAGGGATAATTATCATTTGCAAGATTCCATCCCGACCGATGGTACGGGGCATGTTATGACCGCTTAAAGACAATTATAATCATATGAAATTGGGTAACAAATTTAACTTATTAGCATTGTCGGCCACTTTTTTTGCGGTCACATTGTTTTTGGCTTCTTGCGGGAGTCAAGGTAACAGAAGAACTGCCAGTAATCCTGGTAAGGTTAGTGCCTCCACAGGGGCACCTTTTAGCTTTAATGATGAGGACACCACAAATTTTCAAGTTTTCAGGTTGCCTAAAGAGGTGGTGGGTCCCAGGCTTAAATTCATCCAAGGTGGAAGGGCCGTACTGGGTTCACAGGAGAATGACGTCATGGGATTCAGGGACAACACCGAAAGGACGGTTACCATTGCTTCTTTCTTTATGGATGAAACTGAGGTCACTAATGTGGACTATAAAGAATTTCTCCATAATATGAGAACCAGGGTAAGTGCTGATTCCATCCTGAAACTTGAGCCCAATGAAAAAGTTTGGGAAGGAACCATGTCTTACAATGATGTTTATTCCACGTATTACTTTCAATATCCAGGGTTTAACTTTTATCCTGTAGCAGGGGTAAGTTGGAAACAGGCCAACACCTATTGTAAGTGGCGGACAATGTACGTGAATGAGGTAAACAGAGAAAAGAATAATCTGGACTCTGCACTCACTGACAACCAACTCATACAAAGAGGAGCAGTTTTCCCTGACTACCGCTTGCCAAATGAGGCAGAATGGGAGTTTGCTGCAAAAGCGATGATTGGTACCCAATACATGGACGAGAATCAGGAAAACGGCAGAATTTACCCTTGGGATGGCAGAGGCCCAAGGAATCCTTATAACATTAAGCGGAAGTCTAGACAGGGAGACTTTTTGGCGAATTTTAAAAGAGGCAGGGGAGATTATGCAGGTATATCCGGGAGCATCCACAATGACGGGGAAATTATACCCACGAATGTTTACGATTTTCCTCCCAATGATTATGGATTATATAATATGGCCGGCAATATGAACGAGTGGGTTCAAGATGTCTACCGTCCGCTTTCCTTTCAGGATTTTGATGACTTAAACCCCTTACGAAAGGATGGCATCTATGATGAGGAAAACACCTACAATACCACCATGATTGATGATAGTTTCAGGGTATACAAAGGGGGTTCCTGGAAGGATGTAGCCTATTGGCTTGCCCCGGGAACGCGGAGGTTCCTGCATCAAGATTCAGCTACTAATCATATCGGTTTCCGATGTGCGATGATCGCCGTAGGTGGTAAAGACAGATAATAAAACCAATAATAGGTTGTAAAGAATTGAAGCTGTTTATTCCTGAGGGGTAAACAGCTTTTTTATTAAGACGTTTTTTGCGAATCAAATACAAAAATTTGCCGAAAATTCAATTCAAGACAATTAGCAACTATTTGAATGAAAATTGTCAAGAATAGTTTTATTTTTGTAAGGGTATCTACTTGTTTTAAGGAGTTTACATGAGGAAGACTTTATTTTTGGGATTAATTATTTTTCTCTCTTTTCAGCAGACTTTTTCACAAAGTTGGAGGAGAGTGGGACATTGGGGGAATGCCTATTCTGATATTAGCTGGATAAACTCCAATGTGGGGTATATTTCTGGCAATAATATTTTTCTTAAAACTCAAGACGGGGGCTTAAGTTGGAGAGAACTTGTAGCACCTTCCACAGGGGCTACTGTGGCCATGGATTTTTTCGATGAGAACAACGGACTTGTTCTTGGTCAGCACGGAGAGTATTTTATTACTGGGGATGGCGGGTCTTCCTGGTCTCGCCATACCTTTGCCGATGGCCTTCAGTTAAATGCGGTTTCTTACCTCACATCTAGCAAGATAATCATGATTGCAGATGAAGGAATGTATTACTTGTCGGAAGATAGTGGGTCTTCCTGGCAAAGTAAGCAGGTGAACGCTAGGCGTTCTTTGCATGGAATACACTTCACGGGTGAAAAAACCATGGGTTATATGGTTGGGGGAGAAGGCTTTATTGCAAAAACTGAGGACGGTGGGCAATCTTGGCAAGAACTCCCATCAGAAATTGATACGGATATATATGGGGTTTATGCCGTAAATGATTCTGTGGCTTATGCTGTGGGTGCATTGGGCAGCATTGTAAAAACTGAAAATACTGGTGTAGACTGGCAGTTTATCAACAGTGGTTTGGATACAGACCTTACCCATATTTCTTTCAATAGGTCTAACCCCTCTATAGGTGTGATAGGTGGAAAAAAAGGTACCATCTTGAGGACCATCAATGCTGGGCTTACCTTTATACAGGCCAATTCCCGCATTACTGAAGATATCAATTCCATCAGGTTTCAATTTAATTCCAATACAGTTTTTGCCGTGGCCAATTCCGGGTCATTTATCCGGTCTAACAATTCAGGTGGCTCTTGGAGTATAGTCATGCGGGGGAATGCCAACAATTTTACGGCTGCCCATTTTACCTCTGATGTAAGAGGCTATATCACCGGGGAGAATGGGCTTGTGCTGTTGACGGGAAATGAGGGTAGAACTTTTACTGATAGGTCAAGGCCGATTTCTCTTCCCTTTAATGCGCTTCAATTCGTCAATAACAATTGGGGCTATGTGACCGGCAACAACGGCAACGTGATCACCACCACCAACGCAGGTGGCAACTGGACCACCCTAAATCCCGGAACCAACAGAAATATCAATGGGCTGCATTTTTTCTCACTTGACCAAGGCTATATCGTGGGTGACAGAGGTTTTATCTCACGTACCGAAAACAGAGGTGTAAACTGGTCCCAGGTCCATTCAGGAGAATCCAGTGCAAATTTTATGGATATTGATTTTTTCGACCAAGAAAACGGGATTATTGTTGGTAGTGGGGCTTACATTGGTGTAATGGAAGAAGGGGCTGCTTGGAGGAGGGTTAATCTTCCCACCTCCGCCAACTTGGTCTCCATTGCGATCCTGGATGATCAGTCAGCGATAGTGGTAGGTGAGCAAGGGGTAGCCCTAAAGACAACCGATAGGGGGAAGTCTTGGCAGGTATTGCCCCTTGGAATTAATGAGGACTTAAATGATGTGTTTTTTAATGACGACGCTGTTGGGTTTATAGCTGGGAGTAATGGGCTTATGCTCAGGACGCAAGATGGTGGAGAAACTTGGGAACAACAAGAAACCGGGACTTCCCAGGATTTGACGGGAATAAGCTTTGGGGGGCTCAATGTGGGATATGCGGTTGGCCATTATGGCATGCTACTGCAATACACCTGTCAGGTTCCCGAACAACCCACCACCATTTTTGGGGAGCAGAGTGTTTGTTTAGGACAGCAAATCTACCGTGTTCAAGAACAAGACGACCCTGATGCACTCTTTGAATGGAGGGTGGACGGCGGCACCATTCTGGAAGGTCAAGGGAGTAATCGCCTGGTGGTGAGGTGGGATCGACCTGGAAGAAATGCAGTGATGGTTAGAGGACAAAACAATTGTGGCAATAGTCCAACCACCGCCATGGAGGTAGTGGTATCCCAAGAACCCGAACAACCGGCAGCGGTTATGGGAGAAGGGGTGGTTTGCTTGTCGACGATGGAGGAATTTTATGTGGATTCCATCCCGGGTACGGAATACTTATGGCAGGTCACAGGGGGAGTAGTAAGAGGAGGTCAGGGCACTCCAAAAATCACCATTGAATGGACGGTATTAGGAGAACAAAGTTTGAGGGTTTCCACCAGTAACCCTTGTGGAACAGGACCCACTTCTGAAAAAATAATCAATGTGCTCACGGTTCCAGATCAGCCAGGCGCTATTCAAGGTCCGGAATGGGTTGGCTTTGAAGTCAGAACCTATGAGGTGCCCCGAATCCAAGACATTAATTATCAGTGGACTGTGGGAGAAGGAGGTAGGATTATAGAGGGACAGGGAACAAGTAAGGTATCCGTGGAGTGGGATAGAGACGGTGAGTACGAGCTTAGTGTCACTCCAATGAATGCCTGTGAAACTGGCCCAACCAGCAAAATGAACGTAAGAGTGGACCTAATTACTTCATTAGGTCCTGATAGGGAAGAGTCACAATCCAGGTTATTGCTCTACCCTAACCCGTCGGAAGGTAGGATTACTTTGAATGTGAAAGGAATTTCTCAACTGAACTCTTTAAAAATATACAATTCCCTTGGCCAGTTAATCCGGGAAATGGCACCAAACCCGGGTCAAGAAATATTCGTGGTGGACGACCTTCCAAAAGGCATGCATACCATTATAATCCAAGGTAGGTCAACGGAGTTGGTGAAGAAGATTTGGGTGAAATAAGGGTGTCATATTAATTAAGGACGATTATTCCTCCATTCCTCCAGCCTTCATTTTTTCCGCATTTTCGGCAAATCTCAAAGCCTCTATAAATTCTTCAATATTACCCTCCATGACATCGGGTAGGTTATACACGGTTTTGTTAATTCTGTGGTCTGTGACACGGCTTTGTGGGTAATTGTAAGTTCGGATTTTATCCGAACGGTCACCGCTTCCTACCATGGACTTTCGTTGTGCACCTACCGCTTCATTGTGCTTGGCCAGTTCAATTTCATATATCCTGGACCTTAATACCTTTAGGGCTTTTTCAAAATTTTTGATCTGGGATTTTTGATCCTGACAGGTTACGACTATTCCGGTAGGTTCGTGGGTAAGGCGAACTGCCGAGTAGGTGGTGTTCACCGATTGACCCCCGGGCCCAGAACTGCAGTAAGTGTCTTTCCTTACATCATTCATGTCTATTTCCACTTCCACTTCTTCCATTTCCGGCAATACCGCTACAGAGGCGGCAGAGGTGTGCACCCTTCCCTGGGTTTCCGTAGTGGGAACCCTTTGCACCCGGTGCACGCCAGATTCGTATTTGAGCATTCCGTATACATCTGCCCCGGAAACTGTGCAGATGATTTCCTTGTATCCCCCGGCAGAACCAAAAGTGAGGTCAAGGACGGTGAAGTTCCAACCTTGTTTCTCGCAAAATCGCTCATACATTCGAAAAAGGTCTCCCGCAAATATTGAGGCCTCATCCCCTCCGGTACCCGCACGGATTTCTAAAATACAGTCTTTGCTGTCATTAGGATCTTTGGGAATCAACATTTTTCTTAACTCTTTTTCAAATTCTCCCTGCTTATTTCTAAGTTCCTCAAGTTCCAATTTTGCCATTTCCCTAAAGTCAGGATCTTTTTCTTTCTCTAGAATGATTTTGGTATTCTTGAGATTTTCAAGTACCAACTGATATTCATCGAAAACCTTTACCACCTTTTCCAAATCCTTGTATTCTTTGGACAGTTTGGTATACTTGCCCATGTCGGCCATGGCATCAGGTTGTATGATCAATTGACCCACTTCTTCAAATCTGTCTTTTATGGCTTGAAGTTTATCCAGCATTATTTCTCCTTTTTCTGGGCACAAAATTAGTAATAAAATGGTTGTTTTCGGTAACTTAGACTTATTATCCTTATAACCCAGGGTAAGGGGTTGCCTAGCCGATAGTTTAGTGATTCTTTGTTTCATTCTTCAAAATCAAATATGACTATGCGAATGTTCACGAACAATGGTTTATTCCTGTTTCTTTTAACGCTTGCCGCCTGTAATACCGGCAAAAAAGTGGATAAAGAACAGGTGGATCAAATGAAAAAATCCATGGAGGTGAAAAAAGTAGGTGAGGCAGAGATCATTTCCCATGCCTTGGAATGGGGAGACGAACTGAGCCAAGAGGCTCAGGCCTCCTTAATGCAGGCACTTCAGAAAGCAATAGCGGACAAAGGTACTGTCGGGGCTGTGGAATTTTGCAACGTGGAGGCTTTGCCTCTTACCCAAAGTGTTGCAGAAAAGCATGGGGTAATCATAAGGCGGGTTTCTGAGAAGAACCGCAACCCTAAGAATTCCCTTCAGGACCAGGAAAAGCCCTTATTTGACGCCTATGCCTACAATACGGAAGAAGGGATAACAAATGCACCCAACATACAGAAAATGGACGATGGTGAAACGCTACTATTTACAAAAGCCATCGTAATACCTGGCGGGCTCTGCCTCAATTGTCATGGCACCGCTGGTGAGGAGTTGGCTGAGGATACGTATGAAAAAATCAAATCTCTGTACCCTGATGATAAAGCCACAGGGTATAAGGTCGGGGATCTAAGAGGTATGTGGAGCATACATATTCCTAAAAAGGAAGTGGTAAAGCGGATGTAGTCCAGCACCGGTATTTAGCATTTGTGTAGAAAATCAACTATATTTATGTAACCCATGAAGGGCCTCTTTAAATATGGGGCCTCCTTCGTATTTCCCACAAACCCAAATAACTATGAAACCTAACCCGGTTATTTCTGAACTTATATGGGTGCAGGTATTTGCATCCCTGTGTTTATTGTTTATCGCCTGCGAATCCCCTAAAACCGATGGCCAACAAATCCACGGAGTAGTAACCAGTGCAAATGGACCTGAGGCGGGGGTATGGGTAATAGCGGAGACAAAGGATCTCCCAACCCGTTATGCTAAAATAGTGGTCACCAATGATGAGGGGGAATATTTAATCCCGGACCTGCCGGAGGCGGAATATGATGTTTGGGTAAGAGGGTATGGACTGGTGGATTCTAGAAAAAGGAAGGCCAGGCCTGGATCAAATATAGACCTGGAGGCCAGAATAGCACCAGACCCGAAGGATGCCGCTTATTATTATCCCGCAGGCTACTGGTTCTCCTTGTTAGAAGTTCCAGGAAAAGAAGATTTTCCAGGAACAGGGCCCGATGGCAATGGGGTTTCCCCGAATATTCAGCATAGAGCCGATTTTTTGAGGAGTATAAAATCAGGAAATTGCATGGCATGCCACCAATTGGGTAGCATCGGCACTAGAGAAATCCCCAGGGAGCTGGGAGAGTTCGAATCATCATTTGAGGCTTGGGAAAGACGAATTCAGTCAGGGCAGGCAGGTGGGAATATGGTTTCCGGAGTGCAATCATTGGGCAAAGAGGCAGTACTGAGTATGTTCGCTGATTGGACAGACAGGATTGCCGATGGAGAAATCCCTGAAACTCCTCCCCGGCCACAAGGGGCAGAGAGAAATTTGGTCATTACTCAATGGGATTGGGCTGACCCCAAATCTTATTTACATGATGTGGTCTCCACAGACAGAAGAGACCCAACCATCAATGCCTATGGGCCTGTTTATGGTGCGCTGGAGGCCAGTTCCGACTATCTTCCGGTACTCGATCCTGATAGGCATGATTCCACCAGGGTACCGCTCACGGTAAGGGATCCGGATACGCCACCTGCCTCACCCCATATGCCCGCACCTTCTCCCTACTGGGGGGATGAACCCATTTGGGACAGCAAGACCAATGTACATAATCCAATGTTTGACCATAAAGGAAGGGTTTGGATTACTGCGGCTGTTCGACCTGCGGATAACCCGGATTTTTGTCTGGAGGGCTCTGAACACCCTTCTGCAAAAGCGTTTCCTGTGGAGAGAGCAGGCAGGCACCTGGGTGTATATGACCCGGAAACCAAGGAATATACTCCTATTAGTACTTGTTTCAGCACTCACCACCTGATGTTTGCGGAGGATGATAACCATACACTTTGGACCTCCGGTGGAGGTGCGGTGGTGGGCTGGTTGGATACTAAGATGTATGATGAAACCGGGGACGAGGAAGCATCGCAGGGCTGGACCCCTTTAATTTTGGATACCAATGGCAATGGAAAAAGAGATGATTTTGTGGGCCCCAATGACCCCGTGGATCCCAACAAGGATAAACGCATTAGTAATGGGCTTTATGCTGTAGCACCAGCCGTAGATGGTTCGGTTTGGGGCTCTACCTTAGGGTACCCTGGCGGGGTAATCAGGTTAGAACCCGGAGACAACCCTACGGAAACAGCCCTGGTGGAATACTACGAGCTTCCGTTAGACGATAATGGGGATCCCATTGAGGGCTACTCTCCCAGGGGAATGGACATAGACAGAAATGGAGTGGCATGGGTAGCCCTAGCAAGCGGACATATGGCCAGTTTTGATCGAAGCAAATGCAATAGCCCCCTCAATGGACCTGACGCAACAGGACAGCATTGCCCGGAGGGATGGACTTTCTATGCTGAGCCTTTGCCCCAATTGAAAGGCTTGGA
>PXCO01000269.1 GCA_003565295.1 Cyclobacteriaceae bacterium
ATTTGTTTTTCAGCGGTCATAACCTGCCCCGTACCGCAGGTCGGGGTGGAATCTCGCTTTGATAATCATCCCTCTGTGTGAGGTTCTCCTCATGCTCGATTTCATGTGTTTATATTTTCTTTTCAACGGTCATTACCTGTCCCGAACTTGTTTCGGGAACTTGTCCCGATCTTCGGGATAGCCTGCCCCGTCCCGATAGCTATCGGGATCGGGGAACTTCCTTCGGGAGCCTGTCCCGAATTCACTTCGGGGGAATCTTCGCATGATTGATAATCATCCCTCCGTGCGTCGCATGGGTCATGCCCTGACTGCCGTCAGGACAGGCTAGATTTCATATGCTGATTAATAGTCTTTTATCTCTTCTGCAAGTATTATATTTTACCCTCCGTGTGCCTCCCTTCTCGCACTCGATTTCCTTTTTACTTTATAAGATTCAGGGTGATGGAATTTAAGTCCAGCTTTATTTTATTTCCCAAGCATGGGGAAAAGCCTTTTGATTTCTCCCTCATTCGGTCGGCTACCGTATTCGCATATTTCGAAGGCCTCTGCATATTTAGCCTCTGCGGCCTTTTGAGGGCCATACCATTTTTCCAATGCAGTAATGGCCTCAGGGCTCACACTTCCCCAGCGCTTATTTTTCAGCCATTCTTTACGTGCCTCGCTACCTTTGGGCACCTCCTCTTCATAGCCTCCTATCCAAGGCAGCCATTCATAAAATTGGGATTCGTGAGCATCCATGGCAAGGATTTTTTTATCGATCACCGAGGTTATATCCACCGCGATATCAGCACTAAATGGATTGGGCTTCTGGAAATTATCCTGGAAATATAAAAAAACAGGATTTTTGGGCAGGGGCGGGGTGTCCGGTGCTATGTTGGGAACCCCCACCATGTATGCGGCATCTTGTACAAGGATGGCTGTGTACCTATGGTCGGGATGATAGTCGTTAGGCCTGGGTGAGATCACCACATCTGCGTCCCAGTCCCTTATTAACCGGATGATATCCAGTCTCACAGGTAAAGTAGCCAATAATTCTCCATCATGGTTGTCTAGAACGTCATAGGTTACACCTAGCCTTCTCTCTACTTCTTTTGTCTCCTCCCTCCTTCTTTTGGCCAGCATTCCACCACCCTCTGTCATGTGACCGGCATCACCGTTTGTTACCGAAACGAATTTTACATTGTGTCCCAATTCCACAAAAAGGGCGGCAGTCCCCCCCCCTTTAATGTCACAATCATCCGGATGTGCTCCTATCATGATGATGTTTAACGGCCTATCTTCTTGGCTAAAGCCAAAATGAGGTAAACTGGTAAAGAAAATTGAGATGTAAAAAAAAACTGCTAAAAGAGAGGTTTTCATGGGCGCTGGGTAAATGGATTAAATGTTATAGGCGGTGAAGATAAGTATTTTGGGGCAAATAGTCAAAAATGAAAGGCTGATGCGAGTCAGTAAAAAAGTGCGCACGAAAGGATTCGAACCTTCACACCCGAAGGCGCTGCCGCCTGAAGACAGTGCGTCTACCAATTTCGCCACGTGCGCAATAAAGAAATACAAAGCTCTTGAAAAATCGCCTAAGCCACAAGCAAAAACTTAAAATAGTACTGACAAGGCAGGTGCGCTTTCAGTTTATCGTTTTACCTTGGTGTAGTACACCTTGAATTTTATCTGGTCTTTCCTGACCTGATATTCCCTTAAAGACCTTTTAAAATGATCCGTACCCTGTGAATTGGGGTCTCTTGGATACAGTAATAAATCTGTGCGTTCGAGCCCTGATCTATAGAGGGCATTAACATAAGAGGTGATCTGATTCCTGAAAACCCGGTTCTCACTGTTAAAGATAAGGGACGTTTGATTACTGACGGCAGGAACCACATTTCCTTGGCTGTCAACGTTGGTGTGGCTACTATTTTCTTGCTGCACGGCGACCAAAGCCCTGTCGGATCTGACCATGATGCGATTATCTTCAGTACTGAAATACATCAAAAGTCGGTTATGCGGCCCCCTATGTTCCGGGAATTCAACAATTGGACCAAGTTCAAGTTGCACCTGGTTAAAACTTACATTCCCTAGCGTATCCAAAAATTCCTGTATTGGGGAAGTATCTAATTTCAAAAGTAATCCTAATCCCGATTTGCTGCCCAGGTAATCACCTGGCACATCAAAAGCCTTGCCCCTTTCAGTGATAGCTTCTATGGGAGTCCCACTTGGATCATTGCTCACATGGGTAAAATGCCTGGATTGTATCGTATTAATAGGGTAGGTCCTGCTCACGGTATCATCATCATAATGGTAGTAGATGATAATGCCAGTTCCCCCGCCAATGTTCACGGAAATATTGGTGTTCTCCTCCGGGTTACCCACGATGGCCACTCCCTTGAAGTAATCCCTAAAAGTAAATATGTTGGTAAATGCAGGGTCGTTGCTGGTGATTTTGCCAAATAATTCGGATGCCAAACCCTCGTCCAAGTCCATTCTCAGGGTGTTAACGGTATCGGGTTTGAGCATGAATGATCCTGAGGCTATGTCTTTCTCCCTATTAAAATCCAACTTGTCAAAGTTATAATAGGTGGTGTCTAGCAGAGGCTCTGTTAGGCGGTGTACCCGGTAATGCTTGGGTTGATCGAAGTTTTCTCCTTCGAGATTGGCTACGTTTAAGGTGAATACCGCAGAATCATATACGGCATCTTCCCTGGGTAAAGAGGCCCCCATGTTGTAGGAGAGCCTGCTGTAACCAATGGCCTCCGTAAGCCCAAAATACTCACTTTTATCCCCGCCCACTATCACTCTGCCCTGGCTACTAGTGGTATTGAAGGAATCCATCACTACCAATGAAGCAGATAGAGGTATTTCTGCATAAAACACCCCTATCTGCTCTGTACTTGGGTCGAGGATTAGTCCGATGTCTGAGGGATCGGAACATGAACTCGAATAAATTAAAATGGACAGTACCGCTGCCAGCTTAACCGGCAAGTTCTGTGTAAATATTGTAATAGCTTTCAAAAAGCTGCCCTTCTTCCTCACTGTTAATTTCAAACCTTTTATCTTTATTAGATGTCTCCTCGATTAAGTGGATAAGATTTCCAGAGGTATCCTCCCCTCTTACGACCACATCGGCATAGGTGGTGCCAAGTTTGGTAAATCCCTCATAGTCTTTGGTCTTAATGGGATCTAACAATTGGTCATCGATATCCACCATTTTGATTTTTTCAAACAAGTCGTCCCCAAATTTATGACTAAATCCGTTATTGTAAATGGCAAAAACGGATTTTGTATCCTTAAACAAGGGTTCTTTTTTATAAGTAGTCTTTAGGTAGAGCGGTATCAAGCTGGTCATCCAGTCGTTACAGTGTACCACGTCAGGTGCCCAGCCCAACTTTTTCACTGTCTCCAGTACGCCCTTGCAGAAAAAGATTGCCCTTTCATCGTTGTCCTCATAGAACTTATCCTGCTTGTCGAAGAAAACGCTCTTTCGTTGAAAATAGTCTTCATTGTCGATGAAATACACCTGTAATTTTGCATTGGGTATAGAAGCCACCTTGATGATGAGAGGCTTCTCCTCTTCTCCCACCGAAATATTGATGCCGGAGAGCCTTACCACTTCATGTAGTCGGTTTTTCCTTTCATTGATCAGCCCAAAGCGTGGTACCAGAATCCGGATTTCCATGCCTTTTTCTTGCATTGCCTGTGGCAATGCCCTGACGAAATTAGCCACTTCCGAAGTTTGCAAAAATGGGTTGATTTCACTTGCTACATAAAGGATACGAAGTTTTGACATGTCTTGTAATTTTAATTTAGGGATATAACGGGACTACAAAATTACAAAAAAAATCAGAAAAAACCATTGATTTTATTCAAAATCATATACTTTTGCAGCTATTTTGTAAAAACTAAGCTTGTATTCATTGAAGACGGTACAGGAAATTAAGGTGCTTAAATCTGCCCTGAGCAATGCTAGGAGTGCTTTTTCACGTGTAGGTTTAGTGCCTACAATGGGTGCCCTTCACAGGGGGCACCTTGCCTTGATCCAAGCCGCTAAATCCCAATGCGATTTCGTCATAGCAAGCATATTTGTAAATCCCATTCAGTTTAATCAACCTTCAGATTTTGAAAATTACCCTCAAACCTTGGAAGATGATCTAAAGGTACTTGAAGGACAAGGGGTAGATATGGTCTTCATGCCAAGCATAAAGGAGATGTACCCATCGTCATTAGGGGTTTCTTTATCTTTCTCCCATCTTGAGAAAATTCTGGAGGGAAAGTTTCGTCCGGGGCACTTTAACGGGGTTGGCATTGTTGTAGCAAAGTTGCTTCACCTTGTAGATCCTCATGTGGCTTTTTTTGGACAGAAGGATTTACAGCAAGTTCATGTCATAAAGGCCTTGGTGGTCGGACTGAGTTTTGATGTGGAGGTTGAAGTGGTGCCCACCGTCAGGGAAGATGATGGATTAGCCTTTTCTTCTAGAAATATAAGGCTCGGAAAGGTGGAGAGGGAAAAGGCCCCCCATTTATATGAGGCATTGGTGCAGGCAGAGCAGGACTTAAAAACAGGCCAGCCTTGGTCACATGTGAAAAACAGTTGTCGCAAATCACTAGAAAATTCCGGTTTAGTCGAGTTGGAGTATTTAGCGTTAGTAAGGTTGCCAGAATTTAGGCTATCTGAAAAGTATGAAGCCAATTCGGAATTTGCTTTGTGCATTGCCGCATATTTGGGGGGTGTAAGATTAATTGACAACGTAATCATTAGGCCAACGTCCTAAATCAGAATATAAAAAGCGTATCATGCATATCCAGCTATTAAAATCAAAAATCCATCGTGTTAAAATCACTCAGGCGGAATTGCATTATGTGGGGAGCATTACCATAGATGAAGACCTTATGGATGCCGCACAAATCATAGAGAATGAGAAGGTTCAGATTGTTAATATCAACAATGGTGAGCGTCTTGAGACCTATGTGATAAAAGGTGAAAGGGGAAGCGGTCAGGTCTGCTTGAACGGTCCGGCCGCCAGAAAGGCACAGGTGGGGGATGTCATTATCATCATCTGCTACTGTAGCATGGACTTGGATGCCGCTAAGGCCTATAAGCCCGTGGTAATTTTTCCAGATGACCAAAACAAGCTCCAATAGATTGAACTCCTCTTCAAAAAGAGCCCTTCAGGTCATCATTCCCCTAGGATTGGCCCTGGGGCTTTTCTGGTACCTGTATAAGGATTTAAGTTTAGACCAACTCACTGAGGCACTAGGGGAAACTTCCTTTTTTTGGGTCTTTTTATCCGTTGTTATTTCCTTGTTAGGGTATTATATCCGGGCTTGGCGATGGCAGGTGTTGATCAATGCAGGTAGGAAGAATAAGGTGAATTTGTCCCCTGTCTTTTGGAGTTTGATGGTTGGGTACCTTGTCAACCTCATATTGCCCAGGGCAGGAGAATTGGCCAGATGTGCAGCACTGAACCGGGTCAAACCCATTTCCATGGGAAACCTGTTGGGTACAGTGGTGTTGGAACGTACAGTTGATATGTTGTTCATGCTATTAACTGTTTTTTTGGCACTGCTAGTGGAAAACCACATTTTTGTAACCCTTTTGAATGAACTAGGGATTCTCGGTGGAATATGGAACCTTGTTGACAAGTTTTGGCCCTTTATCTTGATTGGCATTGCCCTTCTGTTTATCATTGGATATCTCGTTTTCAAAGGACTTGGCAGGAGTCAATTTGTCCAGAAGGCACGACACTTTGTCATGCAGTTTATGACTGGTTTTAAGAGTTTAGCGGTAATTGAGAAGGTTTGGGGGTTTTGGTTGGCTTCGGTATCAATTTGGATCATCTACTATTTGATGATGTATTGGCTGGCACTTGCCATGCCTGTCACCCAATCTTTATCGCCTAGTGCAGTACTTATGGTAATGGTAATGGGCAGCATAGGGATGGTAGTTCCTGTGCAAGGGGGGATCGGGACCTTTCATGCCCTGGTTGCTTTTATCCTTTTGTATTATGGCGTGGCAGAAGCACAGGGGAAAATATTCGCAATAGTGGTCCATGGTTCTCAGGTGCTTACGATCATCCTAGTAGGATTGTTAAGTGTGTGGGCAATCTGGTACTTAGTCAAAAAGCTAAAACCTGAGCCTAAATAGTATCGTAGAAAACATAAAATAAATAGTAAAACAATGATTCTAATCTTAATTGTAGTCGTATTTGGCATTCTGGGATATGCGGTAAGCAGCAAATTGAAGAAGAAGTTCAGGAAATATTCTCAAACTTCCCTGCAGGCAAATCTTTCCGGTAAGGAGGTGGCAGAACTTATGCTTGCCGACCATAATATCTCTAATGTGAAAGTAAACTGTGTGGAAGGGGAACTGTCTGACCACTATAACCCTATGAACAAGACGGTAAACCTGAGCCCGGACGTGTACTACGGCAGAAATGCAGCAGCCACAGCAGTGGCGGCCCACGAGTGTGGCCATGCGGTACAACACGCCACGGCATACACCTGGTTACAGCTGCGGTCAGCCTTGGTTCCCATTCAGAATATCAGTGGAAAGATTCTGAACGTGGTGTTGATAGCGGCCCTTTTTGGAGGGATTGCTATATTTGGCTTACCCTATGAGGCAGTGGGACTGATTGTGGTAGGCTCATATGGGGTGATTACTATGTTTTCTCTGGTAACCCTGCCTGTGGAGTTTGACGCCAGTAATAGGGCCCTGGCCTGGGTGAGAGAAAGAAATGTTGTGACTGCCCATGAATATGGTATGTCAAAAGACGCTTTGAAGTGGGCGGCAATGACTTATGTAGTGGCGGCGATGGCTTCTTTGGCCACCCTTGCATATTACCTGTTCATTTTCTTTGGCAATAGGGATTAAGCCGGAGCCATTCATCAAAAAATCACTCAATGTAGGGGCATGAAGTTGTCCCTACATTTTTTTTGTGTATATTTTCAGCAGAATTTTGTGAGGGATGCCATGGATTTTAGCTTATCAGAGGAGCAGGTAGCCGTAAGGGATGCTGCCAGGGAGTTTACACAAACCCAATTATTGCCGGGAGTCATTGAAAGAGATACACATGCCCGTTTTCCCACAGAGGAAGTAAAGAAGATGGGGGAATTGGGATTCATGGGCATGATGGTGAGCCCCTCTTATGGAGGGGGTGGAATGGATACGGTTTCTTATGTCCTTGCCATGGAAGAAATCAGTAAAATGGACGCTTCCAGTTCGGTAATCATGTCTGTCAATAACTCTCTGGTCTGTTGGGGCCTGGAAAGATATGGCAACGATGCACAAAAGAGAAAATACCTGGAAAAGCTTGCATCAGGAGAGGTGCTTGGCGCTTTTTGCCTTTCTGAACCCGAAGCAGGTTCTGATGCTACTTCCCAAAAGACCACTGCGGTAGATAAGGGGGGCTTTTTTCTGGTCAATGGGACCAAAAACTGGATTACCAATGGTGGTTCAGCAGAGGTATACTTGGTAATGGCACAAACCGACCCTAAATTGGGGCACAAAGGGATCTCTGCGTTTATTGTCGAAAAAGGTTGGGAAGGATTCAAAATCGGAAAGAAAGAAGATAAATTGGGGATTAGAGCATCGGACACCCACTCTTTGATGTTTACTGACGTAAAGGTACCTAAAGAAAACATGATTGGTAATCCTGGTTTCGGCTTTAAATTTGCCATGGAGACCCTCAATGGAGGAAGGATAGGGATAGCAGCTCAGGCACTGGGCATAGCTTCCGGTGCGTTTGAATTGTCATTGGCCTACTCAAGGGAAAGAAAAACCTTCGGCAAACCCATTTGTGAACACCAGGCCATACAATTTAAACTGGCGGAGATGGCCACTCAAATTGATGCGGCCAGATTGATGGTGATGAAAGCTGCTTATTTAAAGGATCAGGAAAAGGATTATGCAGATGCCAGTGCCAGGGCAAAATTATATGCCTCAGAGATAGCTATGAAGGTTACCGTAGAAGCTGTACAGGTACATGGCGGGTATGGATATGTAAAGGAATACCATGTGGAGCGCCTGATGAGGGATGCAAAAATCACCCAGATTTATGAGGGTACCTCAGAGATTCAAAAAATAGTCATATCAAGGGGTCTTATAAGATAATTGAAATTTTGCGTAATTTTTTTGTGGCTTATCTCTTTTTATATCGTTATTTAGTTTTTTTTAAATTTTTATCTAATATTGTCTTTATAATTTAGAAAAAATAGATACTTTTAACAAAAAAAACCTAAAAGCACCCATCATGGAATATTACAATAAAGTAATAGAATCTGTTGGCGTACGGTATTTGAGGGGGAACAACTTTAAAATTGAGAGGCCCGTTTCCGTTGTCGACTACGTAGATTCAGAGAATACCGCAATTTTACTGCATAGGGGATCATTAACCTTTGGGGAGGAGCAAGAGACTGTAAATGAGGGGGAAATACTTTTTCTTCCGGCAGGAAGGCAGACCAGAATATCATTTGGGACGGTCACTAAAAGGAATGAAACCCCCAATGAAGTTTTTTTAGAGAACAAGAAAAAATACCTTCAAACCATTAGTTTCAAAGAAATAAAAAATCTGGATGATGATTGCATCACCTCAGTGTCCTTTGAGGCCAAAGTGTTCGATGTGGTCAATTTTTTCAATTCCTTGGGCATTCCCCCTTTCGTTATCAGGTTTAATGATCGGGTAGCCTCCGTCATAGAGGACATAGTAAAGGAATCTGAGCAAAGTACCCCAGGCAAGGAAAGGGTCATGAAACTCAATACCGAGCTATTGGTGGTGGAGATCGTCCGGCATATCTTGAAAAACAGATTGTTTGTGGAGGAATTGTCTACCAATAGTACCTACTTTAAAGATCCTCGTCTCATCGACATGTTTAACTATATCAAAAAGAACATTGGAGGAGACTTGTCTAACAAGGTATTGGCGAAAGTTGCCAATGTTTCCGAGGATTACGTGGGGCAGTACTTTAAGATGCTGACTGGTATTAACCCTCAGGATTACATTGAATACCAAAGAATGGAGGCAGCAGTAGAACTTTTAAGGACTACCAAAAAGAGTATCAGGGATATAGGTAAGGAGGTAGGCTATAAAGATACTGCCTATTTCTGCCGAAGGTTTAAAATGATGTATGGATTGCCTGCAGGAAAAATGCGTAGACGGGAATCCCTAATTAATGTTCAGGGATAAATTATATACCCTCAAATATTGCAAAACCTCGACGATTAAGTCGGGGTTTTTTTCTGCCTCATTCCCAATCACAATTAAGTCAGCTCCGGCTCTGCAAGCCTCCTTAGCTTTGGGGAGGGAATTAATACCGCCACCAACAATAACCGGTGCGTTTAGTTCTTTTTTGAGCAATGTGATCATTTCAGCAGGGACGGGGTGCGATGCACCACTTCCTGCCTCAAGGTAAAAATACCGCAGACCCAAAAGCTTCCCTGCCATGGCTGTGGCAAGAGCAAGATCTGGCTTGTCCCGAGGTATAGGCATGGATTGACTCACGTAATGGGCACTGGTGAGCTTACCCCCCTCTATCATAAGGTATCCGGTGGGCAGTACCTCAAGTTCAGACCGGGACAATTGTGGGGCTGCAAGGACATGCTGCCCTATCAAAAGGTCTGGGTTCCTACCGGATATCAGCGAAAGAAATAAAATGGCATCAGCCTTCTCGCTAAGCTGCATGGCATTCCCCGGAAAAAGTACCTTGGGTATGATCGGGAAATATTCCGACAGCTCCTCCACCGTATCACTTACCCCTCCTTTACTGATAAAGCTCCCACCAATTAACAACAGGTCTGGAAGGGGAAGCCCCTCCCTTTTGCAAAGCAGATGTAAATTTTTCACAGATGATTGCTTGTCGGGATCCACCAAAAGGGCAATTCCCTTTCGGCCTGTAATTAAGAACCGCTGGATTATTTCGGAGACCACTTTATTTTGATTTTTCTCCACTTTCTTGCATTCTGGTTGCCATATAGGTTAAAAACCTTTTTTTCAAAAAGTCCATGATCAACCAGAACAACCTTTCCCTAATCGTGCCCCAAAAAGAATATCCTTTCTGTTTCTTTTTCTTTTTTTTGTGTTTCTTTTTCTTCCTGGATTTTACCGGTGCAGATTTGCCGGTGAGCTTTACCAAGCCATACCCCATTATACCTGCTACCAAAGCTGCACCAGCCACCTTGATATAGACGTCTGAGTCTTTTTTGACCAGCTCAAGCTGCTTTTGAAGGGTCTGTTCCAATTCCTGGGATTGTTTTTGAAGGTCGATATGATCCATATGCTAGGGGCTTATTTTCTTTTAAATATGAACAAAAAATTTCCTAAACTTCGCTTTAGATTGGTCTGTAGGGAAAGTGAATTCCTGATCATGAAAAGGATTAGCAAAATGAAGACATAGATGCCACCCACTACTAAAAAGCCCACATGAGTGCTTTCCACAAGTGCCGCAAAGTAAAAAGCAAGTGCAATACTGCCGAATAGTAAAATAAAAAGGGAAGTTATTAGCATAAGAATCAGTACGACAATTCTGGTAAACACCGTGCTGATGTCATCCTTTATTTCTTCAATAAGAATTTTGACACGGATTTCTACCAATTTTTTTATGGTGTTGATCAATTCGGAGAAGTTTATCATACCAAATGAGTTAGGATGTACATTATTTGTTATCGGACGATCGTATTTCAGCAAAAACCCTGCTGGATAAGAAATATGTCTCTTATCTATCTTAATAACGCTTCAATTTTTTAAAATTAAGGTATTTTTCCGAATCCAGGGAAAACAGGAAAGATAATATCCCTATTTTGTTTATATTTTTATATGATTATTATTTGCTTGTCAATGCCATGATTGGTTACCATTCCTCACGCAGTTAAACTGTCAAGCAGAGGTCGCTTGACTCAAACCTGCCTTTCAGTCAGGTAAGGCTTTTCTGGGGGAATCTCGCATTCATGTTCCTTCATTCCTCCGTATGGGGCATGCGTCATGCCCTGACTGCCGTCAGGACAGGCTCGATTTCATGATTTTTTACTTTAAAACCACCGCCCTTACCCAAAGGGCAGACTTATTACAATCTGCACAAGTGGTTTCATTTCCATTTTGCCTTTTTGCTCCGCATTGTTGACATACTACTTTTTCGGTTTGGGTCAAAAGTTCCTCCATAAATGCTTGATCAAACTCAGGAATTACGGATAATCCAGGTTTTGGACTTTCTTTCTTGATTAAAGAAAAAGAACCGTTGGATTCTATGATGAATTTGGCTACTTCTCCGGTATGATGAATTCCCTCAGATCGTAACTCCGCATCTATAGGGTCTTTTGAGAAAGTGGATCTTGTCATAGCCTGCCACAACGATGAATGCTGTGATTCCAAACAGTAATCCCCTGTCTTGAAGCTGAATGGGTACCTCCACAAAAGCACCCAAGGTGATCATTACCGCTAATTCAGACAATGACAGCATACCACCCATTCTCTTGCCCGTCAATCTGATGCATACGACAAGGAAAAGATAAATGACAGCCGCACGAATAAAAACCTCCACCAGGAAAATGGCAGGGGTATCCCCAATTAGGATTCTGTGCCAGTCTCATAACACAATTTCATCTCTAAAACTTGGATCCATAAGCTTTTTTCCTTTTCCAGTTCACATATCGTTCCAAAGTAGGCCTCCTTTGATTGAAAACGCAGGTTTCTACATGGGAAAGTAGCTGACCAGTAAGAGCTCAAGAATCAGGTAAATAAAAAAAGGAATGAAGAGATAGCCCAAAACGTCCCGGATTTGTATTTTCACCCCTTGAAACATCACGGGCGTGATGGTAAGTAAAAAGAAGGGTTGCAGTAAGTTGGTGAGAGACTCTCCATATGCAATGGCCATTGATGCCCTCGCAATCATACTACTGAGTTCAGGTTGAGGCAGGCCCTCACCTATTTGCTGTACGGCCGATACAATGCCAGGTGCCAGTACAGCAAACTCCCCTCCCGCAGATGGTATGGCAAAGTTTATCAAAGCGCCTGCTAAAAAGGAATATGCAGGATAGGTGGACACCGTGCCTATATTCCCCAATAATTGCCCAATCATTTCCCCCAAACCGGTATATAACATAATGCCCATAATACCCGCATAAAATGGGTATTGAAAGACGATACCTGAAATATTGGCGGAGGCTTTTTTCATGGCCAGTACATACCTGATAGGTGTTTGGTGAAAAGCCATTCCCACCATAAGGAAGGCAAAGATCATGATAGGAAGGTCTAAGGAAAACCCGTTAAAGTAAAAATGGTACCCCAGATAAAACAGGCCCATAAATGCCAGTGGCATAAGCAGCCACCGTGATTGATTCATCAGGTCAGATGGGGTGGTGGGGATAGATTTTTGCGGATGGGGAACCGCTTTCTTTTTGGGAACCAGAGAGTTTGGCTGTTTGCTCTGGTCCAGAAGAAGCTTTTCAATTGTTAACGGATTGCTCCTGGGCCTGAGCGCCACCATCAGTATCGGGGGTACGGTAAGGATAAAGATAATGAAGGCGAGGTTTAAAGGTGTGGCCAGGGTTTTTGAGGTAGGTAAGGTATAGTCGATCACCCCCTGCTGGATTAAAAAATTATTTGGTGTATTGAGGAGTAAGGGTATGGTACTTGAAAGTCCCCCAACCCAACCATGAAAAGTTAAATATACACAGGCTACAAGGTAGGGATAGTCCACTCCTTTGACCTTTTCTGCCAATTGCCTGGCAAGTAAGGCCGTGATTACAATCCAGCTCCAGCTCACAAAACTGAAGACTGCGCCTGCTAGCATTACCACCAAATAAACACGGGTAGGGGTATTGACGTGAAGAGCAAGACGATTGATCATTTTTTGGAAAGGGGAGGACAAAGCAATGGCATATCCTGTGACTAAAATAAGTACCATCTGCATCCCAAATTCCAATAAATCCCAAAAGCCCTTGTACCAGGCTTCCAATATCTCCAGGGGAGTGGCAGGGGTAATAAAACCTACCACCAACATACAGAGTAGGGTGAGTGCCAAGGCGAAAACGAAGGCATCCGGCATCCAAGCTTTAAACCAATTTGAAAAAATGTGGGAAAGCCGGTGCATCATCTGAAATTTAAAGCTAAGTACAAATGCTAGCTTAAATATAAAAAAAGGGTAGACCAATGCCAAGCCCACCCTTTTTTGAAAAGTCTAAAATGATCAAAAGTTGATCCTAAGGTTCAATGCCACATTCCTTCCCATTTGATGTATGCCAAAGGGTCGGTAAAGTGACATGTGGTCCAAATAGGCAACGTTCATAAGGTTAGTCCCGCTCACATAGGTGTCGATTAGTTGGCCACCCACACGAAGGGTTCCCCCTACATTTAAACCCAACAGGTAATAACCTGGGGTGGCTTCCTCCAAGTTTGCAGGTCGGTTTTGATCAAAGATGTAGGATCCCAACACACTCAGGTAAGGGTTCGTTAGACTGCCGACGTTCCTGAAATTGAAGTTTACCTCATGGTTCCATCGGAAAGCTGGAATATAAGGGAGGTAAGAATTGTCGGACCTTCTTTTCCCGATCACCTGACTATAGGAGGTGGAACCACTTATCCATTTATGGTTACTGGGGTGAATTTCCAGAAATGCTTCCCCTCCGTAAAGCCGGGCATTGTCCTGCTCAAAACGCCAAACGGTAAGGTCTCCCACTGTTTCATCAGTAGGAGCGAAGAAAATGTAATTGTTAACATGATTGTAGAAAATTTCTCCTGCAAGGGAGAAATCGGGTGTTCTGTACCTTACCCCAAGGTCTGTTTGAAAGTTTTGTTCCCTGATAAAATCAGCATTCCCCACTTCAAAACGAACTGTTCCGGGATGAGGTCCGTTGGCGTACAATTCAGCCAAGTCGGGAGCCCTAAACCCTGAGGCGAGGTTTAACCTGAATCTCCATCGATCTGATGGCCTAAAAGTTGCACCTCCACTGGCAGTCATGCCATCGAAACTTGAGGAGAGTTTCCTTGACTCAGGTGCCCCTGGTAACACAAAGCCATATTCCACGAATTTTTCAGAACTAGCATCAGCTACCACGTTTCTATAATCGTATCTGATCCCTCCCTGAAAGACCCAAGAGTTTCTGGAATAGTTAAGCAACCCGTAAATTGACCGGTCGTCCTTGGTGGCATCAGGAATCAAAATTTCCTCTGCTTCCTCCTGGTTTTGGTTTTGTAAATAGAAACCCTGTACACCGAAAATTGCCTCTAGGTTTGGCTTTAATTCTTTGAAATATTTTATATCATACATGAAGTTTCTTTGATTGAGTCCCAAGTCAACTTCATCAATCTCATCCTCTATTTCTTGCCTGAAATTCCAATGGTAACCCAGAGTTATTTTTAGCTTGTCTTCTCCCAGGAAGATATTGGTTTCGGAGTTTAGGAAATGATCCTGTACGTCTTGGAACGGCAATTGCATACTTCTATCGTTTCTGGTGGTGATCAGTTCATCCACCTCTTCGTCCTCGATAAAGCCCAGATTTTGCTGCAAATAGGTATAGCGGATTTTGGTATCACCCCATTTTCTTTCCAACCCTACACCAGCTTTAATATTCTGGGTGTTGAACCGGGTGTTCCCCACTGTGTTTCCATTTCCGTCCAAGTAATCGGCATGGGATTCTGTGGCCGCTCTTAGTGACCAATTAAACCCACCCTCTGAAGTGCCTCTCACACCTGCATCCAATCGTCCTCCCAATGAGTTGGAGTATCCCCGGAGGTTCACATCACCGATCACCTGGCCCACCGGAGCATTTCTATCTTCAATTAGGTTTACCACCCCTGCCATGGCACCTGAGCCATAAATGATAGATGCAGGACCTTTGATAAGTTCTATGCCGGAAATACCGGTTTCTGTAAGACCTAGCCCATGGTCGGCACCCCATTGTTGGTTTTCAAACCGGGCACCTTGATACACCGAAAGCACACGGCTAAAAGAAAGCCCACGTACTACAGGTTTGCTAATGCCAGGGCCCATAGAGATCTCATTTACGCCAGGGGTCCTTGCAATCGCCGACATTAAGCTGGGGGCAGGAGCTTTTAAAATATCATTTCTGCTGATTTTTTCAATGGAAATTGGGGAGCTTTCTTTGCTCATTACATAGGCAGCTGATACTACTACTTCATCCACCGTAGTTGTCGATTCTTCCAGCCTCATATCCAAGGTAGCAGAAGTTGAGGGGTTGATTTTTGACACTACTGTGCCAAAGCCAATAGAAGAAAACTGTAGAGTGATGTTTCTGGAAGGTAAATTGGAAAGTCTGTAAAACCCATCAAGATCTGTGACTGTTCCCCTATTGAGTTCAGGGACAAATACTGAAACACCGGGCAGGGGTTCTCCGCTGTCTACGTCAGTTACTTTTCCACTTACGCTGTTAATATCGTTTTGTGCCATCACCACACATACACACATGGCAAAAACCAAGGTAAATAGGCCTTTCATTTGTTTATAATTTTTTTCAGTGGTCAAACCTGCCTAATGGTAGGCAGGTGAAATCTTGCAAGATGATAATCACCTCTGTGTGACACTTCATTATGCTCGATTTCACAGGATAATTTGAAGTTGAATAATAAAATGATTGGATCCCCCCCCCTCATTACCCAATGGATTTATAGGGAAATAACTGGCTTCACCAAATGGGGTAAGTAGTTAAATGGAGGGGAATGCTGATTTACAAAAAAGTGAGGGAGGCCCTCTTAAAGTAATAATGGAATGACAATCAGACCAAATGAGGTTGTGAGCGTCTTCTAGTTCAATTTCTCCAAGCTCAAAAATTTCAAGCTCTTGCAAATCCACCCTATCGGGAAGGAAATACTGTACATTTGAAATGAGGTCTAGAAGAATTAACTCATTCTCGCTGTGATCCCGATTTTGCTCATCTTCCTCGGAAAGGTAGGGGTGGGCATGACGAATCGTCTCACCCGAGTCTAAATCGTGTTCATGGTAGAAAAATATACTGTTGGCCAGCATCAGCAAAATCAGGCTTAAAAAAGCATGACTGATGTGGGGAAGTATTTTTCTGATCCGGTCCAACTTATTTTACTGAATATTAAGCTACTAATTCAATTCAAAAATACTATATTTTAGCGAGAAGTTCAAAACCAACTAATATATATGGGTTGAATATTTTTTTGCCTTATCTTAATCTATTTGAGTGGAGGATATTGGTTACCTTTGGAAGATGATTGACTTTGATTTCAGGCCTGCCAATTATTTTGATGGTACCGGGCCGGGGGCATTGCTGGTTAAATTATCCTACCCTGAGAGTCAATGGGGAGATCAAATTTCCTTGTATGCGAATGCCCT
Organism: Cyclobacteriaceae bacterium; assembly: GCA_003565295.1. GTDB lineage: Bacteria > Bacteroidota > Bacteroidia > Cytophagales > Cyclobacteriaceae > Pleomorphovibrio. The sequence goes on from PXCO01000269.1 coordinate 16,294, forward strand.
CGATGGTTACATCTATTTTGAGGCAGTAGATTTTTATGGTAATGATTATAAGCTTGACCCGCAAAAAGTAAAAAGGCCTTTGAATCTTCAAGAGATGGTGCTTCTCATAGAAAGACTGGAGTTAAACACACCCAAGGAAGGGATTGGCTCAATGAATACTACCCTGGCAGGGATACCAAAGGCGGAAAGTAATATTTACCCCCAGTTGGGGCAGTACTTTGAAGAAAAGCGAAAACACTTTGGGTTTACCTAATCGTAATGCTTCCAGCCAGGATTTGATTAACCTGACCTGTTCTGATAGGCTAAGTTTGGTGCAGTCGTCTAAATTTGGCTAATTTTGCCCCTTAATTGTTTTGGGATGGCCAATATTTTACTCGTTATAATTTGCATGATCGTGGGTATTCTCCTCAGAAAAGTCAAGGACTTTCCTGACAATGCACCCAGAACCCTCAATGCTTATTTGATATATGTGGTGCTTCCCGCTGTTTCCCTCTTGCATATTTCAAAATTACAACTGAGTTTTTCACTATTGATGCCCATAATGGTGGCATGGATAGTTTTTCCATTTACCTGGTTACTCTTTGCCTACCTGGGCAGAAAGAAGGGTTGGGAAAGAAGCACCATAGGTTGTTTAATTATTTGTGGAGGCCTATCCAATACGGGTTTTGTGGGTTACCCTGTAATTGAGGCATTGTATGGAGCGGAAGGACTCAAATTGGCCATTCTTGTTGATCAGCCCGGGTCATTTATTGTCGTGAGTAGCTTGGCCATCATTGTGGCTTCCATTTATGGTGCAGAGAAAATGAGAAAAAGGGATATTTCCAAACGCATGCTCTTTTTCCCGCCTTTCATTTTTTTTCTTTGTGCGGTGGCCATAAACCTGTCCGGAGTATCCATTCAAGACCCTTTTTTAAAGATTCTGGAAAGTTTTTCCGCTACCCTTACCCCGGTGGCGTTGATTGCCGTAGGGATGCAACTAAAAGTGAAATTTACCGACATCAAGGACAAATTATTATGGTTGGGACTGGGTCACAAGCTGTTGTAAGCACCACTGCTTATTTTTCTGCTCTATGGGTTATTTCTTGATCGCAGGGGGGAGCAGGAATTGATTTTTAACGTTAGCGTGATGGAGGCCGCTATGGCCCCCATGATCACTTCCTCGATAATTGCGACTAACTTTAACCTCAAACCTAAACTTGCGTCTTTGCTGGTAGGGATTGGTATCCCGATTTCTGCCTTGTCCCTTGCTTTTTGGTATGCGGTCTTGGAATGGTGGTAGGCCGCTAGTTGTTTTTGCTTCTGCTCAGCCCCCTCAACAAGCCCCTAACCTCTTCGACTGCCCTCTCCTTGCCCTGATCAATAATTCTCTCGGCCTCATTGCGGACAGAGTCTTTTGCTACCTCCGCTTTTTGCTTGAGCTCTTGTCTGACACTATCCTCTTTGGCCTTAAATTCTGCAGCAAGATCTTCCTGTATTTTTGAAGCAGCCGTGCTTGCCCTAGACCTCAGCATATTTGTGAGATAGGACTCTAGATTATCGCCTGAGGCAAGGCCAATCTTAGGGCTGGTATAAGTACCTCCTATATTGAAGGCCAAGGGGATGGTGGTGCCCCGTAGGTCCGACCCCGTGAGCCCACTGACGAGGTTGTTGATACTAGAACCAAATCTTTCGGCAGGAACTTGCATATTTACCAAATAGTTGATTGTACCGTCAAATCCTGTACTACCTTGTATGGAGGTTTGATAATCCCATAAGCGCACATCAAACGGAGGTACCCTAAGCATTCCATCCTCTATGTCTAGTCGCAAGGTAAAAGGACGAAGATTTATGGTGCCCGTATCATTGAGCCCGGTTAAATTGGTGATACCCCTGATCAATTGGCTATCCCGGATGGCTGTTTCCGCCAAATTGATCAAACCTTTGCCGTCCAAGCTAGACATTACGGGCATCATGTCCTGTCCCAATTCTCCTGCAAGTGAAAACCTGGTAGTGAAATTACCTGTGATATGTTGTGCCACAGGGGCAAAGACCTTTATTGTGTTAAAGGTCTTGAAAGACTCTTGAATACTTAGTGATTTCACATCAAAGACAAAGTCAAACTTAGGCTGGCTAATGTCTCTACTGTCGTAGGACCCGCTAAATGCAAAATTGCCACCCAAGGCTTCAGTCCCCAAGTTACTAAAGGAAAGCACCCCATCTGAAAGATTCATGGTCCCTTTTGCGTTTCGAAGAAGTAAATTGTCATACAGTACCTCGTCCGCCTGAACACTCATGGTAAAATCAATGGTTCTGGGTAATTCAATTACTTCCAATGTACTGGTATCCGAAGTACTCTCTCCTCTTACCATCCATTCATTTACGTTAAAGCGGCTGGATTGAATGTTCAGATTACCTCTCAATACTTCATTGCCATCCCCGAACATGTAGTTCATATAATTAGATAAATTACCTGTGGCGTTTACCGGGCTTTCCCCAAAGCGAGCCTCAAACTTGGTTAGGTTGATGGCTGCTGGGGAGAAATCCGAGGAAGCATTGCGAATACGGATTCCCTGTGGAAGGTCATTATCGGCATAGTAGAAATCCTTTATTTCTACATTCCCCACTGTGGTGATCCTGTCAAACCGATTGGCTTCCAAATCTGCATAGCTCCCCTTTGAGTCTATGTCAGCCTTCACATTTCCTTCCAGGATGATGTTTTCCATGGGGAAGATGGCAGCGATTTTGCCAAGGTCAAGTCCTCCATGAAGAGAAATGTCCCAGATCATGTTGTTAAAATCCCTTAATGACACACTCCCTTCCAAAGACTCTCCTTCCAGGGTGAGCCCAAACCTTGGAACCTCTAGACTGAAGTCATCCATACGGCCACTGGGATTAGAGATATTGCTTTGGAAGAAAACATTTTCTATGGCAGAGGGGTATTCATTGCTTTTTAAATAACCATCAGTAAAACGCAAATCCGCAGAGATGGTAGGGAGAATGTTGTTGATGGAATCATATCTACCCTTGGCCTTTGCATCTATGGCTAAGTTGCCCCTTGCAGAAATCCCCTCCATCGGAAATATAGAAGTGATTTCCTCCAAATTTAGATTCCCAACCAATTGGCCATCCATATCGTAGGTGACCAGGTTTTCCAGCAACAACCTTCCAGAAATGGGCTGGTCTCCAAAACTTAGGCTAAACGTGGATAAATTCACACTGGTTTGCTCAATAACACCGCTAGGGTTATCCACCAAGAGGTCCAGGTTTACATGCTGAACCGGACGTGGTAAATCCGGATATTGGAACATTCCCTCCTCAACTTTCACTGCAAGTTGAAATGCAGGAAAAGACTCCTCGCCGTATAAGCCCTTGAAAAACCCTTTGGCGTCCATTTCTCCTGAAGTACGCAGGCCTGCAAAGGACTCAGTATAAATGCCCGGTACAAGGGAGAGAAGACTTTTAAAACTGTTGTTTTCTGCGGCAAAATTCAAGTCAAAAGCTATGTCTTCATCGGGTAAGCCAATCCCCCCATCCATGGTGAGCCCAAATTCATTGAGGGATATCTTGGCATTTTGAAACCCGAAATACATTTGGTCCATATCGACCAAGATTTTGCTATCTACAGAAAGGTCTTTTTCTGAAAGGTAGTTGACCTGTTCATAGTCCATACGAACCAACCTGCCACCTCCTTTGGCAAATAAATCATACACGGATAAGGTGAAATCCCCACTTCCTTCTAGGTCCATCTCCGCAAGCGCAAGGAAAAAATCCAATTCCCTGTCATCATAAATGAAGCTTAAATTGTCGATCTCTATCAAGTTGATGCCCAATTTAAAATTCGAGGGCTCGGCAAGGTCTTCGAGTTCCTCTGAGGGATAAGTTATATCGTAGTTGGCCAGCCCGTCCGCTAATATCTTCACATAGATTTCCCCGTCCCGAAAGTGTAATCCCAACAATTCCGGGTCATCCCCAAATAAAATGGACCAGAGATGAAAATCCACCTGAAAACTACCTACGTGAACTAACGTGTCATTTTCGAAGGGGGCATTGCCCCTGATGCCAAAATCCCCAAGGGAAAGGGAAATATGCGGAAACCTTTTGAAAAAGCTTAAACTGATTTTATCCAAGTCATAATAGACTTCTGCATTCACGCTGGATTGGATCTCCCGATCCACTCTTTCGATAATTCTATCTTTAAACAAAAAGGGTAAAACCACCAATGCCAAAAGGATCAGGGCTATTACTGTAAACAGGACGTAAATTGCTTTTTTCATTTGCTCAAAGTGCGGTTTTTAGCTAACTACCGACTACCCACTATAACGGATATAATAAGGTAGGGATGTAGTTTGAACAAAAATAATACCGCTATTTGAAGCCTTAAATGCTTAAGGGGTTGAGGCCAACCAATAAGGGTTGATTTACATAGACATAAGAGTGAAGTGCAGCTCGCCCTCCCCGTTCCTCACAAGGGCAATTTCTCTTCTTAGATGATAAACCGCCTCCAAAAGCCGGGCATTTTTGAGTTTTCCTGCATCAATGGCTTTAAACCCAATCAACTCTATTAAACGTTTGAGCAAAAACCTGTCTTCCATACCATCTCCACAAAAATAGGTTTCTTTCACCAAGGCGAGAGGGTCGGACTTTGGGTAGTCCAGACCAAGATTATTGAAAGCCTTAAATACTCTTGGATGATTAGTGGAATTGATAATATAGGTAGTGTTGCAACCAAGATCCGGATCCCATTGCCCATTAGTGCAGTCCACAATCATCTTCGAATGGGTTGCCTTGTCTTTGAGGTGATTGCAAATAGGGTCCAGAAATTCATTGTCGCAACACAAAAAGATCACATCTGCCTTTGCAATGGCATCCTTAAAGCTCAAAAGGTTTTGTTTTTGCATTTTCAGGATTTTCCAGGCCACTTGCCGGGTATTAAAGCCTTCCCGAACCCCAAATTCAACATTTATGCCCCTGGCAATAAACTTATTGCCAAGCGCTGTTGCTAAATTTGTTCCTCCTAAAATTGCTAAGTTCATATGTTATGTAGATAAATTCGGTTCAACAAAACAACAAGCTACACCTGCTCATGTATTTTTTGAAGATTAAATCGGATAAAACGGGGGGTGATTGCCTCCAATTTAATCTGGTCTGCTAAGTTAATGAATCATAAACAATTATACTTATTATATGCAAATATTTTTCACATAAAAAAAAGTTTTTTTAAAAATAGTTTTTTGGGGTTTGTCACCGAACAACCTATTATTTTAAATGCTTCTTTAATATGACTATTTCACGAAAAGCTGGTTAATTTTAACCATTGATTTTCAGGTAAAGGCCCGGGTTTTCAATCAAGAGGTTAATCACATATTTTCCAGGCAAAAAATATTCCCTGATTAAACCAGCAATATGGTCTTAATCCGATGAAGCCTATTTCTGAATCGACTTTTAATTCAGAATTATAACCAAAATTTACAGAAAAACTATAATAATGTTTGACTCAAGGTGGTGTTCTCCGTTTGGCTCATACTATATGCTGTGATCGAAATATTAGGTTCGTGCCCTATTATCGTTAACCTTGGCAAGAAAGTCGATTATGTTACCATCAGAAAAAAAGACCGTTGCCATAAAGCTATTTAAGAGACTTATTTGGCTACTTTCGGATAGTCTATAGCGACTCCAGGTAGGTTATCAGGTCCATCAGGTCATGATTAGTAAGTCTGGCCTCTAGTCCTTCCGGCATCAAGGAACTTTCCTGGATCCCATAATCCTCTATCTCTGACTTGTCAATGGAGATGAAACCTTTGGTCTCGGTATATAACTCGATATTGTCATTCCCTACATCGATTTGCCTGCCCGTGTGCGTTTTACCGTCAGCTGTGCGTATGTACCATCCCTGCCACTCCGGGCTGATCTCCTGGGAAGGCAACAATATGGAGCTGATTAGCCCTTTCCGGTCTTTAGACCTGCCAACATTACTTAAATCCGGACCCAGATCGCCCCCTCTGCCTTCCACTGTATGGCAGGAAGAGCATAGGGCTCCTGTGGAGAAGAATACCCTTCTTCCCCTTACGGGATCCCCCTTTTCGCTGAGCAACTCCTGCCATTGGTCTAACTGCTCTACGCCCGGCCTCTCCCCAGCCTCCCCGTGAAGTGAGAGCATGAGCTGTTGTCTTAAGGCCTCGTCGTCACAGGCATTACCATCTTCTAACACTTCCACCAGGGCATCCTTCACCGACTCCCTGGAGGCCTTTCCCCTTAACAGCCGGGCAGCCTCTATGCTTATATTTGGATCCTGAGATTTGAGCAAAGGGGTAATCCTGTCGTAGTCGTCCACTGTTTGCCTTTCCAGTGCCAAAAGGGCCTCTGACCTTAGGACAGATGGGTATTGTGGCTCAAGGGCTGTCCCCGTCAATAACCCGGCAATTTCCGGATCTCTGACGTTCGATAAGCTTCTTAATGCCTCCAATTGTAACTCGGGTGCTGATTCCTTTACCAGGGAGGATAAAAGTTCTTTGTGGTTTTCAGGGTCCGGGAGGTGCCTCAGGGCAATGGCCCTGACGGAGGCACTGTAAGTATCGCTTCGAACAATGTTTTCCAGAAACCCATCTGGTAATACCCGCGGAAGGTTTTTTGAAGTTTGGAAATCTTTGGCTTTATAGGCGGTGATAAATTCTGGCTGCAGCAACTTAATGGTCTCCAAATAGGTCTCGAACAGGGTGTGGGGAAGTGTTGTTTCGCCAAGAAGTGAGATGAGCTGAGGTTGTAGACGCGTCATGCCTTCCCTGCCCATCCAGATCATGGTCATTCGAACGATATCCATATGATCATCAAGCAGCAAGTTTGCAGCCAACTGTTCTTGCCGGGGATGACCGATTCGCATAAGTGCCAGGACTGCACCAAGCCGTTTATCAGCATCCTGATGATTAAGTAGGCTCTCCAGATTGGATAAATACCTTTCTTGGGCCAGACCAATTACCCCTGCATGGTATTGAAAGGGGTCTTCGCTAGCTAGAAGGTCTTCGTATTCTTTAAACCCCTTCTCTCCCGCCAGGGCTTTATCCAGGTTTTGTACTTCAGGATGCTCCATAACAGGTTCATAGTGGGTTCTCCTTTTCAATGTGGGAGTGGATGATTTGGCATTTAGTTTCCAAATTTTACCCCTGCCATGATTCGGGTAGTAGCGTATCACCCAATCGGTAAAAAAAATATTTCCCTTGCTATCGGTGGCAAATGCTACTGGTCGGAAGTCGGCACCACCCTCCAAAATGATCTCGGTGTTGCCCCTTACCGACCATCCCTCGTCTTTCATTTTGATCCTCACTATTCGGCTTTCCTCCCAAATGGTGCAAAGCATTTCTCCTTCGTAATCATCGGGTAAGTTCCCCAAATTAGCATTAAGAAGACCGGAGGGCGCCTCTCCTAAAGGTACTGCGATAGGAAGGGTACCGGGTAGCTCTCCCTCCCAGGCGAGGTATTGATGGATCCCACTACCCCCAAAAAGGGACTTGTAGCCAAAATCAGCACCCATGACAGCATGCACCAAACGGTTCGGACCCCGGCTGTCGGGGTCGTTGTCTGCCACCAATAGCCTCCCGTAGTTGTCAAATTTCAGGTCAAAGGGGTTCCAAAAACCAGTGGAGAATTCCTCCAACCCCGTTCCGTCCCACCTTGCCCGCATGATGTTGCCCCCATCCCCGTACCCGCTTACTTCGGAGCCATCCGCCCCTCTGAATATCCAATGCTCCCCACCTGTATTCCCTCTGCCAATATACATCCAGCCATCTGTATCAAAGGTGATGCTGAGTAGGGCTGCATGGGCATAAACCTGGGATGGTTTCACTAGCTCCATCAATTTTTCCTTTCTTTCACTTATGCCGTCCCCGTCCTCATCATAGAATTTCCACACCTCCCGGGATGTTACTGCATACAAATGTCCTTCGGGGGAAAAAGCCAGGTTTAACCCTTCCTGAAGCCCATCGGCAAAAACAGATTGCCGGTCCCAGGTACCGTCACCATTGGTGTCTTCAAATACCTTTATGATGTCATGGCCAGGCCCTTCATAATCTTTTGGTGGGAGGTGGGTATGAGATTCCAGTACATAGACCCTGTCCTTGTCGTCCACGGCTATCCCAATGGGAGTGACGATATCAGGGTCTTCCATCATCAATTTCACTTCCAACCGATCATCAAATATGCGCAGATTGTGGGATGAAGATGATGTCTTTTCATTTTGGCATCCCCAAAGAATAGTCAATAATAAAAAAAGGTTTTTGGGAGTTTTCATTGAGAACTAACGTTGATATTTTTCGAAAAGGTGATAGGCCCGGTCCAGGTCTTCTACCAAGGTTTCCCGGTTTCTGGGGGGGGCCATTTCAATCAGTAAATAGCCTTCATACCCATGGTCCAGCATTGCCTGAACCACTGTATCATTCTCTGTCACCCCTTCTCCATAATTCACTACCTTATGAACGCCTTTTTCCGCGGTGTCTTTTAGGTCTATGTGAAGGATTTTTTCGTGAAACTTGTCCACCACCTCCATCAAGTCCACTCTTGATCCATCAAAGTGGGCATTGTCCATGCACATCCCCACGTGAGTGGAGTCCACGGCTTCAAAAATCTTTTCGTAATCTTCGATAAACTCAATATTGTTGTTGGCATGGTTTTCTACCAGTACCAGCACATCCATTTCCTCTGCCGCAGGTTTCAATTCCTTAAGCACATCAATGACTGCGTCCAACCCTCCTTCTTTGCCCCTGCCTGCACCGGTGAACTTTACCCTTCTGCAACCGAGCTGTTTGGCAGCCTCCATGTTCCACAGTTTATGGGTCACATCCTTGATGATATTCCCCTCGGCACCGAATGAGGTGCCTTGTACGCATATGGGGGTGAGGCCATGTTGCTGGGAGCGTTCCTTGATGCGCTGTATCCCTTTTGGGGTGAGGTTTCTTGCGTACCAACAGTTGAACTCCACGTTTTTGAAAGGGAGCTGGGGAATGATTTCGAAGGCGTATTTAAAATCCTCGTCACCAAATCCATCACAGGTAATGGTGGCGATCGCTAGTTCCACTTTTCGGCCGGTTTGGGGTAGGGGGGACATGGCTTTGGCAATGGTGCCATTTCCCAGAGCCCCAATGCCAAGGGCTCCTATTGCCGTTCTGTGAACAAATTTTCTTCTATTCATCCGTTTTGGGTTTTATTGATGACCGATTAAACTTGAATATAGCCTAATTTTTTGGATCAGACGAAATTTTGTGCTCGAAGTCGCACCTAACCCATGGACTTGGTTTATGCTTTCAACCAATTTTGTGCCACCTACAGCTACTGCTTTTGGAATCGAATTATTAAAAAGTTCATTGATTGTCAGTGGTTTATCAATATATGTTCACAAAAACCTCTTTTCCCAACATAGGGGCATACTTTCTGAAACAAAGGGAAAACTTTCTATATTTATAGCAATCAAGTATTTCTCACTAGTTCCCGTTTAGAGTCGGACCCTAGTACTTGCATTTATAAATTTCTCAGTATTTTAGACAAATAAAATATGTAAAAAAGAGTATGGCCAATTCAATTAGTTAGCTCATTTAATTTTTAATTATAGGTTTATTTGCCGAAGAGATAAAACTTTAAACAATAAAAATGATCAATACATAAAATGTAATCTTATGAAAAGAGATAAAATATTAGCGTGTGCGTTGGGTATTTTGATAGGGGTCTTCTCAGTTTTTTTGTTTAAATCCCTGTCTGAGAAAAAGTTTCTAATTATTCATTCAGATGATTTTGGGTTGTCTGATTCTCATAATTCAGCGACAATCTTTGCAATGAGGGAAGGACTTGTAACTTCTGCAAGCTTAATGGTTCCTTGCCCAAAAAGGGATGAGGCCATTGAATTATGGATGGAAAACCAGGATTTGGACATAGGCCTACACCTTACAGTTACCAGTGAATGGAAGGATTACAAATGGGGAGGAGTCGCAGAAGAAAAACTAATTTCAAGCTTACTTGATAGTGATGGATACATGTATCCCGATTGTGCTTCTTTTCTTGAACATGCCAAAAAGGAAGAAATTGAAATTGAATTAAGGGCACAAATTGAATATGTGCTTCAAAAAGGATTAAAGCCTACACATTTAGATTCTCATATGAGCTGTCTATTCAGAGGTTCTGCCGAACTTATTTTTACTTACTTAAAAGTTGCACAAGAATATGGGATTACAGCAATGCTAACTAAAGAAAATTTTAAAAAAATAAATTCTAATAATTATTTATCAGTTTTAGATTTGGAAAACATTGGAATAATTGATGATCTTTTTATAGCGGATGAAAAAAATTATGATGACAAGGGAATGGAAAAAATATATTCAAATATTTTAAATAAAGTTCGTCCAGGAATTAGTTTACTATTGATTCATACTTCTTATGATGATCAAGAGATGATGGAGATTACCGGAGGTCAAAGCCACTGGGGAGCATTTTGGAGATATCAGGATTTCCTTTACTTCACATCAGATGACACCTACTCCAAAATATACAAAAATGATATCCACGTAATCGATTGGCGTATTTTTAAAAAAATTAGAGGATAATAAAAATTAATAATCAACCACTATATGCCACGTGTAAAAGGAAGAAGACACCCAGATAAAGACACCCCCCAATATAATTATGACCAAGATGGTCTTCTGATTGAAATAGAATATCCCTACGAGAACGGGGCTGAGTTGGAGGTCTTCGAGTACGATGAGTCTGGCCGTATTGCAGCCCGGTGGAGGGCAGTTAGGGGAAATGAGGGCCACAAGCTGGAATACTTGAGGTATAGATACGATGGAGAGCTCCTTGTGGCCAAGGTGTCTGGGGAAAGGGGTAGCAATGAATTGGGTACCCAGGATGCCTATAGGTTTTATTACGATGAAGAGCAGAGGTTAGTCAAGGAAAAGAAATTCGACCCGAACTTTGGTTTTCAGCAGGTCAGTAGATCGGAGTATTTGTACATTGGCGAAGGGGAGTAGATTAGTAAACTCATTCATTTGGAGTGGTGCCCCGCTAAAGTGACAAGACAGGCAACCTTCCTGACGGTTTTGCCAACCGTCTGGCAGGTGTGACAACTGAGGATAATTGAAAATGCATCAAATATTATTTATTAGGATTGATCTGTAGCTATGAGCATACCGTCCAAGATTTTTTTCCAAATTAAGTGGGTTTTCCGGAGGTTTACCCTGTGTCCCCGGTAATACACCATATCCAGGCAAATTAAAAAACCTCCCTGGATGACCACTGATACCCCAAAACCCAGCCACAACTCAGGATATAAGGGGAAAGCCGTATGCCCATACATAAACATAGCAGCCCCAATGCCCATAAAAAACAAGTCCAACCCTATATTCAGGAAAATCATCTTTTCTGCATGTCTTTGATAGTCCATCTGCTGCAACAGGGTAAGGGGGTTAAGCAGTTTGTAATGGTGGTGATAGATAATATAAAGGCCCACCAGTAGGTTCACCAGCCCCCAGCTGGCGTTCATGGACCAAAAATAAAAATGGGTGCCACCCTCTGTATATCCCCCTAGGTAACTACATATCCCAATTCCTACCACCAGGTTGATCAATGCCCAAATAGAAAGCACCCGCCCATGCCCCCGTTTTAGACGTAAAATTTCCCTTTCAAATTGCGTTAAAATCGATTGTTGGTGAGCCAGACTTTCCATGCTGACAGTGTTTCAATTGGATATTGAAAAAGATGCAATTAAAATTTTCCCGAAAGTTGCTAAAAAATATTTAATTTTTAAACATTGTGAAATTTAGAGTGGCACAGGCGACTCACTTTGGCTCGGTGATGTAGTGATCTAGTGATGGGGGTAAGACAGACCAATATATTTCATATCACCGATCACCAAATCACCGATCACCGATGTCCCACCCTTATTGCTCAATTTTATCCGGCATTTCCCCAAACCACACCACTGCATATTCCTTATAAATCCCAATTCCCATGGCCTGCCAGTTGGCATCTTTAAAAGTGCCCAAATTTGCAAGCACGGCATGATGCCCAGGGCTTTTTTTCCAAACCTCCAGTGCCTGCCCCGCAGTTGCGGCGTTGGAATGCCAATAGGCGATTTCATATCCGGGACTGTCATATCCTGCGATCTCCTTGGGTTTATCCCACATGCAGGAGGCATTCTTGTGATTGTCTCGGTAGCAACAAGCGGTCCAGGGGCCCTCTTTAGACCAGGAATGCATATTACAGCGGTTACTTTGCTTATAATGATACATCAGGTCTTTGGCATGTGCCTGTGCCACTTTGGTGAGTGCCGGGGAAATGGGCACCTCCTGTAGCCCACGGCTGATTCTATATGCATTGATAAGCCTGTGCAGTTCCTTTTCCTCATCAGAGATAGGCGGGTAGGAAGAAGAGAACAAGGTGTGCATGAAAAACCCCAATAACCAAAGAATGAATGCCATAATTTTATATCCGATTTGAACTTTTTAACGCCCGCCCCTGGGATTTATTGGAAGCGACCAAACCGGGGTATTCCATTATCGGGTCTTTGAAAACCTTTTTTTTTGCGTATTTTAGCCGTCAATTTGAAAGCAACCGCTTTTTTTAAGGAAAAATCAGCAAACTAATATACATATGAGTGACAAAACCCCAAAAATTCTTTATACCCTTACCGATGAGGCACCGGCTTTGGCCACCTATTCCTTATTGCCGATCATCAAGGCATTTTCCGACTCAGCAGGTGTGGTGGTAGAGACAAGGGATATCTCCCTTTCAGGCAGGATCATCGCCACCTTTCCGGAATACCTAAAAGAAGACCAACGTATAGGGGATGCGCTGGCCGAGCTGGGAGAGATCGCCAAGACCCCAGAGGCAAACATCGTGAAACTCCCCAATATAAGTGCTTCCCTCCCCCAACTGAAGGCAGCCATCAAAGAGCTACAAGGGAAAGGATACCCCTTGCCTGATTACCCGGACGAGGCCAAAACCGATGAGGAAAAAACCATTAAGGCGAAATACGACAAGGTAAAAGGCTCTGCAGTAAACCCCGTACTCAGGGAAGGGAATTCTGACCGAAGGGCTCCCCAAGCAGTTAAGCAATTTGCCAAAAACAACCCCCATAGCATGGGCAAATGGAGCAGCGAGTCAAAATCACATGTTTCCAGCATGAATGGGGGCGATTTTTATGGAAGCGAAAAATCCCTGACCATCCCCTCAGCCACTAAGGCTAAAATTGAGCTTCATCATAAGGATGGTAACGTTACCCTTTTGAAGGAGGGCATAGCCCTTCAGGAAGGGGAGGTTGTGGATACTGCTTTTATGAGTGTTTCGGCACTTCAGCAGTTTTTGAAAGAGCAAAAAGAAGAGGCCAAAAAATTGGGAGTGTTGTTTTCCCTGCACCTCAAGGCCACCATGATGAAGGTCTCGGATCCAATCATCTTTGGACATGCAGTAAAGGTCTTTTTTGCTCCTGTCTTTGAAAAGCATAGTGATGTCCTGAAGCAACTTGGAGTAGATGCGAACAACGGGTTTGGCGATATAGTGGCTGGACTGGACAATTTACCAGCGGACAAGAGAAAGGAAATTGAAGATGACATAGCATCCTGCTATTCAGATAGTCCGGATTTGGCCATGGTGAATTCCGACAAGGGTATCACTAACCTACACGTTCCCAGTGATGTCATCATTGATGCCTCCATGCCTGCTATGATAAGGAGTAGCGGCCAGATGTGGAACAAGCACAATGCCTTGCAAGACACCAAGGCGGTCATTCCCGACCGTTCCTATGCGGGGGTTTACCAAGAAACCATAGATTTTTGCAGGAAGCATGGTGCCTTTGATCCATCTACCATGGGAAGTGTGCCCAATGTGGGCCTAATGGCTCAAAAAGCCGAGGAATACGGTTCCCATGACAAGACCTTTGAGGTTCCTGCTTCAGGGACCATGAAGGTAGTAGATGCATCAGGTAATGTCATCCTTTCCCACGAAGTGGAAAAGGGGGATATATGGAGAATGTGCCAAGTAAAAGATGCAGCCATCCAGGATTGGGTAAAACTTGCAGTGAACCGGGCAAAGGATACCGGAGTACCGGCGGTGTTTTGGTTAGACAAGAACAGGGCACATGATGCGGAGTTGATCAAAAAAGTGGATAAATACCTTAAAGACCACGACACTGCTGGATTGAAAATCCATGTGATGTCCCCTGTGGATGCCACCAAGTTTTCCCTGCAAAGGATGAAGGAGGGGAAGGACACCATATCTGTCACTGGAAATGTGTTAAGGGATTACCTCACCGACCTCTTCCCAATTTTGGAGTTGGGAACCAGTGCTAAGATGCTGTCCATCGTTCCCTTAATGAACGGCGGCGGCTTGTTTGAGACGGGTGCGGGTGGATCTGCCCCCAAGCATGTGCAGCAGTTTGTGGAAGAAGGCCACCTGAGGTGGGATTCACTAGGGGAATTCTTGGCCTTGGCAGTTTCATTGGAGCATTTGGGGAACACTTTTGGCAATGAAAGGGCGAAAGTCCTGGGTGAAACCCTGGACAAGGCCACGGCAAAGTTTTTGGAAAACCGGAAGTCTCCCTCCAGGAAGGTGAACGAGCTGGACAATCGTGGAAGCCATTTCTATTTGGCCATGTATTGGGCAGAGGCCTTGGCCGCTCAAGATAAGGATGCTGATTTAAAGAAAATATTTGAGCCTGTAGCAAAGAAAATGAGTGGCCTTGAAGGAAAAATTATCGAGGAGCTCAATGCTGCCCAGGGAAACCCTGTGGACATAGGCGGGTATTTCCGCCCAGACGAGGATAAGGCAATCCAAGCCATGAGGCCAAGCCCCACGCTCAACGGGATATTAGAAGAAATAAAAGCATAAAAAGTAAATATAACTTCAAATAAAACCTGGCTGGATAAGTCAGGTTTTTTTATTGATAAATCTTTAGGTACAGACCATCCAGGGAAGTAAAAACGGGTAAAGGGGTTTTTTAGCACTATTTTATGGGATCTTATTTCAGAACCACCTTCCAATGATCACGTTAACACCGAAATGCGAACCCCAATCATTAGGGCTTTCATCATAATCGAACAAGGTGGCCCCGAGCTGGATTCCCACGGATAGTGTGGTTTTCTTTGCTATGCTGAATTGGTAGCCCGGCTCTAACCAGAGACCAAGGTTGTTATGGTTTTCGAGTCTGTTTCTGGTTAAACTTAAAATGGGTGCCAGGAAGAAACCGGTGGAAATCGGACTTTCATTGGTGAAAAGAAAAATGGGCAATGCCGTCTCCAGGCCTGCATGGCTGATTTGGTTGCCAGCGTTGCGAACACCAAGGTTTAAGATGCTGGTCAGCCTCAAGTCCAAACGCCCTGTTAATGGTCTCTGATACACTAACGGGAAAATATTTACATCAAACTCACCCCTTTGATAAAATGGCTCCACTGTAACACTGGGATTAATCCCCAAAAGGAAACTGGGGTTGTCTGATTGGGCCTTAAGGCCGGATGAGTAAGTAATTATAATTAAAAGGAGGATTACGCTAGGTTTTAAAGGGGACATAGGCGTTTTTTATTGGCTTACCACTTAACCCGGAGTAATTTAAAGCTTGTGATCTAGAAATCAAAACTGATGAGATAATCAATAGGTTTCTTAAAAGAAATAAACTCAGGTTTCCGACATCTTTATCCAATTGTCACCAGGATTATGGCACTATGTGTCCCGATTACGCAAACTGCTGACCACTTTTTTTATTTCTTGCCAAGCAGATCGCATGAGAATTTTTTTTGCCACCATTTGCAATTTCCGTGGAAATCCCACTTCCAAGATTAACCCTCTGGTATTTTTAAAAAAAATACCCAAATTGAAGCCATGCACCCGCTACTTCGAGACTATTTCCTGAAACGCACCGACACAGAAGAACATGTGTTAGAGAAAATTTCGCCCTATTTTGAGGAAAAATCCTTTAAAAGGAATGAATATGTGCTTAGGGAAGGAGAGGTTTGTAAACATAATTATTTCATCATTTCGGGCTGCATGAGACTTTTTTCCATTAACAAGGAAGGCGTGGAAAACACCAGGTATTTTGCGTTTGAAGGGAAATTTGCCACTTGTTTCACGAGTTTAATTTCAGGGCTTCCAGCTTTTGAAAACATTCAAAGCTTAGAAAAAACAACGGTACTTCGTATTCACAGGGATGACTTTTATTACTTGGTGGAAACAGAAGCAGTGGTAAACAAAGTGTATAGAAATATCATGGAATCGGCTTATATCACCACCCAAAGACGTATCTATGATTTTCAGGGAGCGGATAGCTTGGAAAGGGTGCAGTGGCTCCTGAAGCATCAACCCACAATTCTCAACCGCCTTTCCAATAAAGTGGTAGCCAGTTACCTTGGAATCACCCCTTATAC
>PXCO01000002.1 GCA_003565295.1 Cyclobacteriaceae bacterium
CATGCCCTGACTGCCGTCAGGACAGGCTCGATTTCATGTGTTTATAATTGATTTTTATTTGCCACAACTTGTCCCGATCTTCGGGATAGCCTGCCCCTGCCTGCCCCGAACTTGTTTCGGGGGATTCGCTTCGGGGGAATCTCGCATCTCCCCGATAGCTATCGGGGCATCCCAGTGTGTGACGTGCTCGTCATGCCCTGACTGCCGTCAGGACAGGCTCGATTTCATACGTCTATATTTTGCTGTTCAATGACCATACCGGCTCCCGAACCTACCTTACCGACAGGCAGACTTGATTCGGGGTAACCTCGCATGTTTAATAATTATCCCTCCGATTTTCATTTGCGTCATGCTCGGTTTTAGGCCTTACTTTTTTTAAAGAAAAGCCTGTGTTATAATCCAAATAAAACACCTCCACAGTTGTCCCTGGAAGCACCGGAGACGGAGGCCAGGGAGTTAGGCGCTCTTTCAAGTCGCAATGCCCCCAAAAAGCCAAAAACCAGGGCCTCCTTGAGCGAAATAAGTGAGGGGTCTGGCAATACCACCTCAATTCGTCCATACAGCCGATTTTTCAGCTCCTCTATAAAATAGCCATTAAAAGCACCCCCTCCCGTGGGCATTAACTTTCCTTTTTTGTTGACTAGGCTAGCGGTAATTCTGCTTACATAATGAGAAATGAGGGTGGCCAGAATCTCCTGAGGCTGTAAATTAACTCCTTCCAATAAAGGTAAAAACTCGCGCTCAATATCTTCTCTGCCCAGACTTTTTGCACCAGACCTTTCATAATAGGGCAATTGCTCAAGTTGTTTTAATAAACGAGGATTTTCGTTTGCGGTTTTGGCTATATTCCCATTTTCATCATACTCCTTTCCCAACTTTTGGGTAAAGTGATTGAGTAATAGGTTGAAAGGGCAGATATCAAAAGCCAAAATTTTATTTTTTTCCTTAATGGAAATATTTGCAATGCCTCCCAGGTTAAGGCAGTAATCCACACCGGGAAACAATAACAGGTCGCCTATTGGCACTAATGGTGCTCCTTCTCCTCCCAGCTGTACATCGAGCATCCGGAAATCACTGATCACTGGAATGGAGCTTGCCACGTGCATCGCCCAGCCATTTCCGATCTGTTTGGAGATTTTTTTCCTGGGCTGATGAAAGACGGTATGGCCATGGGAGGCTATTGCAATCGGTGAGATGCCTTCTTTTTCGCATATGGCCTTTACCCTTTCCCCCATCCACTGCCCGAATTCCACGTCTAATAATTCCAACTCCTCTGCCGGTAACTTGTGGGCATGTATAAGGGCTTGGCTCAAAGGTGTGGGGAAAGGTATCGTGACACCAAAATGTAGTTCATACTCCCACTTTGCCTTTTTGGTGAAGGTGGCATACACCAGGTCCAGCCCATCTCCGGAAGTTCCCGACATAAGCCCAATCATGGGGTAAATTGAAGGTGCAGTCATGGGGGTTAAAGTTTGTTAAATTGATTGACAAATGGTTAAAATTAATGTGGGTCCTCATCAGTGCGTTTTTTATTTCCCTAATTTTACCCTCATTACAATAGGTTAAGACAAATAAAGTCAAATTAATATAGTTTGAAAAACTTTATTATAGATATAGGCAATTCTCGGATAAAGGCGGGGTATTTCGAAGGAGGTAGCCTAAGTAAGGAATGGAAAGTGGAGGAGCTGGCGGAGTTAAACTTTATAAAGCAGAATCTGCCCATTGACCATTCCCTGGTAAGCTCCGTGAAATGGGAAATTGATACTTTGGAGAAGAAATTGGATTTTCCATTTACTTGGTTTGACCATAATTTGTCCCTACCCATCAAAGTAGACTATAAAACACCAACGACTTTAGGATTAGACCGTATAGCCGCTGCGGTGGGTCTTTCGGCGGTTAACCCAGGGGGCGATAGCTTGGGGATAGATGTAGGTACTTGCATTACCTATGAATGTCTTGAGGCGGGTCTAAGGTATCGAGGAGGGGGTATTTCCCCGGGAATTTCTATGAGGTTTAAAGCAATGAGTGGGTTCACGGCCAGACTTCCACTGGTGGGATTTAAAGGATTACCCCCCCGCTTTATCGGTTCTACTACAGAGGAATGCATGCAAAGTGGGGTATATTTTGGTGTAATGGGGGAAATGCAATATGTCATCCACCGTTATCGTAAGGATTACCCGGGGCTGAAGGTGTATATTTGCGGTGGCGATGCCGCCCACTTTGAAAGCTTAACAAAAGACTACATATTTGTAATCCCTAATTTGGTCCTGTATGGATTAAATAGAATATTAACGTACAATGTCAATAAATCATAGACGAATTCTTGCGGCACTTTTTTGGTGCTTAGTTTCAATATCCTATTCAATTGCACAATCCACTACTTCCACTTACAGTTCCTTGGGAATTGGTAAGTTTAATACCGACGGCTATACCCAAAATAAGGGTATGGGGGGGCAGGGGGTGAGTTGGGGAAACTCGTTTTCTATCAATCATGTGAACCCCGCCGTTTCAGTGAAAAACGCCGCCTTCAACTTTCAGGCTGCCTTTAACTATGTGAATGTGCAGGCTGCCACCGAAGAGGACACCGAAGAAATTGACGGAGGGGGGCTGAGTTATGTGGCCATGTCATTTCCCATAGTGCCTAGGAGGTGGACTGCAGGTATAGGCCTTAACCAAATCACCGGGGTGGATTACAATCTTTCAGTGACCAGTCAGGTAGCAAATTCTGACCTTTTATCCCAAAACACAATAGAAGGAAGAGGAGGTTTGAGTGAGGTATATCTACAGACCGGTTTTCGTATTTTAGATAACTTGAGCTTGGGGATCCACGGATCCTACTTATTTGGTTCCACCATTCGTACTAACCAGCTGGTTTTGATGGATGAAGAATTTTCGCCGGTAGGAATTTCTTCGGAATTATTTGAAAGGACCACCTTTAGTGATGTGTCCGTAAAGGGGGGTATTTATTATATGTTGCCCCTTGGTCAGCAAAAAGTTGTTAATTTCGGTGCCACTTATCATGTTTTTGGGGACATTGGAGGAAAAGAGTTTGCGAAAATGGCAGAATTGGGGCAAGCTAGTATCCCCAATTCCCCAGGTGACGTCTTAAGTGATGATGTGGAAGGGAGTATTTTCATTCCCAATAGGTTAGGATTTGGTGTAACTTATGAAAAAATTGATAAATTTGTAATTGGCCTTGAAATGCAACATCAGGATTTCAGGGAATATAGGGGTTTTAACGGTGTTGACAGCAACTTGGAAGAATCTTTCAAGCTAAGTTTAGGAGGGCAATATACCCCAAATGCCTATTCGATGGAAAGTATGCTCCAGCGAACCAGGTTTCGGGCTGGGGTAGAATTCGAGAGGCTACCCTTTGTGCTCAACAACACCCAGGTAGATGACCTTGGCATCAATTTTGGTGCCTCCATTCCTGTACACTCTATGTCCTTATTAAATTTGGCGGTTAAGGTGGGGACAAGAGGAACTACGGACAATGGCTTGGTAAGGGAGAATTACTTTAAGGTTTCATTAGGAGTTTCGATAAATGATAATAGTTGGTTTTACAAAAAAGTATTTGAGTAATGTGGACAAACATGAGATTTAAGTTTACGATTATTGGCTGTCTGTCCTTCCTTTTGGTAGGGCTCTCGCATGCACAAAGCAATTGGAACTGGCCAGAGGATACAGAGATGGAGGCAAGAGCCAGGGAGTACAACGCTGCTTATACGGATTACCGTAAATCAGGCGAGTTTCTGAAGGCAAGAGAAGGACTTCATTGGTTGTTGACCAATGTGCCAGACCTTAACGAATCCCTTTATATTAACGGCGTTGAAATCTATGCCAAGGCTTCAGAAATGGTCGATGATGAAAAGCAGGCAAGGGTATTCCAAGATTCTGTCATTACCTTATATAACATTAGGAACGAGAAGTATGACAATGAAACCAGATGGATTGAGAACAAAGCCTATTACGCCTACAGGTTCTTTAAGGGAGACAAAGACAGAGTCGGAGATGCCGTTGAATTGTTTGAGCGAGTAATCGAGATCCATGGTAAAATCACTACACCCCAATTAGTAGCAGCCTATTTTGATGCGATTTACAGGCACTTTGCTTATAATCAGGCCTTTACTGCCATGGAAGCACTTGGTAAATATGAGGAGTTGATGAAAATGCTGGAAGAAGCAGAAGAAGAGGGGAAGGATGTGGCCACTCCTAAGGCTACCCTGGAGCAATTACTTGTGGCCATGGATATTATTGACTGTGATTTCATCAATAATAGCTTAGCGCCGCGTTTGGAAAAGGATCCCACCAGCATGAAACTTGCCCAGCAGATATTTGAATATTCCGTGCAGCATAAGTGCACAAATACTCCTGCTTTCCTGAGTGCTTTGGAGGTGATTGACAATGCAGATCCCACTTTTACCACCTCGCAGGTGAGAGGGCTGCGTTACATGCAAAACTCGGAATATGACAAAGCAGGGGAACTCTTTGAAAAGGCCCTTACTTTGGCTGAAACTGATGAGCAAAAAGCCGAAATCCACTGGGATATGGCAAAGGTACACGCGAATTTAGGAAGAAAAGGCCAAGCCAGAAGTTCAGCTATGAAAGCTGCTGAATTCAATAAGGAGGAATTTGAAAA
The DNA here is from genome assembly GCA_003565295.1 of Cyclobacteriaceae bacterium. Lineage (GTDB taxonomy): Bacteria > Bacteroidota > Bacteroidia > Cytophagales > Cyclobacteriaceae > Pleomorphovibrio. Next base: position 4,640 of record PXCO01000002.1, read on the forward strand.
AAGGGCCTATGGATTTATTGGTGGAATGTACATGAGCTCCTCAGCCGAATGCCGAGGGGGACAAAGTAGGGTAAAAGATTATTCTATCTATATAGCTGCCTATGACGCTTATGCTAGAGCTGGCGATACAGACGGGATGAGAGAAGCAAAAGCTAGGTTCCCTTCCAAGGAAGAATTATTCACAGAGGGTTACCAAGTAGGTGAGACCATAAATACCGGTTGCTGGATTGGTCAAACGGTAACATTGGCGACAAGAGACTAAGCAAGGTTTAAAACCTTCTATTATATCATTTTCACAAAGGCGGTCCAGTACCGCCTTTTGTTTTATATTTGTACCTATTGGAACCAGAAAAAAGGGATGAGACTTTCTCTCTTGATTATAGTTATAGCCGGCATAGGTTTCATTTCTTGCAGGGAAGATGTGGACAGAAGGCAATTAGAGATATATGAAGGCCCAAGTAGGGTGGGCTATGATATTGTGCTTCATCATAGTGATTCTGCAATCGTGAGAACTAAGCTGATGGCTGACAAGCAGCTTGAATTTCAGAATGGAAACCTGGAGTTTCCCGAAGGGATAGTGATCCACTTTTTTGAAAAGGATGGGGAACTAAGCACGACCATTAGAGCTGACCGAGGGTATTACGATCGAAAGGAACATCTGTATAGGGGGGAAGGAGACGTGCAGGTGCATAACCTTTTGAAGGAGCAGAAACTGAATTCGGAAGAATTGTTTTGGGATCCGGGTAAAAAGAAAATTTATACTGAAAAATTCGTCACTGTGGAGGAACCTACTCGTTTGATAAAAGGCACGGGGATGGAAGCAGATGAAGGCTTTAATGAATATACCTTTACCAAAGTGACGGGAATTATAGAAAACGCCTTATAGATCATGCACATATTGGACTTCATTTTACTACCTGTAGCTGCCGCACTTGTCATTATTGGAGCACACGTTACCTTACAGCATGGTGTGGGCGCATCGTATCCGATTTTCATGTTTTCAGTGGTCTTGTTATTTTGGTTTCTCTACAGGAAACGTAAAGTAGAAGAGGAACAAGAGAAGGAAAAAGAGAAGAGTAAAAAAGGAAAGTCAAAAAATAAATTCCGATAATATGGAGACGGAATACCTTTTCTTCGTTTTTCTTACCCTGGCATTTTCAGCACTATTCTCTGGCCTGGAAATCGCTTTCGTTTCGGCCAACCGATTACACATAGAACTTCAAAATAAGCAGGGGAAGCTTGTAGGAAAGGTGCTATCTACCTTCATAAAGCACCCCAGCCAATTTATAGGCACCACCCTGCTGGGGAACACCGTATCACTGGTCCTGTACGGGATCTTCATGGCCTATCTATTGGAGCAGCCCATAAGTAACCTATTGCCCGACAGCTTGGACTCACAGGCCGGCGTCATGGTGGTTCAAACGGTCATTTCCACCATCTTGGTGTTGGTTACAGCGGAATTTATTCCCAAAAGCATATTCATGCTGAACCCCAACAACATGTTGTCAATTTTTTCTCTGCCATTTATGCTTTTGTACTATATCATGTATCCTTTAGTTTGGGCGGTGGTAAGGCTTTCCAAGATCTTTATTGTGAGGGTGCTACAGCTTGAATACAATGAAGATAAACCTGTGTTTCGGATTACCGACCTCAACAGTTTTATCCAGAACAACCTTGAAACTAAGGGGGATGAGGCAAAGGCGGAAATAGACACCAAGATTTTCGATAATGCGGTAGAGTTCAAGAAAATCAAAGTAAGGGAATGTATGGTGCCCCGAACGGATATTGTGGCCGTAGAAGTACAGGATAGTATTGAAGAACTTAAGGGGGCTTTTATTGAAAGCGGACATTCTAAAATCATCATTTACAAAGAGACTATTGATGATGTCATTGGGTATTGCCACCATCTGGAGCTATTTAAAAAGCCCAAGACCATTGAGGAGATCCTCACCCCCATCATCATTGTTCCGGAGTCCGCATTGGCCAATGAGCTTTTAGTCCAGTTCATCAAAGAGAGAAAGAGCCTTTCCCTTGTAGTGGATGAATTTGGTGGCACCAGTGGGATTGTAAGCATGGAAGACATCATTGAGGAAATTTTTGGGGAAATAGAGGATGAGTATGATAGCGATGACCTGGTAGAACAGCAGCTTTCAGAAAATGAATACCTTTTGAGCGCCAGGCACGAAATTGATTATCTTAACGAAAAATTCAATTGGACCCTTCCTTCTGGGGACTTTGAAACCCTCTCCGGATTTATCCTTTCCCTGACCGAGAATATACCCCAGAAAGGGGAGACAGCGGTGTATGGCCCCTTTACCTTTACCATTGTGGCGAAACAGGAGCATCGCATTGATACTGTAAAACTTAAGATAAACCCTGCCTAATAAGTAATTACTTTATTTATTGCTCCGTTATAATTTTGAATTTAGCGGTAGATGCTATTATTTTGCGTCACTTCAAAAAAAAGAAGCATGGCATTAATCAAACAAATAAGACAAAGAACAGGACTTGCGATCGGTGTGATCGCAGTTGGGCTTATTTTCTTCCTGGTGGGAGGAGATATATTAGGGCCTAACTCGATGATACTAGGAGGAAGCAGAACCACCGTGGGTGAGATTGCAGGGGAAAAAATATCCTATGACGAGTACGTTGCAAAAATAGAAGAAAACAAGCTAGCCTTTCAACAACAGACCGGGAGAAACCCTACTGAGAATGAGCTTTCCAGTATACGGGAACAGGCTTGGCAGGCACTTATCGTGGAAAGGGTTTTCGCCACCCAATATGAAAAATTGGGTCTGACGGTGACCGATGCTGAACTTGTGGACATGGTTCAGGGGAAGAATATCATTGCTGAACTAAGGAGGGAGCTCACCAATCCAGAAACAGGGGAGTTTGATCGGCAACAATTAGTGGCCTTCCTTCAGTCCCTGGAAACAGCAGATCCTGCACAGCAACAGTTTTGGGCCCAGCAAGAGCGTTTATTTGCCGATTCCCGGCTCAGGATAAAATACGATAACATGCTGGCCACAGCAGAATATGCAAATTCTATTGAGGGGAGGTTACAACACAAAATGGCAAACACTGTGGCGGATGTTCAGCATTTGTTCATCCCATACTATTTAGTCCCTGATAGTGAAGTTACCATTACCGACAACGAGCTAAAGAATTTTCTTAATAAGCACAAGGCAAGATTCAAGACTTCGGAGAGCCGGGACATAGAATACGTTAGATTCAGTTTGGCACCAAGTGCAGAGGATTCGGCCGCAGTGCTCAGGCAAATTAACTCCCTAACCGAGGAGTTGAAAGCCACAGACCAGGATTCTGCATTTGTCACAAGAAGTTCGGATTTTTCCAATCCTTTCAGAACTGTGCTTCCTGGAGAATCCCTTCCAGCAGCACTAAGTGACAATGTGGATGATCCCCAAGTAGGGGAAACCTATGGGCCATTTTTGACCAATAGATCAAGCTATGCCTCTTACAAAATCACCGCTCAATATGAGGCAAGTCCCAGAATGAGAGCGAGTCATATTCTTTTAAGTACGCAGGGTTTGGAAGGAGATCAGATAGCGGTGGTAAGGGCACAAGCGAATGAGATCCTGCAAGAGGTTCAGGAGACAGGGAACTTTGAATTAGCGGCTCAACAGTATGGGCAAGATGGCACTGCTCAAAGGGGTGGTGACTTGGGCTGGTTTGCCAAAGAGGATTTCGTAGATGAATTTGCCGATGCTGTTTTTGCTGCCAGAAGTGAGGGCATTATCAATAGAATAATGGAGACGGAGTACGGTTTTCATATCATCAAGGTAACCGAAATGCCGAAGACCACAGCTTATAAAGTTGCCGTTTTGGAAATGGATTTGATTGCCAGCGATGCCACCAGGAATGATGTGTTCAGGAATGCAGATTCATTTGCCGCCAGTGCATCCAATACCAATTCCTTTAGGAGCATTGCTGAGGAAAGTAATTTTCAGGTTATGCAGGCCAATAGTGTGGGGGCATCAGCCAGGTCCTTAAACAATATGACAGGGGCAAGGGAAATCGTAAGATGGTCTTTTAATGAGGCTTCTGTGGGCGATGTTTCACACGTTTTCGAATTAGACGACGCCTATGTTGTAGCCTTGTTAACGCGTAAGCGGGAGGCTGGCACAGCCACCTTGAATGACCCCGAAACCCGGGAACAAGTAACCGCAGAGGTTAGGAACCGAAAGAAGGTTGAAATCATCAGAAACCGATTAAGCGGAAAGGAATCCCTTGAGGCCATGCAGGAAGAGTTTCCGGAGGCTTCCCTAGGGAATACCCCGGATTTGAGGATGAATGCCAGCGTAATTCCCGGTGTAGGGTTTGCCCCAAAAGCAGTCGGCGCAATATTTGGCCTTCAAGAGTCGGGAAGCATTACCAAACCCATTCAAGAGGATGTTGGAGTGATAGTGGCTAAGTTAAATAACCTTACTCCGGCCTCAGATATTGCCGATTATACCCGGTATCAAAATGAACTGGCAAACAACGCCTCCCAACGGTCAGCTTACATGATAATGATGGCCATGGAAGAGCTTGCAGACGTAAAAGATTTTAGGTACCGGTTTTTCTAATCAACCAAGGAAATTAAAAATCCCACCTCAGACCAAGGTGGGATTTTTTGGCTTTAAGGGATTTTATTTGATGCGGAATTGGTTGTATACCTATGGGGAAAAATTTTAATATTGCAGCTTTTAAAGACAAACTCGAGGAACAATCTTCTTTTCCCACATTGTACATGTTCAAATTCATAGTGCCTAGTGGAAAAGAAAAAGAGGTTGCAGAGTTGTTGCCAAATAATGAAATGACCCTGAAAGTATCTTCTAAGGGGAACTATGTCAGTGCCACTATCAAGGCAATGATGCCCAGTAGCGATGCCATCATAGATATTTACAAACAAGCAGCGGAAATAGAAGGAGTGATTTCGCTTTAAATGACGACCTATCATGTGGAAAGAACAAAATGACCAACTACAAAAAACATTCGAATTTGCGGATTTTACAGAAGCCTTTGCTTTTATGACCAGGGTAGCCTTCCTTGCAGAAAAACACCAACATCATCCCGATTGGAGCAATGTCTATAACAAAGTCACCATTCATCTGAGTACCCATGATGAAGGGAATAAAGTGACCGATAAGGACAGGAAACTCGCGAAGGCTATCGATGAAATCTAATGGAGGAACATTCCCCGGTCCACTTATATTTAGTGCCCACCCCTATTGGTAACCTGGAGGACATCACTTTTAGGGCAGTTTCCTTACTAAAGCAAGTAGATGTAATCCTGGCGGAGGATACCCGCACCAGTGGGAAATTACTCAAGCATTATCAAATAAAAAAACCACTTCAGAGTTACCATATTTTCAATGAACATCGAAGTGTGGAACGCTTAGTGGAGCGGATGAAGAAAGGTGAAAGTATGGCACTTATCACTGATGCCGGTACCCCGGGGATATCTGACCCAGGCTTTTTATTGGTAAGGGCAAGTATTGCCGCAGGTTTAAAGATTTCTTGCCTGCCAGGTGCTACCGCCTTTGTGCCTGCATTGGTCAACTCCGGCCTTCCCAATGATAAATTCGTCTTCGAGGGGTTTTTGCCTCATAAAAAGGGAAGGAAAACCAGGCTTGAAATTCTAGCACAAGAAGAAAGAACGATGGTATTTTATGAATCCCCACATCGTTTGATTAAATCGCTCACACAAATGAAAGAGTTTTTTGGGGAGGACCGGGTGGCATGCGTGAGTAGGGAACTGACAAAGATTCATGAGGAAAACGTAAGAGGAACCCTGTCTGAATTAATAAGTTATTATGGTTCAAACCCTTTAAAAGGAGAAATAGTACTGGTTGTTGCTGGGAAAAATTAACATGGAATTACAAAATATTACTGCTGCAACTTGCGAGATTGCTAAAGAAGCAGGTGCATTTATTCGAAAGGAAAGACAAAATTTCAACCTATCCAAAGTAGAGCAAAAAGGTTTCAACGACCTGGTGTCCTATGTGGACAAAGAGGCTGAGAAAATCATCGTTGCACGGCTGGGTAAACTGCTTCCTGATGCAGGATTTATCACAGAGGAGGGCACAGAAAGTGACCGTAACCAAAGGTATACCTGGATTGTGGACCCACTGGATGGCACGACGAATTTTGTCCACGGTATACCTGTTTTTTCCGTCTCCATTGCTTTAGCTCAAGAGAATAAGGTAGTTGCCGGTGTGGTCTATGAAGTAAACCTGGACGAGTGTTTTTCCGCTTTTAAGGGAAGTGGTGCTTATTTGAATGGTCAACCCATTCAAGTCAGTAAGGCAAGCCAAATTTCAGAAAGCCTTATTGCACATGGTTTCCCTTACGATGATGGTGGCAAGATGGACGAATATCTTGGTTTTTTGAGACATTTATTGGGTAACTCCCATGGTCTTAGGAGGCTTGGCAGTGCCGCAGTGGATCTCTGCTATGTAGCATGCGGACGCGCTGAGGCTTATCTGGAATACAACCTTCAGTCCTATGATGTGGCCGCTGGCACAATTATCGTGCAGGAAGCCGGTGGAAAAGTCAGTGATTTTCGCGGAGGAGATGATTACATTTTTGGGGGACAAATCCTATCTTCTAATGGGCTCATTCATGAGGAACTTAGGGAAAAGCTCTTGACTTATTTTCCGATTTAGTTTTTAAGGTGTCTGATGGCAGGAATATCAGTTTTCGATATGCTAAAGGTGGGGGGGGCTTCCAGTTCTCACACGCTGGGGCCATGAAAGGCTTGTATAAGATTTATCCGGGATTGCCAGGTAGCCGGTTTTGGTAGGATAGAAAGTGTAAAGGTGACTTTATACGGTTCATTGTCTCTTACCGGTAAAGGACATGAATGGGAAGTACAAAGAGACCAGTACAGGAGGATTGGCAGTGACCGTGAATTGGGTGGATTGCTAATTTATTTTTTCTAATTCAGGTAATTTTAGGATCTCGTAATCAATTCCAGAGATCTTGGCAGAAATGATTGAAAAGGAACTCCAGTAGGAGCCGTAAATTTTCTTGGTTTTAGAAAGCAAATACATTTCAGCAGCTGCATCGATAATACCTGCTTTGCTGTTTCTTCCAAATACTTTTTCATGGATAATGCAATTACTCTTGAATTTTGATTTTAGCTCTTTCTCCACCTCTGGGTCATCGGTGGCTAAGAAAAATTTTATATTCTTTGATGTGGTTAAACAGTGATTTATCTTTTTTTCGAAAAGTTCCACAGGGCTATTGGCAATAGCTATCCTATGATCGGTTCTTCTGATGTGGAATCCAATCGTTGAGTCGCCAAAATTTCCCAGGGTTTCTTTCAATCTATTTGTGACTTGTTGGGAAGGCTTGAAGGTTTGAAGCCCTTCAGGATAATCTATGATTTCGCTTGAAGTGTTCACGAAAATTGTTTGGTGCTTTTTTACCTTATTTTCAACAAACTGATAGCCTTTCAAAATTTCCTCCTGCTCAATAAATCCATCTACTTTTACAAAGCCTTTGATTAACTGATTGTAAAGTCGAGAACATTTTCGAATCACCGGATTGGTATGGTTTAGCAAGCCTCTTTTTAATAATAGGAGCTTAAATTTTCCCGGTTTTTGAATTACTTCAAAATTCGGATTATCCATGAAGACCTCGTGGTATTTGGCGTTTAGACCACTATCCGGCTGCCAAAGTACAAGTAAATCTGCATTTACTTTTTCTTTCAGGTGGATGAATGAGGAAATCGTTCTCATTCTATTACCTAGTCCTGCCCTGGGCATTAAAATGATAGTTCTTTTCATCAAAGTTCGTTGGGGTATATTAAATAGTCAAAATATTATAATATGCTTACAAAAGCATTGAACTTTTCATTATATAAAAAATTTTGTGATATAGAATATTTATCAATCTAAAAATTATAATTATTTAATAAAAAAATTAATTATACAATTAAATCATAATGTTACATAGTTTCCATAAACTGAATGGATTTGTGTTGCCATAGTAAATTATTCCACTAGGTTATTAAAACCAACTGGCCGAAAAAACAGCAAAGAAGACACCAAATGCTGTAAGATACTCAGCAATGTCCTTATTGAGGCTGCAATTCTTGGTAGGGCCGATTAACCTAAAACTTTTTTCTTAACATAAGCATCTTTCACCCTCCAAAGTCTCCACCAAGGTGTCTTCGGGGAATCATGGTGCTCATAGTGATATCCAAAAAAATAACAACTTACAAATGCCCATATATGATTCGGCTTTTGGGAGGTGGAATGGTGCTTGTTTTTCGTTTCTCCCATGTGTGGAAGATAAGTGCCGAAATAAAATAGCTGAAGTGTGGAGAGAACAGCCGGCAGCATCCAAAAGAAGATTAAATTCTCTTGTGGTAGGAAGAGTTTCAATAAGTTAAAGGTAAGGGCCATCAACAGGATTTGCAAAATGGAAACATAAGAGGTGATAAATGAAAAATACCATGGGATGAAGCGTTGGCTGCTGTGATAGTCCGGATCTTTATCGGTAGCGACAAATTTGTGATGCTCATGGTGTTTTGGGAACAGTTTCCAATAAAAGTTATAGGAAAACAAAATAGCGGCAATCCAACCTATGGTGTGGTTGAGCTTTTTGTCATTGGAAACCACTCCATGCATGGCGTCGTGAGCAGTGATAAAAAGGCCCGTATATAGATGCATCTGTAAAAGAATCCCCAAATAGGTGATTGGCTTAGACCAAGAGAAATTTAAACTTAGCAAAAAGAAAAGACTGCCAAACCAGAGCAGAATGATAGAAACGGCAATGATTATCCCTTTGGGATCTAATTTTCTTGAAGAAATGGAACGGGAACTTCTCATGATAGCAGATAACAATCTACATTCACAAAACATTCAAACATTAAAAAGTAAGTAGTTTGTCCTTTACCTGTTCCATTAACCACATGGGGGTAGAGGTAGCTCCGCAGACGCCTACCGTGTGATTTTGTTCAAACCAATCCTTTTCCACTTCATCAGCATTGGAAACAAAATAGGTGTTGGGGTTTTTTTCTTTGCAGACATTATACAAAACCTTACCATTAGAAGACTTTGTGCCGCTAACAAATACGATATGGTCAAACTTCGAGGCAAAATCTCTTAATTCTTTATCCCTATTGGATACTTGCCTGCAAATGGTATCATTTGTATTGATGCTGATCCCATTCTCATTTAGCACCTTGTTGATTTCATAAAATTTATCAGTGCTCTTCGTTGTTTGACTATACAGGGTGATGGATTTGGGCAAGGAGGGGATGTCAAGTTCATTGATGTCCTGAAAAACCACTGCCTTATTTTGAGTCTGGCCTAAAAGGCCAATCACCTCCGCATGCCCATGTTTCCCGTAGATATAAATCTTTTCTTCCTTATCAAAGGAGTTTTTAATCCTGTTCTGAAGCTTGAGTACCACTGGGCATGAGGCATCTATTAGGGTAAGGTTATTATTGATGGCCAGCTCGTAAGTGGAAGGGGGTTCACCGTGTGCCCTGATCAGTACTTTTACATCCCTCAAATTGCTAAGTTCCTCATGGTTGATGATGACCAATCCTTTTTGAGTCAGCCTTTTCACTTCCTCATCATTGTGCACAATATCCCCCAGGCAATACAGGTAACCTTCATCGTTCAAAATCTCTTCAGCCATCTCTATAGCATATACCACGCCAAAGCAAAAGCCTGAATTATGATCGATATCTACCTGTAATTTTAGCATAAACTATTAACTTTCACTTTTTTGAATTGTTTTGGATTCTCTGATTTTTTCGTAAATAATATGTACCATGAGTAGGGTGCCCAGAGTATAAACACTGTCCTCTATAGAAACTGTTCCTTTTTTTATCGAAAGATTTTTCTCATTGTATCAAACTATAGACTCATCTATCCAAGAATCTGTGAGGGTTCCGTTGATTAGCATAAATGGGATGAGCATTACCAGATATGCACGGAAGAAATGTCCAAAATACCTATTCTTAAATATAAGTAAATGAGCGGTTAAAACCATGGCCGCAAAGATGAAGTTGACCCCTGTATACCATTGTTTGTAATACTTCAGTCCCTGTTCAAAAGATTGAGCAGCAGGATATGAGAGGGTGAAAAGCGTCAACCTCAGGGAGGAATAGCTTTTCGGCATTACCCGAAGCCTAGTTTATATCCGAAATAAGTCCCGATTAGTAAGGTAATTTTTCTGACATTCGGTATTCGAATTCTTTTCTGAGTAATGGTCTCAGGCGGTAACCCTTTGATTTTGTGAAATAGCTTGAGATAATATAAATAGGCTATTTTTACGCCCATTTTAGCACCAGCAGGAAGTTGTTCGATCCCTAAAAGGGCTTCATCAAAATCTTTTTGTATGTCCGCCTCAATGCCTCTTTTTACGTGAAGGTCGAAGCTTGTAAAATCCACCCCGGGGAAATATACTCTCCCTCTTTCTTCAAAATCACTTTTAAGGTCCCTTAGGAAATTGACTTTTTGGAATGCCGCACCTAGCTTGCATGCAGGTGCCCGTAGCTTTTGATAGTTTCCTTCATTTCCTTCGCAGAATACCTTCAGGCACATTAGCCCCACTACTTCAGCAGAACCATAGATATATTCCTTGTATTTCTCGTCGTTGTAGCGGCTAAAATCAAGATCCATTTCCATGCTATGGAGAAATGCAGTAATGAGGTCATGGCCTATCTTATACCGGTTTACTACTGACTGGAATGAGTGAAGAACAGGGTTTAAACTGATCCTGTCTTCTATGGCATCAAAGGTGGCGATCTGAAAATTTTTCAGCAGTTTTTCTTTATCGTGGTCGTGAAAGGTGTCCACTATTTCATCGGCATACCTTACAAACCCATATATTGCGTAAATAGGGGCATGAAACTTCTTGTGCAAGGTCTGAATGCCCAAGGTAAAGGAAGTACTGTACCGCTGGGTAATGAGTTTGCTACAGGCAAATGTGGTTTCATCAAAAAGTTGTTTTGGATCTATCATTTCTACAATTTACTAATTTTTTTCCATACGTTGTTCTTTTATCAGCTCCTTGGCTACCACCCTTCCCGAAATTAATGAAGGTGGAACACCGGGTCCGGGAACGGTTAGTTGCCCTGTATAATACAGATTAGAGACCTTTTTGTTCTTTAGGCTTGGCTTCAATATTGCGGTTTGGGTAAGGGTATTTGCGAGTCCGTAGGCGTTTCCCTTGAACGCATGATAATCTGCGATAAAGTCTTTGTGTGCATAAGATCTTTTATAAATCACCTTTGACCTGATCTCCTGGTGGGTGAGCCTCTCTAACCTATCCATGATGATGTGGTAATATTTTTCTCTCATTGCCTCAGTGTCTTCTAACCCTGGTGCAAGAGGAACCAGTAGAAATAGGTTTTCTTTGCCCTCCGGTGCTACGGATAGATCGGTAACGGAAGGAGCAGAAACATAAAAAAGTGGGTTTTCTGGCCATCTTGGATGCGTATAGATGGCATCCGCATGTTCCTTCAGCGGATAATCAAAAAATAAGTTATGGTGGCGTAGGTGCTTCAGTTTTTCGTCCACCCCCAGATAAAAGAGAAGAGATGAAGGGGCCATAACTCTCTTTTCCCAATAGGAAGGGGAGTAGTTGCTATAAGAGCTAGGGACAAGGTGTTGATCCACATGATGGTAATCAGCACCAGCGATGAATGCATCCGCATGGACACGCTCTCCGTTGGATAAATTCACTGCTTTGGCTCTGCCTTGGCTGATGTCAATAGCACTTACCTCTGCATTGTAAATGAACTTAACCCCTTTTTCTTCTGCAAGGCTTACCATGCCTTCAATGATCTTGTGCATTCCTCCCATTGGATACCAGGTTCCCAAAGCGATATCGGCATAATTCATCAGGCTGTAGAGTGCAGGTATTTTTTCTGCGGTCTCCCCTAGGAATAATACCGGGAATTCCATCAAGCGTATGATTTTATCATGCTTGAAAAATTTCCTTATATGGGCGGACATGGACTGAAAAAGATCCAACCTCAGCGCATCTATGAGCAGTTTAGGTTTAGCAAACTCTATGATTGACCTGCTGGGCATATTTACAAACTCTTGTATGCCCACTTTGTATTTATACCGTGCCTGGCTAAGAAAGGCATCCAAGTTTTTGGCCGCACCCTTTTCTATGTTTTCCAGCATGGCCTTGAATTTCTCCAAGTTGGCAGGGATGTCAAGTTTGTCATTGTGGCCATAAATGACAGCATAGGAAGGATCCAGTCTCAACAGGTCATAATAATCGGCGGTTGTTTTACCGAAGCTCTCAAAATATTGGTCAAAAATATCGGGCATCCAATACCAACTCGGCCCCATATCAAAAATAAAACCCTCGGCGGCAAACTTTCGGGCTCTGCCTCCGGGGGTGCTATTTTTTTCCAGAACAGTAACATTAATTCCTTGATGGGCAAGGTGTGTTGCGGCGGAAATACCTGCGAATCCTGCGCCAATCACCACCACATGTGTTGATGACATATTAGTTTTTTGTTTGATATACACTAAGCTCGTCTTTTAAAAGCTTACGTGCAATATGTATCCTGTTTTTAACTGTTCCTATTGGGATATTTAATTTTTCTGCAATCTCATGATATTTAAATCCCTTGAAATGCATCATGAAGGGATCCTTATAGACTTCGTCTAATCGGTTAATAGCTTTGCTGATGTCCTTCATGGTAAACTCCCCATAGGCATCGTTTTCAATGATCACTGATCCGGAATTGATAAAGTGAAGGTTGTCTGAGGTGTCCACAAAGGTTCCCCTTCTTACCATTCTTTGGTAATTAGTGATGAAGGTGTTCTTCATAATGGTGTATAACCAGGCCTTTAAATTAGTACCATCGGTGAATTTGTCTTTATTGGTAAATGCCTTCACCATGGTGTCTTGCAAAAGGTCGTTGGCATCATCCATGTCTCTTGTTAACTTCAGTGCAAACGGCTTTAAGGACTTGGTGAGTTTGTTCAGGGAATAGCTAAATTCTAGACTTGTCATGGCTCGTTTTTTTGTTTAATCAAATGTATGCAATGTTAAACAAATAACCAATATTTTTGTGTAACTTTTTTCTATAAAATTTAAACAAAAATAAAATTAACAAGACTGGGTCCATAAAAAAGCCTCTTTAAATAACTTAAAGAGGCCTTTTGTGGAAAAACCATTTTTTTAGATTTGTGAAGCAACCATATATTTTGTTTAATTAATATTGCAAAAAGTTAATAACGAAACTGGAAATGGTACCTACTCTTTTAGGATACGGTTTAGGACCAGGCCTTTTTCAGAAACCTGATCCAATTGCCATGCATCACTTTGGTGATATCCTCCTCGGTGTACCCCCTTCCCGCAAGCATGCCAGGTATCCTGCTGAGGTCGGCGATGGTTTCCAGGTCATATGGGCTTTGCTCCCTACCATATGCACCGTCCAAATCTGACCCTATACCAATATGGTCTGCATTACCTGCCAGTTGACAGATATGATCCATATGGTCCAATATGATTTCGAGATTACAATTCATTTCTTTAGGAAGGGATTTCCCTTTTATCCAACCGGGAACCATCATCCAAGCATCCAGGGCTCCTCCAATCACTGCATCTCTTTCGATAAGGGCTTTTAGTTGTTCGTCGCTAAACTGCCTATTGTGGTTTACCAATGCCCTACAATTATTGTGGCTGGCCCATACGTGACCGTTGAAATGATCAAGGGCAGGCCAGAAACAATCGTCGCATAAATGGGTGGCATCCAATATGATGTTTAGCCTTTCCATTTCTTTGAGCAGTTCTTTGCCAGCTCTTCCTAATGGAGCTGAGGCATCGGTGCCATATGCGTATCTACCTGGGCCGTAATGGGCAGGCCCCAGGGCCCTCAACCCACCTTCGTAGGACTTTTCCACGAAACTTACATCCACTATGGAGTCTGCCCCTTCAAGGGAGAGTATATAACCTATGGGCTTTTTTGCCCCTGATTCGGATGCCCATAATGCCAGATGGCTTTCCAGACTTTTTATATCGGTAATTTGGGTCATCTCCCCCAATTCCTCCATCACTTTATAATAAGCCAGTTGCCCTTGGGTCTGCGCCCAAGCCTGGGCTGGGGAGTTCCATCCGGGCAAGGGGCTGCCCGGCTCCACATATCTGGCGATCTGTGTGGCCACCACGAGGCCTATCTCTGCTTCTCTAAGTGCAGGCAGGGAAACGGTAGCATTTCCTCTGTCGGGTTTGTCGTTAAGCCCTTTCTCCCGTTGATTAATTTCGGCAACGCTAAGCGTGAGATCCCTATTCCATTCTAGGGCATTCATGCTCAGGTCTAAATGTGCGTCTATGGTGAACATAGGAATTGAAGGTGTAATAGATGATCAGTTTTCAAAAATTTATTATTTTATCCCGGGCGATGGTTTTCCATTCTTCCAAGATTTCACCGTTTTCCATTACATGCACACGGTCATACATGGAAACGGTAGGGCAGATATGGTGGGGAATTCCGTATAGCACCTGTCCGATCTGATAGGTAGTACGGTCTTCTATTTTCAGCACCAGGTGTTCCTCGCTTTGGCTGACCGGGGTGAGTTTTCCTGCATTTTGAAAATAAACCCGGTTGTAAATGGGATTTTCAGGAGCAATGGATTTATGGCCTAAATCCACACAAAGGAAACCTTCCGAAGGCATAGAGATCACCCTGCAGACCACAGCAGCCGCTGGTTCAAAATCCAATTCTTTCAGGATCTGCTGATATCCCGCGTCCCAATAGATAAAGGTGCCCGGTGCACAGATTACATCTACCCTGAGTGCATGAATGCTGAAGGTAGTGGAACCACCGGCAATCATTTCCAGGTTTGGTTCTTGTTTCCTAAGCTGAGCCCATATATCGTGTAGGGGCTGAAATGCTGTATCGCATTTCTTTTTCCTCGCTTCCCAATCCTCATCCCTGAGGTGGCCATCATACATGTGAAAACCTTTGAGTTTGAGGTAGGGCAGGGAAATACAATGCTTGGAAAGGCTCAACGCTTTTTCGTCAGGTGTTATCCCCGTTCTGTTGGTGCCGGCATTTATATCAATATATACATTTATGGGCTGGCTGATGCGGTCACCCCAACCATTTAGTTCCTCTGCTACTTGTTTATGATCTACCAGACAGGCCCATTTCACTTCAGGATGCTCTTTGAGCATAGTTGCCCACCTGCGTTGCTTTGGCCCAACGGGTTGGTAGGCCAGTAGAATATCCTTTGCCCCGGCTAATAGAAGCATTTCGGCTTCTGCGATAGTGGCACATTTGAATTTATCAATTCCTGCCTGCATCATCAGACGGCAGCCTTCTACGGATTTGTTGGTCTTAACGTGCGGCCGCAGTCTTGCTGCATCACCTACGCATTTGATGGCTTTTTCTATATTGCTCTTGGCCCTACTCAAATCAACGATGAGAGCAGGGCTATCCAGGGTTTCTTCTTTGGCAAGCTTATACCAATCGGTTTTAGCGTTTTCCATTTGTTTATGCTAATTCAAATAATGCCTCTATTTCGACGGGAATATTTCCGGGCAAGGAACCGAATCCCACGGCACTCCTGGTGCCTATGCCCATTTCTTTTCCCCATATCTCAGCAAAAAGATCGCTACAGCCATTGATCACAAATGGATGCTCTTCAAATTCCAAGGTGCAGTTTACCATTCCCAGTACTTTGATTACCCTCTTCACCTTGTTTAGGCTGCCAAGGTTGGATTGGATGGTAGAAAGCATGGTCAACCCCACCTGCCTTGCGGCAAGATTTCCCTGGTCCTTGTCCATATCTTTTCCCACCCTTCCCTTGATAAGCGAACCATCTTCCTGTACTGGCCCGTGCCCGGATAGGTAAAGATGCTTGCCATCAATGAGATAGGGAATGTATACCCCCATAGGGGCTGGTGCCGGGGGCAAGGTGAGCCCTAGTGCCTTTAATCTTGATTCTGCTGAAGTTGATTCCATAGTAATGATATATTGTTGGTTTGATGATAAGAAAGTGACTAAGTTAAACAATAAAGCGCAAAGCCAATACCCCCAGTAGGCCTAAGATCGATGCTATGGTCTCAATAAGGGACCAGGAAAGCAGGGTCTGTCGGATAGAAAGGTTGAAATACTCTTTTACCAACCAAAAACCACCATCGTTAAAGTGGGAAAATATAAGGCTTCCTGCCCCAATGGACAGTACCATGAGATTGGGATTGACCGAGCCGGTTACCACCAAGGGGGCTACCATGCCTGCGGCAGTTAGCGCAGCTACGGTGGCGGAACCTATGGAGACCCTGATCAGAGCGGCTATCAGCCATCCCAGGATTAAGGGATCTATGGGCCAGGTTTGCATGGTGTTGGCTAAATCAGCACTTACACCACTGCTGACCAAGACTTCTTTGAAGGCCCCTGCACCGGCAATGATCAAAAGCACCAGTGCGATTTCCTTCACCGCCAACCCATATTCACGCATAATATCCCCCATGGCTTTGCCATGAAGTACCCCCAGGCTAAAGGTGGCAAATACCAGGGAAAAGAGCATTACTGCCGAAGGGTCCCCTATTAGTACCAAAATTGGATAGGCTGGATGTTCTTCCTTGA
Organism: Cyclobacteriaceae bacterium; assembly: GCA_003565295.1. Lineage (GTDB taxonomy): Bacteria > Bacteroidota > Bacteroidia > Cytophagales > Cyclobacteriaceae > Pleomorphovibrio. Next base: position 21,225 of record PXCO01000002.1, read on the forward strand.
ACTGCATTAAGAGGAATGAAGTGGCAATCAACAAAAAGACCGGCAATAGCGCAGATAATAGGCTGTTGGCCAATGATGGTAAATTCTGAGCAGGTTTGTTTTCTCCTCGGAACGCTGCAATGGGTTGGGAGCTGATGTTTTTGATCCATCGCGTTTTGGCAATCAAGGGGCCTGAAACGATGATAACGGGTATGGATATCAATAAACCATACAGGAGAGTAACCCCCATGTTCGCATCGAATTGCACCACTAAGGCGACAGGAGCGGGATGCGGGGGCAAAAGCCCATGGGTTACGGATAGGGCTGCAAGCATAGGCACCCCCACAAGCATGGTGGGGATTTTATATTGATGCGCAATGGTGAATACCAGGGGCACGAGCAAAACAAACCCCACGCTGAAAAAAAGGGTAATCCCCACTACAAAGGCGGTAAGCCCAATCGCCCAATGAATATGGGTTTTGCCAAATGAATTAAGCAGGAAGGTGGCGATGCGCTGGGCAGCACCGCTTTCCGCAACAATTTTCCCCAGCATGGCCCCTAAAACGATCACCATCACCAAGGAACCAAGTAAATCACCAATACCTGTTTGTATTGCACCCATGACCTCTTCTAGAGGAATACCCAGTAATATGCCTGCAAAAAGGGATACAATCAAAAAGGCAAGGAAGGGCTCAATTTTTATCTTTACAATTAGGAGGACAAGTAGGAGAATACTCAGTCCTATAGCAATAAAGGTCATTTTCTACTGGGTTGGATGAAATGAAAAATTACTACAATTATTTTATTTGGCCTAATCCTAAGAGATGTTGAGGGTTTTTTGACTGTGAATTGAGCATACTACGCCGGATAATTGCAGCTCATTTTTTTAAAGCCCGGCACTTTTTATCCATTTTAGCATGACCTTTTCCTTGCCTGCTAAAAAAATTAACACATAATTACCTGCAGGCAGTGAGATCAAGCGCTCTAAGTTGAGGTATTGAGCTTCTCCTGCCCAATGTAGGGCAATACGTCCTTTCTGATCGATGGCCATGAAGTCGATTACCTCATTCGAAAAGGGCAGCATAAGTTGAAGGTTTCCGCTTTTATAGGGATTGGGAAAAATGCTAGCCTTATTCCTCACATTTGTTTGCTTTGAAAGGCGGTAAACGGGGCTTTCGCTGATTAGCCCGTCCATTGTTCTTGCCTTAATTTTATAATAGGTGAATTGCTGCCATGGATTAGCCGAAAGGTCGAGAAATGAAAAGTGGTTTTGATCCCCATTCAAGTTATTTACCATACTGTCCAATAGTGAAAAATGCAGACCGTCATTGGATCTAAAGATATAAAAAACAGTACCTGGGTCTGATTTTGTTTTCCATTGTAAAACAACCCCACCCTCATGGAAGGAAAGATGAGCTCTTTCCCAAACCAGGGGAAGGATACTAAATTCCCCAGTGCTGCTCAGGGTGAAGGTGTTTCCCCCGAGACTTGCCAGGTTTACTTGCCTTTTCCCCCAAATTTCTCCCATTTCGCTGTTTGCCTCAAGGTGGTACCCTTCTGCAGCCTTCTCAATGGAAGCAATCCTAAGGTCTGTGATATCATCAAGGATCATATCGCTGGCTTGTATCCATAATTCGGCTGTTCCGGAATGGTCCTGAAATCCCTCAATTTCGAAAAAACTGTTGAGGTGGTAAAGGACCGGGGTGCCGTCATTGTCGGTAAACTGGGCAGCGTAGTTTACCCCTTCGTTTTGTTGATAGGAAATAGAAAACCCTGAGGAATTGGAGGAAACATTTCCCAATAGCTTCAGCATCCTAGGTTCTCCTAGGTATTGATCAAAAAAGGGAAAGCTGCTGTTTTGATGATCAAGCAGTGCTGGAAGATGCGCATAATTTAACCTGCTCAGGTTCATCCAGCTTCCGGACTGGAAATTATAGGTCCCATCCTCCGTTAAATTAGCGTGCAACTGGTTTCCCAAGAAGTCTAATCTCCCATTTACCATCTCAAAATGACGTTCTACCATAAGGTCATGATGAAAGGTAACCGATCCGAAGCTGTTATCTATGGCAAGGTCTTTCCATACCACCCCTTCAGCAAATATATCCTGGTGATATTCCCCATTGATGGTCAGTTTAGCTTCTCCTGTATCCACAGTTGAATATGGAGAAATGCTGAGATGACCGCTTACATGGAGACTCTCCGGTAATGCAAATACACCATCTGTTTGAACGCTTAGATGGTGATATTGGCTGATGGAATGGGATTGGGAGAAGGTGCCCGCCAAGGCCTGCTGGTATCCTGAGCCCGAGTACACCACCTCTCCCAGCAGCTGCACATCCACGGCATCCAGTTTCGGGGCAGCGCCGAGGAGCTCCAGTGTGGCGCCCTGCTCAAGGATAAACGAACTGGCGGGTCTATTTTCAGTTCTCCTTATAATTTGGCCGAGGGGATGGGAAGCCTCTGATATTAAGGTTGCCCCTGACCTTATGATTAATGTGCCGTAATCCTGAGTACCAAAACTGTCATGTATATTAAACGAGAACGTAGAGCTACGCAAGGTTCCATTAATGCTTACTGTTTGTAATACTGTACCGCTCCTGATTTCAAAGTAATTTGCCTTCATGGCCGCATTAACCGTTAGGGTTTCCCCTGGGTCAGGATCAAATATGACCTGAAACCTACTCAGGTTGGTTTGGGCACTCCAAGAGTTTCTATCGACTATAGTGCGCGAACTTCCTTTAAAAACTATAGCCCCTGATTCTGGATAGATCCAGTCTGCAATTGGAGAAGTGCCATTTTCGAAATAAAAAAGGTCATCCATAACTCGAAAACTATGCAAACCCCCGTAAATATGCATTTCGTGGCTTTGAAGGTTTAACTTTCTGCCTGGGTTTGTATGGCCAAATAAGTATAGATTGCGTACCTCCTCATTTTTAGTAAGCCTGATTTCATGTCCCTGTAAAATAAAAACATCATTATGCCAATCCGGGGGGACCGTGGGCGATACCCATTCACTCCCATCCCAGGACAACCAGGAATCCGGTTCCTGCCAGTCGCCCAAGGCCTGGTTACTTTTATATGCACCCGGAGATAGGAGAATCTGGGCAAGTAATGGCTGTGAAATCGCAATAAAGCACAGCGATAGCCCATAAAAGAGGAAAATATACCTTCTAATTGATATGGTACTAGGTTTTGGCATCTAAAAATAAGAAAAGTAAAACAAATTAAGTAATAAAAATCATTTTTGCAACTAAATACGTCAAAAATATATATTCAAAATGCAACTTTAAACAAGTTTGCTTGAGCAATATCCTTTCTCAAACCTAATGCCTTTGCGCACTCGGTAGGATTCCGTTTAAAAGAACCATTTATTCTTTTAAATTTGCCGACAACTTGACTGTCATTAATCACTCATTCATGAAAATCCCCGATTTCGCATTCAAAAATTGGTTAAAGTTTATTTTGGTAAGCTTGGCCGTCTTGATTTTGGGTAAAAATGCGAAGGCTCAGGAACCGGAGGAGCCCTACAGGATCAGCCTTATCACTTGCGACCCCGGGGATGAATTGTATTCCACCTTCGGCCATAGCGCCATCCGGGTAGTGGATCACAACTCTGGAAGAGACCTTGTTTTCAATTACGGCACATTTGATTTTAACACACCGTTCTTCTATGTCAAGTTTGTGAGAAGAACACTTGACTACCAGCTCTCGGTTACCACCTTCGAACAGTTTCTCTATGAATATGAATATTTCCAAAGAAACGTAAGGGAGCAAGTGTTGGACCTTTCACCTGAACAACAAAGAATGGTCATGGATTTTCTCAGGACAAATTACCTGCCTGAAAACCGAAAATACCGCTATGACTTCTTTTATGACAACTGCAGCACAAGGATTAGGGATTTCATGCAGACCTTGTTTGGGGATCAGTTGCAATGGAATGAACGGGAGGACCCTCCATCAAAAACCTTTCGGGAATTAATTGATGAGTATGTGTACCCGCTACCCTGGTCTGACCTGGGAATAGATCTTGCTTTGGGTGCCGTAATCGATGTGGAAGCCACTGAGTGGGAAAAGCAATTTCTACCGGACTACTTGGAGGCTGCTTTTGACAGGGCCACCCTGTTGGGTGACGGGCCTTCAAGGGCCCTTGTGAAAGAAAGGAATGTCATTTATGAATTCCCGGAACGGGAAAGAGGGGGAATGAATCTTTTAAATCCATATTTAATATTTTGGCTCTTTGGACTGGTGATCGGAATACTTACCTTCAAAGGGTTCAAGTCAAAAAAGCTCTATTTAGGCTTGGATATAGGGATATTTTCCGTTTTGGGCTTATTGGGAATGCTGATTGCGTTCATGTGGTTTTTTACCGAACATAGTCAAACCAAAAATAATTGGAACATTCTTTGGGCATTCCCCCTGCACCTTCTTTTGGTGTATGGCCTTGTCAATCCTAAAGTATGGATACGAAAAGGCCTAATGGGAGCGCTGATCCTGGCAGATCTTGCCTTGGTGTTCTGGATATTGGGCCTGCAGTCCTTTCATCCCAGCATCATGCCTTTGTTGCTGGTGATCATTCTGCGGACCAATTTCCTGTATTACAATTTAAACAGGTGGAAAATTCACCACTGATTGCTAAACTATTCCCATGCGGAATGGTGTTTACATACACTAAACCAACAACTGCAAATGGGCTTTTCTATCATATCCGATTACCAACCTACCGGAGATCAACCTCAGGCCATTCGGGAGCTTGTGAAAGGGATTGAGGATCAGGAACCTTCTCAGGTGTTACTAGGGGTGACCGGTTCGGGGAAAACGTTTACCATTGCCAATGTAATCCAGGAAGTGCAAAAACCCACCTTGGTCCTCAGTCACAATAAGACACTTGCCGCACAACTATATGGGGAATTCAAGCAGTTTTTTCCGGATAATGCTGTGGAGTATTTCATTTCCTATTACGATTATTATCAGCCTGAAGCTTTTATTCCTACCAGTGGCACCTACATAGAGAAGGATTTGTCCATTAATGAAGAAATCGAAAAACTGAGGCTTTCCGCCACCTCTGCGTTGCTTTCGGGCAGACAGGATGTGATTGTGGTAGCCTCTGTTTCCTGCATATACGGTATAGGCAACCCGGAGGAGTTTGGGAAGAATGTGGTGAGGGTGCAGGAGGGTGACAGAGTGCCCAGGAACCAATTTTTATTTAAGCTTGTGGACATCCTGTACAGTAGGACCACGGGAGATTTTACCAGAGGGACCTTCAGGGTTAAAGGGGACACTGTGGATATTTTTGTGGCCTATGGGGATTTTGCCTACAGGGTGTTTTTCTGGGGAGATGAGATTGAGGCCATACAGCGCATAGACCCTGCCACCGGTAAAAAAGTAAGTGATGAGCGGATTATTTCCATCTTTCCTGCTAATTTATTTGTGACGGGCAGGGATGTGATTGACGTTGCTATCAGGGAGATCCAAGATGACCTTATGGCGCAAGTGGCATTTTTTGAAAGGGACATGAAAGTGATGGAGGCCAAGCGGCTAAAGGAAAGAACGGAATTCGATCTAGAGATGATTCGGGAACTGGGCTATTGTTCTGGTGTGGAGAACTACAGCCGCTATTTTGACAGAAGGCAACCCGGCACCAGACCTTTCTGCTTGCTGGACTATTTCCCCGAGGATTATTTGGTCGTAATCGACGAAAGTCATGTCACCGTACCCCAGGTCAGGGCCATGTGGGGAGGGGACAGGTCCCGGAAGGTCAACCTGGTGGACTATGGTTTTCGCCTACCTTCTGCCTTGGACAATAGGCCCCTGAAGTTTGATGAGTTTGAGGATTTGACCCATCAGGTCATCTATGTGAGTGCCACACCTGCGGATTATGAGTTGAATAAATCCGGAGGGGTGGTAGTGGAACAAATTATTCGCCCCACAGGGCTCTTGGATCCGGTAATTGAAGTACGGCCAAGTGGCAATCAAATAGACGATCTCCTGGAAGAAATTGATCAGACCATCAAGCAGGGCTTCAGGGTGTTGGTTACCACGTTGACCAAGCGTATGGCCGAGGAATTGAATAAATTCCTGGAGAGAGCGGGGGTAAAGTCCAGGTATATCCATTCAGAGGTAAAGCCACTGGATAGGGTAGAAATCTTAAGGGAGCTCAGGTTAGGGATATTTGATGTACTGGTAGGGGTAAACCTGCTAAGGGAAGGTCTGGATTTGCCTGAGGTGGCCTTGGTGGCAATTTTAGATGCGGACAAGGAAGGCTTCTTAAGGAACGAGAGAAGCCTGGTGCAGACCATAGGTAGGGCAGCCAGGAATGAATTTGGTAGGGTGATCATGTATGCGGATAAGGTTACCGATTCCATGCAGGTGGCCATGGACGAAACCAATAGAAGAAGAAGTAAGCAAAAGGCCTATAATGAGGAACATGGCATCACTCCCAAAACCATCCTGAAATCCAGGGATAGAATATTGGATTCTACCAAAGTAGCCGACAGTAAAAAGAACGCCAAGGTGTATTCAGAGGATTTGCGTCAAGATGCCGACGTGGCCGCTGATCCCGTGGTACAGTACCTCAGCAAGGATAAGCTGGAAAAACTCATCCAGCAAACCCAAAAGAGAATGGAACAAGCCGCCAAAGAACTTAACTTTATGGAAGCTGCCAGGCTTAGAGATGAATGGCAGGGATTGAAAAACCGGCTTACGGAATTAAACCAAACCCTGGGAGCATGAGAATAGGATGTTTGTTTAGCTTATTAATGCTTCTGCTTTATTTTAATGAAGCGAAGGCTCAACAAGCAGAAACCAGTATTTTGGTTTCAGGTGCGGCAGACTTGGTGAGGACAGATGTGCCAGGAGTCATAAGAAGGCACCAAATAGGTGCGGAGGTAAATTATTTTTATCTTTATAACCTGTCCTTTTCAGGCGGATACGAGTTTAACCATCCCAGGGCAAACCAGGTAAGTGTGGGGGGTAGATTTTATCCCATGGAACCCGTCTTTATAAGACTCCGGGGTTTGATCGGGAGCCAATCTGACCTTGCCTTGGGCATTGGCTATACCCATAATATCACCTATAGGATAAGGTTAGAGGGAATGGTGGACTATTATGCCGTAACCCAGGTGGCAGGATTAAGGGCAGGGCTAGGAATATTGATAAACTGAAAGCGTGATGGATCTCCGGCAGGTAGAAAGACTTGCCCAGAAGGGGGAGGGTCTTACCATAGAATTCAAGAAAAAAGCGGCGCATCCCGATAAAATCGTCAGGGAAATCATCGCCCTTGCCAATACCAAGGGTGGGTATTTACTGCTGGGCGTAGATGATGATGGTACAGTATGTGGTCATAAATACATCGATGAGGAAATGTATGCCCTTGACAAGGCCATTAAAGAATTGATTTTTCCTGCCATAGAATGTGAAACTTATAGGTTGGCCATAAACCAAAAGAAAGGAGTGGCTGTATATGAAGTGCCTAAGAGTAAAAACAGGCCACACTATCTATGGGAAAGAAATAAAAAGAAAGCCTATATACGGGTGGAGGACAAAAGTATACAAGCCAGTCGGGAGATGTGGCAAATCCTGAAAAGGCAGCAAAATGAAACCAATATAGTTTTCAAATACGGGCGTAAGGAGGAAGTGCTGGTAAAAGCCTTAGAGCAGCAGCAGTCCATCACCCTAAGTGAATACATGAAGCTGGCCAAAATCCCGGTTTACCTGGCATCCAGAACATTGGTGAGACTAGTGCTGGCCAATGTCCTGGAGGTCATACCCAAGGAATACGGAGATGTTTTCATTATGAAGTCTCCTCAATGACCTGTTCCATGGCGTCTTTGATCAGGTCTTGCTCAAACCCCCTGAACATGAGAAACCGTTGGACCTTTGCTTTCTTTTTAAGTAGATTGGGCTCATTGGTCAGTCGCCATTTCCTTTGGGTAAGGTAAATCAGGGTTTCCCAGTATTCCTCATCATTGATTTCGCCTAAAGCGGCTTTGATATAAATCTCGGGGATTTCCCTGAGTTTTAGTTCTTGTCTGATACGGACTTTTCCCCACTTCTTTATCGTAAATTTTCCTCTCACAAATGCCTGGGCAAATCGGTTTTCGTTAAGAAAGCCCTCCAATGCAAGTCTGTGCAACAAGTTGTCCACCTTTTCTTCAGGGTAGCCGTATTCCTCCAGCTTGGTTCTGATTTCGGATTGGCAGCGCTCCTGATAGGCACAATAAGCGGCTATTTTTTCCTCAGCTTTTTGAGGGGATATTTTCTTTTTCGGCATATGCCCGGAGTTTCTTTTTTCTAGAAGTGACATTTTGCGTAATTTAGGCTCTTTATTCGAACAGAAACCTTTCTGTAAATATATGAAACCTTAAAGAAAATATCATGCGAAAAAAAATAGTGGCAGGAAACTGGAAAATGAACGGGACCTATGAGGAAGGCCAAAAACTCACCTCGGAAATCGTGAACATGGTAAAAGATGAGTTGAAAGACGAGGTAACCATCGTGCTAAACCCGCCCTTTGTTCACCTTCAGTCTGTCAAAAAGCTGATAGGGGATTCGAAAGCTATTTTCCTGGGGGCGCAGAATTGCTCTGATAAAGCTTCCGGCGCTTATACCGGTGAAATTTCTGCGGCCATGTTGGCTTCTTTTGGCGCATCTTATGTGATCATTGGACATAGTGAGCGAAGGGAATATTTCAAGGAATCCAATAAGGAACTTACGGGTAAGGTAAATCAGGCCCTTGAAAATGGGCTTTCTCCGATTTTCTGCTGTGGGGAACCCCTGGAGATTCGCGAGCAAGACACCCACGTGGAATATGTCACCCAACAATTGACCGAAAGTCTGTTTTCATTGTCTGAGGAACAAATGAAAAAGATCGTGATTGCTTATGAGCCTATCTGGGCCATAGGAACGGGTAAAACGGCAAGTTCCGAACAAGCACAGGAAATGCATGCGGCCATCAGGCAGCATATTGGAAACAAATATGGAGCCTCGGTATCAGATGATCTATCCATCTTATATGGTGGAAGCTGTAAACCCGATAATGCCCAAGAACTTTTCTCCAAGGCCGATGTGGACGGAGGATTGATCGGCGGAGCTTCTTTGAAAAGCCGGGACTTTGTCGATATTATCAAGTCCTTTTAATCAATAATTTTCCCCTATCGGAAATTGATACACGTTGATTCCGGTAGGGGTTATCCCCTCTACCATGGATTACTTTGTTTTTAGCATCACATGTAGCCCGCCATATGATGAGATTTTGATTGCCGAACTGGCAAATATAGGTTTTGAGTCCTTTATGGAAACAGCAACAGGCATAGAGGCTTTTGTGATGGAAGGGGAGTTTGATCAGGAAGCATTTCAAGAAGTTTGGCAGAAGTATAAAGACTGCGGCATTTCCTATGATAAGGGCCGTGTGCAAAAAGTGAACTGGAATGAAGAATGGGAAAAAAATTATGCCCCCATTGCTGTGGATGATAGGGTTTATGTGAGAGCTTCCTTCCATCCCCCAAAAGAAGGGGTGGGCTATGAAATAGTGATCAATCCCAAAATGTCCTTTGGGACAGGCCATCATGCTACCACCTATTTAATGATGCAATTACTTTTGGAGCAGGAAGTAAAAGGCAAAAGCGTGTTGGATCTGGGGTCCGGGACGGGTATTTTGGCAATCCTTGCCGCAAAAATGGGGGCAGCTCATGTGCAGGCATTAGATATTGATGAGTGGTGCGTGGAAAACGGGAATGAGAATTTTTTGGAAAACAAGGCCCCTATTGTCATGGAAAAGGGGAGTATTCAGGAGGTGAAGCCCAAAGGCCCTTTTGATTTTATTTTGGCCAATATCAATAAAAACGTGCTCATGGATGAGATGGGTCAATATGCCGGGATTTTGAATTCCGGGGGAAAGTTGCTGATCAGTGGGTTTTATCAGGAGGATGCCTCCGACCTGGCCTATTTGGCAGAAAAGCTAGGGTTAGCGAAAGAAGAGGAGTACGAAAGGGAGCAATGGGTTGCTGTTCAATTTCAAAAAAGTATTCAGGCCAGTAATTGACAACACTGCTTTATACCAGCAAATAGTTCCGATCCTTTTTGAAAGTACAAAAAGGATCGGAATGTGCTCTCCTATAAGAATGTGTTTGTCTATTACAAATTAAAATACTTTACTACCTCCTGATAATTATCAAAATCAATGTCCGGCAACCTGGTTCTGGAATTTGGGGAATTGGCTATGGGGATGGTAATCACCCTTACTTCCCCATAAGCTTCACCAGGACCTTCAAACCTATCTATTCTCACGCTTATGTTGTTGGACACTCTCAACCACCAGACTCTGTAGGTGCTGTTTGCCGCATTGCCTTTTCCGGGTATGGGATAAATAAGGCCAAATTCCGTATTTACTAAATAAACGAATATCATCAACTCATCAATTTGGGGGCCTAAGCCCGGGAGAGTGATGAACATATTTGCCGAATTGATGAAATTATGCCCCCCAATTACATATAATGTGGCTTCAGCGCCCGGAGGCCCCTGTTCACCGGGAGGCCCTTGTTCGCCCGGAGGTCCTTGTTCACCTGGGGGGCCCTGCTCTCCAGGCCTACCGGGGTTTCCTGTTTCCCCTTGAGGGCCCTGCTCCCCTTGAGGCCCCTCTGGTCCCTGTTCACCGGGAGGCCCCTGCTCACCCTGGGGGCCACGCTCTCCTTGTGGACCTTCCGGTCCTTGAAATATTTCGCATGAAACTACTAGAAATAGCAGTGAAAGCAGAAATAGGGGTAAATGCTTTCCCATAGTTGAATTGGTTAAGATATAAACGATATAAATATATCCCCTCCCTATAAGTAGGGAAATAATGAATTACATTTTTTTGCTTATGAAAAATATATTTAAAGCTATAATATTTTATTGAAATAAAAAACCTTGCACCTATAATTTTGTAAAAGTTTGATAGTGAGCAGGTAAATAAAAACACGCTGCTTACAAATTTGTAATCAAATCGGGCATAACGAACACGTCTCACGAAGTCTTTAACATTTAGGGAAACGCATAGAAAATGTTATGAAGATTGGCTCCTTGACTTGTTGGTTCATACAATTTATAAATTAAAAAATTGTGTAAAAAAAATAAATTATTGTACTTAACAACAATTCTTCAATGGGAGGTATGCCCAAGTTTGGTGCAACATATCCCGATTTACCCTGAGGGACAGGTTCCCGAAGCAAGTTCCCCGAAACCAGACCGGGGCATGCTGGGACAGGTAATGACCGCTGAAAAGCAAATTATAATCATATGGAATTGAGTTTGTTCAATAAACCTAATTATTGCTTGCG
>PXCO01000346.1 GCA_003565295.1 Cyclobacteriaceae bacterium
GCACTTCTTAAGTACGAGGCTGAGGAATACTTACAAGTAGAAAATGCAAAAGTAAAAGGCAGGTTTTACCGTATGAGTCCATGGGGATTTGAATGGGAGGAATAAATGCTAAACCTAATGATGGTCTGTAATTACTCAGTTCAGCCAATTATTGCTAGCCAAAACTGGCGAACCTCACTTTAGATAATCACAAAAAACAACTTTCACCGAAATTATAGCCGTTGATGCAGTGCGGGGGGCATTTCGAATGGGATTTCTGTAAGAACCTAGTTTTGGGAAACAGTAAATGTCAATCAAGAAATCTGCCACAGAAGTAAACCCTAAGTCCCATCTACGACCTCCCCACACCCAAAAGTTGCTTTATGCCCGAATAGACGAACGGGAACTGTGGGACACTGCTTCTTATCTTAAACTCCTCCCAAAACCCACTCTCGTTGGCCAAGAAAGCCAAAATCCTTTCCGGCTCCACCTGTTTAAAAAGAAAGGAGAAAATCTGTTCCCCCGTCAACCTCTTATTCAATATCACATCCACCAATGTCCGGTCGTACCACTCAAACATGCGCTCCCTAAAAGTAGGGGCCACTACGGGAGAACCCGTTTGCTTTAACTGTACCAATAGCCTGCCTATATGCTTCTGAACGAACTGGAAGGTATATCCCGTACTTGGCTTGGTATATCCTCCGGCAGTGCCGATGTTGATGATGCGCTTATTTTTCCCAAGGTGAGCGGGAAACCTAGCCAAAGACATGGGAATAATCCCGAACTCCTTATGCTTTATATCGTAGGCTTGCACACCCAATTTGTCACGTATATAGCTTTTAAGGGCAGTTTCATATTCCTCTTCCTCCAAAACCCTCTCCGTAAAAAGCGTATATTCCACCAGTGCCATGTTACTGGCGGTAGGCAGCACATACATAAAAGTGGTGCCATGATCCTGAGGGAGGGTAAAATCCATTAAGGTACCCACCTCAGGATCGAATTCAGGCTGTTCCGTCTGTATAAACCAGCCAAGGAAATGCTGAAGCAAGGTGTTATCCTCGTTCATTTTGGGATAAAAGAGTCCGGTGGAATTGAAGACGTAATCTGCTGAATAGGTGTTATCCCCGGTTTCTACGGAGGCCATCTCCCCTTCTTCGGATATTCCCACAATCTTTTCCTCGACAAAACGTACGTTTGAAAACCCATTGACAAAATCCAATACATGGGCATAGAAATCCCCCGATTGGATCATTTTGTAACGGTATTCCTTCATCTCAAACTCCTTGGACACCTGGGGTGAAAAAAACCGCAACCTGGCCCACTCATGGCAGACCAGGGATTCGAAAGGCCCCTCCCCTTTTTCCCAAAAACACCAGGTTCTGTCGTTTTGGTTTTTTTTGGCATAGTCAATAACCAAGATTTCTTTCTTTTCGAATCCAGGTTCCTTTAAAAGCCTGTATAATAAACTCAATCCGGCCAATCCGGATCCTGCTAAAATGTAGTCGTACGTTTTGGACATTGTATTGGAATATGTGGGGAATGCATAAGCCCTCCCAATATTAACACAAAACCATGAAAGAGGTTAACCCAGGCTTAAATAATCCCTTCAAAAAGGGCCTTATTAAATTTGGTTATAACCCAACTCACTCCCTCAACCATCCCACCGCAGCTTCGATAAAATGATCCTTGCCCTCCAGTTGATCCATGGGATGGATGAGCAATTGATCCACATGCACCCCAAACTCCAGGTGTGCATCATCGGGGTCTATGGTCTGACTCCCGGAAAAACGGTAAGTCCAGCCATTGGGGAGTTCTGCAAAAACAGGGGTGCCGCCGCCCCCTCCGGTCCGATCGCCAAACAGCCTGGCCTGGGGCAAAACCCTCATCATTTGGGCAAAAAAAGTGGTGGAACTGTAAGAGCGCCTGTTGGTCAATATTGCAACCTTACCCAGGTATTTCTCTCCAGAATGGGGGGTAATCCGTAAAGAGACCCAAGGGGTGAAATCCGCAGTCCCTGGCCCGGTTTTAAAGCGCTGCCTGGCGTAAATCACTTCCTCTTCGGTGAATCTGGATACTATTTTGTGGGCATTTCGAAGGTTACCACCCCCATTGCTCCTGACATCAATAATCAGCCCATCATGGAACTGCATCAGTCGGACTATTTCATCCATATGCTGATCGGAAATGGTACGCTCAAAAGAGCGGTAGTTGACATAAAGCATATTATCAATGGTCTGCGCATGCAGGGGGCCAATGATCCTGTAATCAGTCTTCATGTACTTGTCATAAATAAGCTGCTCGTCATAAAACAAGGGGTAACCTTCATACCAGCTCCAGTTTCGGGAGCGGTTGAAGCTGCTCAAAAGATTCACATGCCCATCTTCCAACTCCGCCAACATATCCCCCAGGATGTCAAAGAGTTCAAAAGGGCTAAGGTCATCATGTATCAATGGGCTGTAGCTTTCCTTTACCGCTTGCCAATCAATTTGCTTTACCTCAAAATAACTGTAACGGTTATGCACATCTGCCCATAAATGTTCAAACACTGCATTTGGGCTGTCATGAGGTGCTTTGGGCTCGAATATCATCTCACATCCTGAACCTACAAAGGCAAGGACACTAAACATCAACCACTTGAAAAGAAATGATGGCTTCATAGCTTAAAGTTTAACTGGAAGAAATAATTACCTCCTGAACGTTGGGAACGTTGAGCATTTTCTAAGGAAGTATAATGGTACCTATATCCTATCCCGATCTCATTGCCACTGGACAACTCGTAAAAAAGCTGGTTCAAAATACCCAAGTCCTGCTGCCGAAAGGGTTGGAAAAAGCGTATGGACTGCCAAAAGGCATTGAAAGTAGGTTGATCATGGAGGAAAGGATCCGGGGGACTGGTCACATATGAAGCAGAGAACAGGAAGCCTATCACCTGCCAATGGGCCTGTGAAGAAAACCTCCACTGCTGATCTTTTCCAAAGGAGGTTTGGTAAGCTACTGCCGGACCAAAGGAAGTATGAAAATCAAACCTTGGATTGAAATTCTGTGCGTCCTGGAAATTGCGTATGCTTAGGGCATTGTTATTAGACCAGCCAAGGGTAAACTTCTCAGGTAACCAATCGGCTTTATAAAAGGTATAGGCTATTACGCTTGCATGGGTAGCGGTCATTTCTGCACCGAAAGCATTTTCCATGGGCAGTCTGCTGTAATGAATATATACTTCCTCGGTTTTCTTTTCTCCTGCACTGCCGTAACCCAGTGAAAATGCGTTAGAACTGCCCTTGTACACCAAAGGAGAATAGGCGAAGTCCTTCTCCCAGGTATTTTGGGTACCTGCGTTTAGGAAGATAGTCCTTTGATTCCCTTGGGCAAAAACCCACGAATGGAGAAGGAGGAGATATGCCAATATGAGATATTCTTTCATTTCAATGAGTTAAGGATACAAATTTAGAAAGAAGAAATACTTAAAATCATGATTTCTGTCAGTTCATCCAACCAAACTTAATTTTGTCAAAAACCCTAGCTTGCTTTAGGATCAAAACAGAAATAAAGCAGCCAGAAAACCGAAAAGTAGGCTATACAAAATAGCCTCGAACTGGATAGTCCAGAAAACTCTTTTTTCCACAAACTCCTTTTTAAGGTAAACCAATCCTTCAATGGTATTGGAAAATGGAACAGCACTAGAAAAATCGGCATAAACAAATACCAAACTGCCCATAAAGAGAAATTGCTGCCAAAAAGAAAGTGTCTGTAAAAAAGGCAATATTGGATAGAGAACAACGGACATGAGGATTGCCCTGACAAACTGGGATGGTATTAGCAGTTTTGCCACCCTCATAGACTCTTCTTGGTTTTCCATATCCCTAAAGAATCCCTTGTACAAACGGTCCTTACCTTTGTACATTTTCTTTGCCAGCTGTAGGTCTATCACCCCGGCAATGATATAAGAAACAAAATGCGCAATAAAGAAGAGCAGGCTGAATTTTACATAGATGAGCATATTTTCATTGTTTTTTTAGCGACATCACGGCAACAACACCAATTATTAAATACAATATTTCCAAGATCCAAAAGTGGACCTGGAAAACATCTAAAGCCAGTACCAAGCTAGGAAAAACAGGTAACATGGCATTGGAGGTACCATGGGCTATTAAAGCAGATAAGGGCTTGTTATTAGAAGCTTTTACTACCCAAGAGAAGAAAAAGGACAATCCTATACATCCGATCAGAAAAGCAGGAAAAGGCATAAAGACCTGAAAGGAATCCGGAATAAACCAGAGCGGGACGTGCCACAAAGTCCAAATGATTCCCAGGATGATATTGCCCAACCAAATGCCATACCTGGATTCCAAATAAGGCATGATGTAGCCTCGCCAACCGATTTCTTCCTGGCCTCCTCCAAAAAAGACCATGACCAGCCAGTAAATCGGGAAAACCAAAATTGTGGGCAAAAGCATGGGCAAGCGCTCAAAGCCGAAAAATCCAGGAAGGTACCAAGCCAGAAAGTTGGCGATTCCCATGGCCCCGAAAATGATCAACCATACTTTCCACCCAAACCTGAAGGAAAGAAAAGATCGAAGAAAGGGTCTAACGGCTGATCTCCCTTGAAGGGATTGGATGGAATACAGTGCCGCAACGCCAGGTCCAAAGGCTCCCAAAATAATGGCCGGCATACTCAGGCTGCTTCTGAGGCTTTCGTCCCATGCCCAAATGCCTAACCCTCCCAGGACAAATGGTAACCAAAGTACCCAGGACCACAAAAATGTGATCACAAAAAACCGAAGCGGAATGGTTTTATTGTCTAAATTCTCTGGTCTCATAACAAGATTTTTTCAAAACTAACCATGGCCACATGTGCGAAAATATGGGCCAGAAAAGCACTTTCCAGTCCTTTTTTCCAGTACAGCCAACCGAAAACAAGACCCCCAACCGAATTGCCAATAAGGACATAAGCGAGCATGATACTGCTTGGATCATCTATTGACTGAAAAACAATAGGGAAATGGCCTACCGCGAAGATGAGCGCAGCTAAAATAATCCCTATCCAATATACCGAAGGATTGGTTCCTTTAAAAATCTTGGAAGCTATCCAGACCAATAAGGTCATCAAACCAAAACGCATGAGTATTTCTTCCGTGATGCCCCCATAAAGGAACCTCGCAGCCAGCGTAAGTTGAAGGGATTCCCCAAGTTGTTCAAATTCGGAAGGAATCAATCCCCTTCCTATTAGCCCAAGTGAGCTCAATACGATACCTGTAAGGAGTCCCCCTATAGTCCCATATGCCAGTATTTCACGGATTGGAATAGGGTTTTCTTTTATACCTACCCACTTTTCGAGGATGGGAACACTCAAATTTACCTTCTGATAGAGTAGAGTTCCCACCACTACTGCTATCAACATGAGAATGGTGGGGTTGATCAAGATCAGCCATTGGATTTGGGAGGGGGAAAATTGGTCCTGCAACAGTTCCAACATTTCCTCCGGCAAAGGGATATCCATGGTCAGCATGGACAAAACCCCCAAAAGCCCTAGGAAAAATAGAATGAAGGCGAGATAAAACTTTTTTATTTTCATGGATGCTGTGGAATTATTAGATATTGATAGAAATTAATTGAAGACCTGGCAGGTTTTTAAAACCTGCCAGGTCTCTTTTGAAATAAACCTTCCAAAAAACCAAGTAAGGCCTGATTAAAGTCCTCGGGGTTGTCCTGATTGGCGATATGGTTGGCATCTGGGATGGCTACACATTGGCTCATAGGTTCCTGGATATGCCACTTTTTAGATGCATTTCTGATAAATGGCAAATCCTTTTCCCCATAAAGCATCAATAAAGGTATTTTTGGGGATTGAGGAGATGGATCCATGAGATCGTAGCACATATCAGCAGTGACATTTAGCGCAAACTTTTTCCCTGTTTTGGCCATAGTATTGGATAGATAATCCTGTACCTCCTTCTTTACAGCCCTGTGTTTCCCAAAAGATTTGCAGAACATATTTTCAGGAATCAAGCCCATCAAAAAGATGAAAATGGGAACCAGCTTTTTACCCCATTTACCCATATGGGATTTCAGTTCAATTCCAGGAGCATGTACCACGGCCATCACTTCTTGGGAATATTTAAGCAGGAAATGTTGGGCAATCATACTGCCCAGAGACTGACCCACCAAAATTGCCCGGGAAATTTTCAGTTCTTCCATAAGCTCATACAAACAATGAGCAGACAATTCAGTAAAACGCTTGCTGTAGTTTTTCAAGGAGGAAGCACCATGTCCCGGCAAATCCCAGACCAATATCCTATAATGTGGCTCCAGGGATCCAAGCTGCTCGCGGAAAGTGAGGTGGTCCATACCTACCCCATGAATAAAAACCAAAGTTGGACTTTCATCAGCGCCTGATAGTTCATAATAAATATCTCCGTAAGCACTTGAAAACTTCCCTTTCTTCATGACTTCATTTAATGTTGTTCAAGATATTCTTTAAGCAATTATTGAAGGCCTTCGGATTGTCCAGATTGGCTACATGGCCCACACCTTTCAATTCGACCACCTGCGCCAAACTATTGGATTGGATAGCCTTAACTGTGGAGTCCAACATCCCGTTGATTCCTTTATCAAATTCACATCTGATCAATGTGTAGGGAACAGGACTTTGGGCAATAAAGCCCGTAAAGTCATAATTTACCAAATTATACCTGAAATGGGGAATGGCAGGTACAGCCTTTTCAAACATTTGGAAAAAAACCTCTTTGGAGGCCTCATGATTGGCCGTATGGGAAACCATAAAATTCAGGTACCAATTTTTAAAAAACTGGAGCATAAAAGCATCAAAACCTCTGAATACAGGAGCCAAAAATTTGGGGAACTTCATCTGTCCTGTTGTACCGAAAGTGGTCAAGCTTAAGAATTTTTCAGGCATTTTACTGACCACTTTATAACCTATCACCCCTCCAGCTGAATTCCCAACAAAATGGATGTTCTCCAAATTCAGGTCTTTGATCAATTGGATGATATCCGCGGCAAAAAGGGTTAAGGCGTATTGATCGGTGGTATTTGGTGAGGGTTTTGGAGAATCCCCATGTCCTCTTAAGGATATTAAAACCACCCTATATCTATCTGAGAAAAATTCCTGCTGTGGCTGAAATTGAAGGATACTCCCGCCTGCCCCGTGCACAAAAAGTAGGGTTTCTTTGGTTTCGGTTCCGGTTAGGGTGTATTCAAGTTTAATTGGATTCATGATAATAGTGCTAGAAGTTGAAGTCAAAATTTATACTTTTCTTCGGCATGGTAGCTCCTTAATATCCAAACCACAATCCATCCGAAAATAAAAGAGGAAGAGGCGGTTTCTACCATATGGCTGAACCTGACACTGGCGATTGGCATCAAAGGATTGGGAAGGATGTGCACTAAATGTGGTATAGCAAATAGGAATCCCACAAGAAGAGCCGTTTGCCACAGCTTTACTTTAGAGCTTTAGAGCCTTTTAGGATCATCAAAGCTAAAAGAGCAAAAATTAATCCTCGAAAGAGTTGCAAAAGCAATAAACCCGGTGTACTTGTAAATGTATCAATCGTATGTGAAAAGAAAGGTTTGATATCACCCGGACTGCCATAAAACTCCCTTAGCTCTGGGTTTTTCCAAGCAATGAAATATCCTGCCAGCCAATAAACGATCAAATATATCATAGCAATAGTGCCCAATTTCAAGAGCAACTGCTTGATTGGTAAGCTTGGGCCATTTGATATGCCATTAGACTTTTCAGTCCTTTTCCATTTACCACAGATCAAAACAGCGAGGGGTATATAAATCAAGGGAATGGTTAAGCCCATCAGGAACAAACGGGGAAGTAATGGGGGTGGCACTGATGTTTCGCTTAAGAAATACCAGGACTCTATCTGCGTAAGAAAAGTAAATGAACCATAATATGCCAGTCCCAGAACCAAAGCCAGTCGCCAACCATTCAAACGGGAAGTCATGATTAAACCGATAATCAATGCGGTATTTAATATCCCTAACAAAAGAAATGCAATACCTTCATCCATCAACCCAGGTTCGGATAGCAGTTCAGGCATCAGGTCTCCCATCACCATTGTTCCCAAAATCCAAATGGGAAAATAGAGTATCAACAATAAAAGGAACCTTAAGGTCCATTTCAAAATATTTTTGGCTTCCATTTTTCTCAAATTGGTATAAAAATTGAGCTCAAGATGCAGAATTCTCCCATCAATAACCCAGTTATTGTTCTCAATAGTAAACCCCGAATCCCATACAGATTATAAGTTACCTAAATTCATTGATTTGAATTTAGGTAACTTATAATATCTCGGGATAATAGTCCAGGGGTGTGGAATACTGCTTCCTTTTGGCTTACTTATTCCTAATTTTTCATTCCAGATTCAACATTATCCATCGATGCCAGCTTAACCATTTTTTGGATTTCTTTTTCTTCATTTCTTTGGAAAACTTCATCCAACCAATCAAAAACCGTGTGACGAATTAGGGTGATATTGTGTAGCATGTTTTGCCAGCAGCACCCTGATCGCCTTTGCCGATAACTAAATCCACTTTCGGATTTTTGATCTTTTTCATGGCGTCTGCTATAAACCCATGGGTAGCCGAATAGGCCAATTCATCTTCACCAACCATTAAAAGGCTGGGACAATCGATCTTGGAAGAATCAGCAGTAAATTCTTTACAAGCATCCAACCATTCCTGTATGGTATTTACGTTCCATCTCCATTTGAAAACATCCATCATATTGAACAAGCCGGCCAACCATGACCCAAACACTCTGGTAACCAGTTTGAATAAGGGAAAATGTTCATATTTAGCCAAAATCTTCAGTTCTTTAGCCTGAACCAAATAATCATGCAGGTTCAATATGATGCTATTGGCAATCATAGCCTTGATGCGCTTATCATGAGCAGCAGCCCTGGCCGCAGTATAACCTCCCAAACTTGGGCCAAAGACCGCCAATTTATCCATATCCACATCAGGCCGGCTTACTAAGTAATCAATGACTTTACTGACGGGCTTTTCCATGGTAGGCTCCATTTTCAAAGCAGTCGCTTAATGGTTTTGATCATCAGTCCTGTCGCCTTCCTGTGTCCTACCCCATTGATCTGATTGGTGGCACCGCAGAAATACAGGTCTGTTTTTGGGTTGTAAAAGGCAAAAGTGCCTGTCTGTCCCCAAAACCCAAGTATCTCTCCCGGGTACTTAAAGGGGGAAACAATCCAGGGAATCCATAATTTTTCCAGACCAATCCCAAATTGGAAAAGTCCGGGAGGAGGAAAAATCATTTTCCATTCCTTCAGGGATTTTATTTTTTCTTGAGGGAAAAATACCCCTCCGAAAAAAGCTTTCAGAAAAACCATCACCTCATCTATGGTGGATACAATTCCCCCCTCCGGTCCTATCGATGCCATGTAATTGGGTAGCCATAATTTCTTTGATCCATAGTAAAAAGGAGC
>PXCO01000288.1 GCA_003565295.1 Cyclobacteriaceae bacterium
AAATAATGGTTCTTTTACTTTCATCTTTTTTTCTCATTTAACCGTTTAAGCAAAAATAGTCATATTAGCCCGAAAATTACTTTCAAAAAGCTGGTTGTTTTCAACAAATTACCGTTAGAATTTGCGTTTAGCCTTGCCCCCAACTCTTTTATACCCCTGACGCTATCAGGGTTAGCAGCCCAATGGAAGGGTGATAACCCTGATAAATCTAGAGGGCCTATCAGGGTTTAATGTTACTAATTTTTTAATCACAAATCATCAAAGGGCGATTTTATCTTTTGGAGGCTCCTTATACTTACATGGGTATAGATCTCCGTGGTTTTGCTGCTTTGATGTCCTAGAATTTCCTGGATATACCTTAAATCAGTGCCGTTTTCAAGCAAATGGGTGGCATAGCTATGTCTCAACCAATGCAGTGTAACGGGCTTTCTGATTTTTACTTTTTTCAATGCCTGCTTTAATATGCTCTCCAGGCTTTTTTCACTATACGAATTACCCGCTACTTGGCCCTCAAAAAGCCATGCCTTGGGCTTAAATTCTTTGTAATAGGTACGCAACATCTCCACTGTTTTATCGGAAACAGGAACTACTCTGTCTTTCTTCCCTTTTGCTTGGCGGACTATTAATAGGTTGCGATTAGCATCTATGTCCTGAATTTTTAAGTTCAATAATTCACTTCGCCTGAGCCCGCAGGCATAGATCAGTGATAGCATTGCCTTATGTTTTCTGTTCTTGTGAGCATTTAAAATCAATTTTACCTCTTCTTTGCTCAGCACGTTGGGCAATAATTTTGGTCGTTTTGGTCTATAAATGATATTGGGGTCCAAACTCCTGTTTTGCCGGTTAGAAAAGAAAAGTTTGACAGCATTGATCACTTGGTTTTGAAAAGAAGCCGAGTACTTTCTCTCAAGGATGTAAGCTTTGTTAAAGTCCTCAAGGTCTGCATTGTCTATTTGTTCCAGGGACTTGTTGTCCAAAAACCTGAAAAACAAGGCCACTGCCTCGGAATAGGTCTTGATGGTGGATTCGGAATAGCGCCTGTTGCGAAGCCAGTCCTTAAAGCGCTGTATTTCCAGTTGTAATTCTTCCCCCAGCATAGGTAATTCGGCATACTTCTCGCGTATCTCCACCTTCTTGAGGGAACTGTAGTCCAACCAGATCGTTTTGCCCTTAAAATATTCCAACAAAGAAGACAACTGCGTGGGGCTATAAGGAATGGCCCAAACTTTCTCCCTTACATGCCATTTGGAATCAGGATAGCCCTTTACCAATGCGATCAATTCAGCATCGTAAGGGAACTCCAGGCGTATTACCGGCTCTTTTTTAAAAGTGTCGTTTCTTAAAATAATGGTCTTCCACATGATTTTAAAAAAATTATGCCCACAATATACAAATTAGTTTAAAAAAAGCCTATACCATTACTTTTCTTGGACGCAAATTCTAATATCTCTGCCCGAACCTGGTTTGTGCCTAATTCATTTCTGAAATCCTCAGCAAAATATTTCATTAAATTGGATTATATTAGGTTAACTCCCCAGCTTTCAGGTGTTTATATTTTCTTTTCAGCGGTCATAACCTGCCCCGTACCGCAGGTCGGGGTGGAATGCCCTGGATAATCATCCCCCTGTGTGAGAATTCTTTCTCATGGGCATTTCATATGGTTATAATTTTTCAGCGGTCATTACCTGTCCCGTACCGAAGGTCGAGGGACTCGTCATGCCCTGACTGCCGTCAGGACAGGCTCGATTTCATCTGTGTGCCTTGATAATCCTGGGGATAATGATCAGCAATAAGCAGGTAAGCACGTAGGATTTTTCAAGGCAGGGGGTAGGGTACCCTGGTGGCGGTGGGTATCAGCGTGTTTGGCACCCAGCTTGGTACCATCACCTTTATGGCTATTCCAGTCAAAACCTTGGCCACGGATTGTACCCTTTTTTTTCCAGATGATCATCATTGTGTTGGTCTCACCCATTATGGCGTTTCTGTTTTTGCCTTTAATCCAAAGGTTGTCCATCACCAGTGCCTATGAATACCTGGAGTTAAGGTTTAATCGTACCCTTAGGTACCTGGGTATATTATATGAAAGTAGCCAGGCTCAAATGACCTTTCAAGTCATACGAAGGGAGGCAATATTTGGGCATGAAAATTAAAATTGTGGCACTCATACATTAGGAATTGACAGAAAATTGTAAGTAATTTGTGAAATCCCAAGAATTCAGCTGTTGTCAAACCTGATACCCTCCTGGTAAGTTTCTTGTTTTTTAATGTTTGGTGCTGATCACCAGGTTCTTCGGGTGAAGCAAAAATTCATGTATCATTTAAACCCCATTTATGGCAAAATCTAGAGTAACGTTCAACAAAAAAGAAAAGGAAAAAAAACGACAAAGAAAGAAGAAGGAAAAAGAGGAGAAAAAAGAGGCCCGCAAGGCCAATTCCTCAAAAGGTGCAGGGCTTGATGATATGATTGCCTATGTGGACGCAGAAGGTAATATCACCGACTCCCCGCCCGATCCTGAAAAATTCAAAGAAGTGGAGGCTGAAAATATAGAAATAAGCGTTTCCAAGAATCTTGAATCCGATGAGGAACCAGCTCAGAGGACCGGAAAAGTAAGCTTTTTCAATTCCTCCAAGGGCTATGGATTTATCGAAGATGGGAATACGAAAGAAAGGATTTTCGTCCATGTTTCGGGACTATTGGAAGAAGTCCAGGAAAATGACCTTGTTAGCTTTGAAACCGAAAAGACTCCCAAAGGCATGAGTGCAATTGAGGTGAAAAGGGTCGAGAAAGAATAGGTCATTAAATCACTCGAATAGTAACTTTATTTTTTAACCTGCCTTTTTGTCTAGAAATATTTTTTTGTTCCTTATTTTTTGTTAACTTTTCTTATCACTTAGCCAGCTTCCGGACTATGAATGTCAGGGTCAGTTTATATGGGGTATGGTTTGCTTTCAGTTTGATCTCCTGTCAATCTGCAAAGGTATCGGTATTGGATAAATCCCCGTCTTTCACACTATCTTCCTACGAAACATTCGGTTTTTACGAGACTGATGCCACTGGTGCCCTCAGTGAAAACTACGAGAGGAATATGGACTTCTTAAAAGAGGAGATCGCAAAGCACATGGTGTTCAGGGGTTTGATGAGAAATGACGAGTCACCCGAGCTGAAAATTAATTTGGGAGTAGTGGTGGAACAAAAAGATCAGACCAGGGAAACCAATCTGGTCACTGACCCCGGAACCTTCAATTACATTGGGCAGCAACGCTACACCTGGAAATCCGAAGTAATTAAGGTGGGCAGTTATCGAAAGGGTACCGTGACGGTACATCTGGTAGATGCAACTAAAAATGAGGCTGTTTGGGTAGGGGTTTCTGAACGAATTTTGGCAGAAAGGGAAGATCGCCTAATGCAGACCATCATGGATGGTGTGGAGGAAATGTTCGATCAAATCCCCTAACTTTATTAATTATAGCTTATCCAGAAATCTGGTCATTTTTTGTACCAATTTTATTGGCAATGTGGGAGGCTGCACCTGGTTCACCGTACCAGTAAAGAAAAGCCGCCTTTCGGGAAGGTAATAGGCAAAAGCTCCGGACATCCCCGCATGGCCAATTATCCTATGGGAAGGATTCACCAACCTGGAAAGTCCCACAGGCCTAAAACTTGCTATGCCCAAACCGTAGTAATGGCCATTTCCCATGGCATTCCATTGTTGGATTTCAGGTAGGTATTCCTGAGGGAAAAGTTGACCATGAAAAAAGGCTTTTAGAAAAGTCATACATGCTTTGGCGGTGCCGACCATACCCCCGTCAGGACCGAAGGACTTCATGGCCTTGGGGATAAGCAAAGGCGTCTTATCATGATAAAAAAGGCTTGGTGTCCTGTCTTTAGGGTCAGCATATAGGTACCTATCGCTGGTGCCCAGTGGCTGGTCATGCAATTCTTGTATCATTTTTTCCAAAGGCTTTCCCGAAATTTCCTCCAAGACAGGCACCAACAGCTGAAAATTACTGTCTGAATAAAAAACTTGCCCCTTTTCTCCCGGGGGGAATTTCGGTTTCATTTTTTTAATCCATTCCACTACCTGTTCTAAACTCCAGCCTTGGTCTTCACCACTTTTTAACCGATTTAACAGGGATTTCCCATCATTGAAGGTATGTTGGAAATAATCAGGCAAACCGGAGCTATGTGTAAGCAGGTGGCGGATGCTGATAGCTTGGGAAAAGTCTTTGTTTTTATAAAAGTGAAGGCCTTCCACCCAGGTTTCCGGGAGGAAAGAGGAAATTTTCCAGTCAAGGTCAAGCTTCCCCCTAACCCTTAATTTTAACGCAATTGCAGTAATGTGCAACTTGGCCACGCTGGTGTAAAAATAGGGGGTTTCCATCTTTAGATTCCCTGATGCCCCCATCCAATCAAAGGGCTCAAGGCTATCTTTGTGTATATTGAGGATTGCTCCATGTAGCCCCGTGTCCAATATAAAAGTGTTCAAGCATTGTTGAAGATCCGATGCTAAGTTTGGCCTGGCTTTCATTATACAATGAGGGTTGGTCGCTTTGAATTATGAATATACGCAATTGAAAATGAAACTGTAGGTTTCACGCAGCTGAAGCCTTTAAATTCTAAGGTAATTTTGCCTCAAAAAATCATTATTGACTATATTGCACCTCCATTTTATGATTGCTTCATTTTGTTAAGTCAATAATTATAACCCAATGTCTGAACATTTACATCCATGAACTTCTCATCTCTTGACCTCACCATCTTTATAGGGTATTGTCTCTTGATCATCCTGATGGGTTACCTGGTGTCCCGAGAAAAGAAGGGACACGTCAAAAATTCCAACGATTATTTTTTAGCGAGCAAAGCCCTTCCCTGGTGGGCAGTAGGTGCGTCTCTTATTGCCTCTAACATTTCTGCGGAGCAATTTATAGGGATGTCCGGTTCCGGTTTTGCCCTCGGACTTGCTATCTCCACTTACGAGTGGATGGCAGCCGCTACCTTGGTGATCGTTGCTATCTTTTTTCTTCCCGTCTATTTGAAAGAGGGGATTAGCACCATGCCGGAATTCCTCCTTCGAAGATATGACAGCAGGGTGAGAACGGTGATGGCCATCTTCTGGCTCCTCGTGTATGTGTTTGTGAACCTGACCTCCATCCTTTATTTAGGTGCCCTGAGTCTAAATACCATTTTGGGAATTCCATTGGGGTATGGGATTGCAGGTTTGGCGGTGTTCGCCATGCTTTATTCCATATATGGGGGACTCAAAGCAGTGGCCTGGACCGATGTGGTGCAGGTTTTTTTCCTTGTTGCCGGTGGACTGGCCACCACGTACCTGGCACTCTCCATCGTGGGCGAAGGTGATGTGCTGGGAGGATTCACCAGTTTGATTGCCAAGGCTCCTGCTCATTTTAAAATGATTATTCAAGAAGGGGAAATGATGATCCCGGATGGTGCTGGAGGTTACAGGGATGCTTATTTAGACCTTCCCGGTATCAGTGTATTGATAGGGGGGATGTGGGTTATCAATCTGAACTATTGGGGTTTTAACCAATACATCACACAAAGGGCTTTAGCGGCAAAATCCCTTAACGAGGCTCAAAAAGGAGTGATTTTCGCAGGGTTTCTGAAATTATTGATGCCATTGATCGTGGTGATACCCGGCATTGCCGCTTATGTAATCGTAAGTGAAGGGATCGATACTACCTTTATCCAATCCATGACAGACCCTGAAGCGGGTATCATTAAATCAGACAGGGCCTATCCCACCTTGTTACAATTGCTTCCCTCAGGCCTAAAGGGACTGGCATTTGCCGCCTTGACAGCAGCCATTGTGTCCTCATTGGCCAGTATGGCCAATAGTACTTCCACGATTTTCACCCTGGATATCTACAAAAACTTCTTTGACCGTGGTGCTAGTGAAAAGCGGCAGGTATTGGTGGGAAGGGTAACTGCCATCGCTGCTTTCTTTATCGCTGCCCTGGTGGCACCGGCATTGCGGCAACTGGATCAAGCCTTTCAGTATATTCAAGAATATACAGGGTTTGTATCCCCCGGGGTTTTCGCCATATTTATTTTTGGCTTTTTCTGGAAAAAGACCACTTCCAATGCCGCCCTTACCGCAGCTGCCCTAACCATACCCCTATCTACTGCCTTTAAGTTTATTACCCCAAACCTTCCCTTTATTGACAGGATGGGGCTGGTCTTTCTGATTATTTCCGTTCTTATCATTGGGATTTCCCTCTATGAAGGAAAAGGTAAAGACCATCCAAAAGGAATAGAAATCACACCTGATTTGTTTAAAACCAGTACTAAATTCAAGGTGGGTGCCATTCTTATCGCCGGGATTTTGGTAGGACTCTATACAGCATTCTGGTAAAAACCTTTCAAACCTATATCCAAAAATGAGAACGTTATTATTAGGCTATGATATTGGCAGCTCCTCTGTAAAAACCACCTTGCTGGATGCAGAATCCGGAAAGGTGGTGACCGCAGCCACCCTCCCCAAGCAAGAAATGCCCATGGCTGCCCCTAAAAAAGATTGGGCGGAACAGGATCCGGAACTTTGGTGGAAATATGTACAGGAGACGACCAAAGCGGCCACAAAAAATGGAAACATAAAAAAAGAGGAGGTGAAAGCCATAGGCATAAGTTATCAAATGCATGGCTTAGTAATGGTCGATCAGGCGCAAAAGGTCATTAGGCCCTCCATCATTTGGTGCGACAGTAGGGCCGTGGAGATCGGCAACAGTGCCTTTAATGCCCTTGGTGCAGACTATTGTCTTTCGCACCTGCTCAATTCACCGGGGAATTTCACCGCCTCCAAGTTAAAGTGGGTCAAGGAAAACGAACCCGAAAATTTCAAGCGTATCCATAAGATCATGCTTCCGGGCGATTATATCGCCATGAAGCTTACCGGGGAAATTTCCACCACGGATTCCGGGCTCTCTGAAGGTATATTCTGGGATTTCCTGGAAAATGGGATCGCTCAACCCCTTTTGGATCACTATGGCCTGGATTCCTCCCTTTTGGCCAATGCGGGCTCCTCTTTCAGTGAGCAAGGCAGGCTTTCCGCCAGTGTGGCAGAGGCATTGGGATTGGCCCCGGGCATTCCGGTAACTTACCGCGCAGGTGATCAACCCAACAACGCCTTTTCTTTGAATGTCCTGGAAAAGGGTGAACTGGCCACTACTGCGGGCACCTCAGGAACCGTATATGGGGTTAGTGAGCAGCCTGTTTTCGACCCTGCTAGTAGGGTGAACACCTTCGTACATGTCAACCACCAGATAAACCAGCCCAGATATGGGGTGTTACTGTGTGTAAATGGCACGGGAATCCTCAACTCTTGGTTGAAAAGACTTATGGGGGAGAGGGTGGAATATGATCAAATGAATGAGTGGGCCTCAGAAGTTCCCATAGGTGCAGATGGGCTTAGCTTTATTCCCTTTGGTAATGGGGTGGAGAGGATCATGGAAAATAAGAGTGTGGATGCACACCTTAACGGTCTTAACCTATTGAAGCATGACAAACGGCATGTGCTGAGAGCAGGGCAGGAGGGCATTGTATCGGCGTTAACCTATGGTTTTGATATCATGAAAGGCATGGGGCTCAACCTGAACACTGTGAAGGCAGGAAGAGCCAATATGTTCCTTAGCCCAATTTTCAGGGAGGCTTTCGTAAATATGAACCAAGTGGTATTAGAGCTCTACGATACCGATGGCTCCCAGGGGGCCGCCAGGGGAGCCGGTATTGGTGCGGGTATTTATCAAAGTCCCAAGGAGGCCTTTTTTGGACTGGAAAAGCTGCTTGAAATCCATCCCGATCAAGGGCTTTCTGCCCAATATCAAGAGGTATATGCACATTGGAGAAAAATGCTATCCCTTTATCACTAATTGAAAATTGTTACTTACCAAATAAATTCACTCAACTATGTCTAAAACCTATTTTCCAAACATTGACAAGATACCCTTTGAGGGCAAGGATTCAGATAACCCCCTGGCTTTTAAATACTATGATGAAAACAGAGTGATACGGGGCAAATCCATGAAGGACCATTTCCGCTTTGCCATTGCCTACTGGCACTCCTTCTGTGGTACGGGAAACGACCCCTTCGGCCCGGGCACCATCGTAAGGGAATGGGACAAAGCAAATGACCCCATCCAGCGTGCCAAGGATAAAATGGATGCCGCTTTTGAATTTATCGGTAAAATAGGAGCACCATTTTATTGTTTCCACGATATAGACTTAATCGATGAAGGAGACTCTGTACAGCAGTACGAAAAGCACATGCAGGCCATTGTGGATTACGCCAAAGAAAAGCAGGCGGCCACAGGCATAAAACTGTTATGGGGCACCGCCAATGTTTTCAGTAACCCCAGGTATATGAATGGAGCGGCCACCAACCCAAATTTCGAGGTGCTGGCCAGGGCCGGTACCCAAATCAAGAATGCCATTGACGCCACCATTGCCCTGGGAGGTGAGAATTATGTTTTTTGGGGAGGAAGAGAAGGGTACATGTCCCTGCTCAACACCGATATGAAAAGGGAAACCGAACACCTGGCTCAGTTCCTGAGCATGGCCAGGGATTATGGAAGGAAAAACGGTTTCGAGGGCACTTTCCTAATAGAGCCTAAGCCCATGGAACCTACCAAGCATCAGTACGATTATGATGCAGCCACAGTAGTAGGCTTCCTGAGACACTTTGGTCTGGATAAGGACTTTAAACTAAACTTGGAGGTAAACCATGCCACATTGGCGGGACATACCTTCCAGCATGAACTTCAGGTGGCCCAAGATGCCGGGCTTTTGGGTAGCATAGATGCAAACAGGGGAGATTATCAGAACGGCTGGGATACTGATCAATTTGCCATTAACCTTATGGAACTTACAGAGTCCATGTTGGTGATCTTGCAAGGAAAGGGTTTCACTACCGGGGGAGTAAACTTTGATGCCAAAATAAGAAGGAATTCTACGGATTTGGATGATCTCTTCCATGCACACGTTGGCAGTATGGATGCCTTTGCCAGGAGCTTGATCATAGCTAACGATATCTTGGAAAAGTCCCCCTACGAAAAATTGAGGAAAGAGCGCTATGCCTCATTTGATCAGGGTAAGGGCAAGGATTTTGAAGAAGGGAAACTTTCCCTGGAAGACCTAAGGAAAATAGCTCTGGAGGTAGGCGAACCCAAGATGCTGAGCGGTAAGCAGGAAATGTATGAAAACATTTTGAATCAGTTTATCTAAAATAAAAAAGTTCAAGGCCCTTTCTCTAGCGGAAAGGGCTTTTTTATGCTAAATCTTTCCGATGATGAAATCGAACCTGTCCTGACGGCAGTCAGGGCATGACGAGAGCGACACACGGGGGGATGATTATCGTTGCGAGATTCCCTGTCTGCCGACCAGGCAGGCATCTGACCATAAAAAGACAATTATAAACAGA
>PXCO01000276.1 GCA_003565295.1 Cyclobacteriaceae bacterium
GGGTAATCGTGACCGATGCGCCCAATGTACTCTACCTGGAAGACAGTGATGGGGATGGCATTGCCGATGTTAGGGATACGTTGTTGACGGGCTTTTCGCTTTCCAATCCCCATGTAAACGTCAACAACCCCATCTATGGCCTGGACAACTGGATATACCTGGCACACATGGGGCACATTGGCACCCGTAAATATGAAGAGGAATTTGGGGATAGAGGGGATGAAATTCGGTTTCATGGTATAGAAGGTAGCCCAACACTCCCCAAAAACGCCAATGGCCTTTCGGTGAGGTTTCAACTTGATCCTGTGGCAATGGAAATGAATGCCGGCAGGACACAATTTGGGCATACTTTTGACGCTTGGGGCAGGTACCTGCTCACCCACAACCAAAATCATATCTACCAGGAGGTAATGAAGGCGAATTATGTAAAAAGAAACCCGGATTTTTTGTTGACCCAGGCCTCGGCTTCTATTTCTGACCATGGTAATGAAACCGCCATATTTCAACGAACCACCACGCCCGACAGACAGCTTTTCACCACCCCAGGACTTACCACTTCCTCCAGTGGGATTACCGCTTACCTAGGGGGGATTTTCCCTGCTCCATTTGACTCCCTGGCGGTATTCGTTACTGAATCCGCGGCCAATCTAGTGCATGTGGACTTGCTAAAGGAGGATGGCGCCAGCTATAAGGCCAGCAGACACAACCCGGAAAGGGAATTTTTGGCCTCCAAGGACTCCTGGAGCAGACCGGTGAATATGTATGTTGGCCCCGATGGAGCCTTGTACGTTTTGGACTACTACAGGCGCATCATAGAACATCCCGAGTGGATGGCCGATGAGGCCGTTGATGCGGGTGGCTTATATGATGGGGTAGATAAGGGCAGGATTTATCGCATCGTACCCAAAGGGACCGTTGACCCCGAATGGGTAAAGGGGTTAGACTTGGGACAGCAGACCCCAGCACAGTGGGTGCAACACCTTACCAGCCCCAACCATTGGTGGCGGCAACATGCGCAGCGACTTCTGGTGTCTGGCCAACATGAAGAAATTGCTGCTCAGCTTATTGAAATGGCCAATAATTCCCAAAGTGCCTATGGTAGACTGCATGCGCTTTGGACGCTGGATGGACTGGGGTTAATCCAGGAGGAAATCTTAGAAGCTGCTTTGGATGATCCTCTGCCGGAAATACGTGAAAATGCCCTATTGCTCGCTGAAAAGTATGCAGATGGTTTTCCCAAGATCGTGGATAAATTACTTCTTATGAAGGATGATCCCCATCCCAGGGTTCGCTTTCAGCTTTTGTGTACGCTTGGGGAATGGGAAATAAATCGAGCTGCTCAGGCCAGGGACCATATCTTGTTTATGGATCTGGAAGATGATTGGGTGCAGGCCGCAGCCCTTTCCGCGTCCGCATCTCCTACTTATGAAACCCTTGAAAGGGTCTTGGAGAGATTTAAGAAGGAAGAGGATGCCATGGGCCGGTTTACACAAAAACTTGTGGCCATGATGGTGGCCAGGGAAGCGCCCGAAAATCGGGAAAGATGGCTGGCTATGGTACGGGTGAATCCCCAAAAAAGCCCAGCATGGAAAAGGGATCTCATTATTGGAGTAGCGGATGGCTTAAAGAGAAACGAAGCCTTGGGACAGTACTTTTCCGGTCATTTTGAGGAACTCTTTGGGTCATTTTTTGAGATCCAACAGCCTGCAATCCAATTGGCGATGGTACATTTACTGGAGCAAATACCTCTAAAGGAATTCCCGGCAACCTATACCCAAGATTACCTGGACCGTGCACTTGACCCTTCCCTTCCGGAAAGAGAACGGGTGATGGCTTTAAGGTTATTGGCCCTAGGAAATATGGATCCTCATGTAGATGCCATTAAGGTACTGGTGGATAGCAGAACCCCCCTTCCCCTACAGATTGCCGCCTTACAGGCATTGGGGAAAAGTAGCGGGACCCTGGTACCTGAATTTTTACTGGGACAATGGGAAAACCTAACCCAGGAAACAAGGGAGGTAGCCATTGGCCTATTTTTAGAAAACAACGCTTCCATGGAAATTCTGATTAACGCCTTAGAAAACCGACAAATCGCCCCTGAACTGATCGCATGGAAAAGGAAAGTACAGTTGATGAACAGCACGGATGAGCAGCTACGGAAGAGGGCAAGAGAGATTCTGACCATGGAAAACCCCCATGAGCAACTGGAAGAATTTGAAGGTGCCTTAACCCTAAAGGGGGATAGCCAATCCGGTAAAAACCTGTATGCGACTCATTGTGCGTCCTGCCATCAAGTAAATGGTGGCCTAGGGGTGAGTTTTGGGCCAGATTTGGGAACTGTTCATCACTGGTTGCCAAAGGACTTAATGGCTAATATAGTTGTGCCTGATTTATCCATAGCACCGGGCTTTGACCTATGGGAGCTTAACCTAATCGATGGCAGAAAGTTACAGGGCATGATATTGGCCGAAACTTCAACAGCCATAAGCCTAAGGGTATCCCCAGGCTTGGAGCAGGAAATCATGAGGCAGGAGATTGAGGGCATCAAAGCCCTGAACAGCTCACTGATGCCACCCTTGGGGGATGAGTTTTCAAAAAAAGAAATGGCGGACCTACTGGCTTTTCTTAAAAAATTATGAAATCGAGCCTGTCCTGACGGCAGTCAGGGCATGACGAGCACGTCACACACTGGGATGATTATAGACTGCGAGATTCCATATGGCCTTTAATAAAAAATTATAATCATATGAAAAACGGCCTACTTGAATTCCTGCTTTACCTGGTGCCTCTTTACATGCTGGTTTGTTTGATCCTATTTTTCATTCAGGAAAAGCTGATCTTTTTCCCTGAGAAATTACCCCACAACTATTTGTTCTCCTTTGATGGAAAGTTTGAAGAGATCTACCTTCCTATTGATAAAGGGCAATTACATGCCATACTCTTCAAAACGAAACAAGAGAAAAAGGGGGTAATAATGTATTTACATGGGAATGCCGGATCCTTGAGGTCCTGGGGCCAGGCAGCGGCCACCTATAATGATTTGGGGTACGATGTGTTGATGCCGGATTACAGAGGGTATGGCAAAAGTGACGGCCGCATCCGCAATGAGAAGCAGCTTTTCAGGGACATGCAATTATGTCTGGATCACCTTACAAACAACTACGAGCGTATTGTCATTCTGGGTTACTCCATTGGCACGGGACCAGCTAGTTATCTTGCCGCCAACAATCCTGTGGACTTACTTATCCTGCAGGCCCCGTTTATAAGTCTTCAGGATTTAAGGCGCAGGTATTTCCCCATTTTCCCGGGATTCCTCCTTCGGTATGACATGGACAATAAGTCCTGGCTACAGGAGGCTGATGTGCCCATCATCATTTTTCACGGGGAAGCAGATACAGTGATTCCCTTCGACTCCTCCCTAAAATTAAAAGAAAGCCTGAAGCAGGTAAAAAAATTCATCCCCATTCCCGGCCAGGGACACAACGGGATGACCTTTCACCCTATTTATATTAAGAACATCAAAAGAATTCTAAATGGTGATTAGTTACATTTTTGATTTTATGTCCCTGAAATTGAAGTATGAGCGGATAATTCGAGTTTTAATAACTTAACCCTTCCTTATAATTGAATAATGCATAACCATCTTCTTCCAGGTAACCTGGTACGTCTTCCAAATTATTTTCCACTGCCTGGTCAGAAACTGGTGTCGAAAATGGCATCTTCCCTTGAGGGTTGAATTCCCCTGTTAGTACATCCAGCAAGGCTTCTGGGGTAGTTCCAAAAGTGGCGAGAACACCTTGAATATTTCCCTTGTTTTCATCATTATAAATTTCATCGATGACCCATGGGTTTGAATAGTCAATAACAAGGATCGTAGGTAGATCAGTTGCTACTTCATTAACTTGCCCCACATCTATGGCAGTTTTTGACAACGAAAGGGATATAGGGGCCCCATTTGAATTGAATAGGGATTGGCTGGGGATTATCCACTGAACCGCAATATCGGCTTCAGAAGGGGAGGCCACAAATTCCAGGTCATAGTTGGCATCGTTCTCCATCAATACTTTTTGTTCTCCTACCTGGTCCCCTCTGCCCGGAGCTTTAAAAGTTTTGAAATAGATTTTTGTTTTGGGTTGTATGGGAAGGGCACTGTTTTCATTGCGTAGCAAAACAATCGACTTTCTCAGCGCAAGGCCTGCTTTTTCCCGGTAGCTATCGCTGCCTACCGTTCGATCTGCCGCATCTGCATCCACATAGGGGTTTTCAAATAATCCCAGATCAAATTTTTCTCTTAACAAAAGCAACACTGAATGGTCAATAAGGTCCATATCCACCATCCCTTTTTTGACAACCTCAATAAGGTCTGAAGGATCAGAAACCCCGGAAATGATATTTGATCCAGCTTCAAGCGCCTTTTTATACCTTTCGTGCAAGGTAAGGTCTTCCACACCCCATACCATACGCGTAAGTGGCCCTGTATCGGTATTGATTATCCCCTTAAAACCCAGTTGCCCTCTCAGCAAATCGGTAAGTACATCTTTATTAAAAGCATAACCCACCTCTTCATATTCCGTACCTACCGGCATGGAATAATAGGGCATGATGGCAGATGCACCGGCATCGATCGCCGCACGGAAAGGCAATAAGTTATCATTAAACCTTCCTCCGGGAAAAATCTGTTCCTTTCCCCATTCAAAATGGGAATCCTGGCCTCCTTTACCAGACCCTCCTCCAGGAAAATGTTTCATCGTAAGGGCTATGGATTCCGGTCCCAACTTATCACCCTGGAAACCAAGAACTACCTCCTTTATAATTTCCGCCACCCATTCTGGGTCCTCTCCAAAGGTGCCGTTTACCCTTGACCATCTTGGCTCTGTTGCCAAATCGGCCATATACATATATCCTTTTCTGATGCCTGCTGCACGCCATTCCTGACGGGAGTAATCTGCAAATTCTCTTATTAAAGTAAGATCTCGCGTGGCAGATAATCCCAACTCCCCTGGCCAAGCAGAAAACACAGTGGCGTCAAGTGCAGTACCCTCCGACGCATTGGAGGTGATGTGATTCCGCGGATTGGACGTAATGATGGCCGGAATGCCCAGGTTTTCGCTTTCACAAAGCTCCTGAAGTTTGTTGTTCCACTCGGCCACAACCCTGGCACTTTCGTTTGCCCTGAGGATAAAATGCCGGTTGTGAAATTCCTTTACCCGTTGGTTGGTACTTGTTGCGGCATTCATCCCTCCTATAAAGTTTGGTCTGTTCGCTTGGGCAGTGGTATCCTCTGCTACTTGACCCTCATCCAGGTCACTGGGGGTGTATTGCCCATCGGATGCTTTGGCTTTTTTGCTGCCTAGCATACTAAGAGAATTTATCATCATAAAGCCTGCTTTTTCTTCAAGCGACATTTTGGAAAGCAAATCCTGACTTCTTTCTTCTGAAGATAGGCGCCAGTCTTCATAGTTGTCGAGCCGGCCATTTTTATTCAGGTCTTTAAACTGTAAACCATCCATATCGATAATTTCAACATTTCTGATGCCCAACTCTGGCTGCTCATGCTTGTTTTCATCATTGCAAGCCAACGTTATCATTAAAAGCAGAATGATGACAACCGGTGCCTTCAGCATAGCCGTTTTAAAGGAAGTAGTTTTAGTTTGCTTTTGAAGTAAGGGGAGTAACAGTTTCATACTTTTGTTTGAGAATATCTGGTTAATTGGAGTGGCTCAACTTACATGGTGTATTTGGCACCTTTATTTAAACTTGACCACTTGCATTACCCAAACTTACAGGAAACCTTTAACTTAGAAGTCCCATTTGATAAGTTGGCACCCCTTAATACCTCAAATGGTACTTTTATACTCACTTGGGGTGAGTCCCGTTTCTTCTTTGAATATTCGATTAAAAGCTGTCTTTGAATTAAAACCGCATTCATAAGCAATCCCTAATACCGAAAAATGGTTAAAAGCAGGATCTACAAGCTTCTTTTTCACTTCCTGAATTCTATATTCGTTAATCAGCTTGTAAAAATTTTTGTTTTGACCGGTATTGATCACCCTTGACAGCTTATGTTTTGAAATGGACAGGTCAACAGCCATCATTTGAAGACTATACTCAGGATTGAGGTAGGGCTTTTTATTAATGAGGTAACCCACTATAATTTCATTCAATGCATTCACTTCGTCGGCCTGAATGGCTGATTGGGTTGGTTTTTTATCGGCATCGTTTTCTTTCTCCTTAACGGTGGTTGGTAGATCAATAACCGATTGGTTTATTCCGAAAAATATCATGATAAAAACAAATGCCGTGAGGTTTAAAGGGAGCAGGGAAATTCCCCTAAAATCGATGTCCCAAACAATTTTTATAAAATAAAGTAAAAAATCAACCATAAAGAGCACCATAAAAAGTGTCAGAACTAAAATAAGCCAGGAAAGGGAGTTGTTCCTTGTGTAATTTGAAAAATGTAATGGAATCAATTTCCGGTGTTTTAAAATCAAATCAAGGCTCCACACCCAGTAAAAAAGGAGCGTAAGAATTAAGATAAAATAATAGACCTTATTATAGACATATTGTGGATTCTCAGCCGGGCTCACTATGGGTACCACATTTATGGTAGACCGGTGGATAGATATAGCCAAAAAAGGCAGGAGGTGAAAAAGCTGTCGGTAGGTAACCTTGAAGTTTTCAAGTGTCAATGAGCTCACATAAAAATAAAGTAACGGCCCGAATAAAAACAATAAGGGGAAAATACCTGGCTTAAAGTAATCCACAACCTCAAAAGGTAGTAGAAATGAGCCTAAAAAAATGGCAATGATGGCAAACCATACAGCTAAAAAAGAAAAACTCCTATGCGTCGGACGTTTGGTCATAAAAATCACCATTCCGAAAAGAGCTTGGACAACTCCGATGATTACAATAGTTTCAGACACCTGACTATGATCTTGTTTGCTCCTTACCCCAAAATACTGAGAGGTAGTATTTATATAGCTTCATTTCCCTGGAATCGGTTCTGGCATGGCTACATACTTAACGATGCGTGACATTAAATGGAAAACAACATGGCCAAAGGAAGCCTATTTTTCTATGATAATTCCAAAATTAACCATGGTATTCAAAATAAAAAACCAAGGCTATACATTCCCTACAATTTATCTGAAGTAGAATGTTTGAAAAAACAAATGCCTGGATAAGTGAAAAAAAGGAAATGGTCGCTTTCTATTATAATTTCAAACCTTTAGAATAGGTTTTTTTTGGCTTAGGGTAAAGGGGCGTTGTTTCGAATTCATACCCTCTAACAACCCTTGCCAATTCAATTTGATCAGGAAAACTAACTGTTTTGACGTTCAGCCATAAATTCATAAGGGTATTTCCCCGAACTCATGGCCAAGGTTTCTTAATTTAAATTTAACCCAAAGGTGAATCCGATCCATGGTTTAGATTCATAAATCCAAATGCTCCTGTTTTGATCCAGCAAATTGTCAAAGCCTAGAGACAAGCCGATGGTGACCGAGTTCAAGGCGAATATTCCGGCAACCCCTTTGGTCCATACAATGCCGTCATATTCCTGCTCCGTTTGATCATTGGTTGTGGTGGGGCTGACCAGCGTATTTCCTAAGCCCGTCAACCCCCCAAAAGAAAAACCGAAATGCTTGACCACCCTCTCTTGTTTACCCAAAGGGTTTTGTGCATATTCGATGGTAAAGCGGTCAGTTCTGAGCCCAAAATAGGCGGAAGCATTGATCTCTGTATTCAGTTGGCCCGGCACGCCACTTGTCATAGGACGGAATTTTAAGGGAATGGTCAAAAAATCAATATCAAAGGTGTTCCTTTTCAGCAATACAATATCCTTGTCACCCCTAGGGGAAATTTCCTTATAAACCCCTACCAAATTGCTGGTATCTGCCTTTCTATTTTCATTTGGTTTGGTGGGAAAAACCATGATGACTTCCTCATCTTTTTTCACATAGACCCTTTCACTTCTCTTCTTGTTTTTAATGGTATAAAAATCATCCATTAATGCTGTCCTTGATGTAGTCTTTAAGGTACCACATCCGCATAATATCACTATAAAGTATAGGAAGAAAACATTCAAATAGTTAAGCATGGGACCAAATTTTAAAGTTTAATAAACCGTTGTAAGCACCACCAACCGAACGCCCTGTTTTATTTCAAGGTTTTTAAATCGGCCGGGATTTAAAATAAGGTCCTCATCCCTTCTGGGATCCCCGTTGACCTTAAATATACCTAGGGCTGTTTCTCCAAATTCCGCCGCTTGGTTTTCGAGTTCCTGAAAAGATATGGGCCCAGGTGCAATCTCATATTCCTCTGGATCCCTGAAAATTATTTCTGCCCCCCCGGCAGTAAATAGCTCCTTATAAATGCTATTGACTTCTCTTTGCAAGGCGATTCCTGCCAGCAAATTACTAAGCACCAAGGGGCTTATAATCACCTCACTGTTGTATTTTCTTAGTAGGGATTCATTGTTGGGATCTGAAAGTTCCAGTAAGATATGGGGCTTATTTCGGACATTTTCGAGCATCTCCTCCAATAACACATAGCCTACGATTGTCCTCGCATCGGCTTCTTCCTCTTCCATTATAAAGTCACTACTTACGAGTAAGATGTTGTCAAATGCTGAGGGGTTCATTTTTTTCAATTCCGATTCCCGAACATAATCCGATTCCACAAGTTCCCATTTCACCCTATCGGTGAGGTTCTCCAACCTTTCCAACTCTCTTTGTCTTTCCACCTTCGAGTACATGGCCACTATAGTAATGTGGTATTGCTCTTCTTCGTAGCTGCAAAGCTCCCTGATCAAGGCAGGTATGTGATGGTTCCATCCCAGAATTAGGATTTTAACGATGCCTTCCTGCTCTTCCACCTTTAATTGGGGGTTGACTTTGATAACCGGCGTATTTTTCCGGTGGTCGACGCCTTCAAATTGAATATCATTGGAATTTCTTGCAAGCAAGACGAGATGATCCCCGGGTTCCAACAAGAAGTCCTGTGGGACATTCAATATTGGCCTCCGCTCATTTTTCTCCATCCGCACCACTCCCAATAAAATGGCCTTGGGAAAAGCGGTCTTTAATTGATGGAAATTCTTGCCCTCAGCTTCGGGGAACTCGCGGGAAAAAATATTATGGCTGACACTGCGGGATAAAAACACATTATATACAGCGGATAATCCCTGGTGTCGGATATTCTGGGCAAGTAAGCGGCTTATGATGGTGTTACTTCCAATTACTTCTAAGGGCCCGGAGTATGCACGGTAAGCTGCTTTGACCTTATTCTCATCCTGGATCTCAGCGACTACATAGGGAAAACGCTGTTTTTTTGAAGCGTTGAGGACTTCCGCATTGAGTGAAAGTAGGGTTTTGATGGTTTGCACATCGGGGGTAATGAATTCATTTTCAAAGCTTGAGGAACTCGGAATA
>PXCO01000016.1 GCA_003565295.1 Cyclobacteriaceae bacterium
CAAAGTGGTCTTACCATGATCGACGTGACCAATCGTACCTATATTAACGTGTGGTTTGGAACGGTCAAAGGTTGCTTTTGCCATGCGTGAAAATCCTTTGTTTAGTTAATGATAAAATTTCGTTTGTTTGAGTCAATGTGTCGAGCCAACGACGGGATTTGAACCCGTGACCTCTTCCTTACCAAGGAAGCACTCTACCCCTGAGCTACGTCGGCTATTAACATTAATATGCCCTATAAAGAACATAGAGCGGGAGACGAGGCTCGAACCCGCGACCTGCAGCTTGGAAGGCTGCCGCTCTACCAACTGAGCTACTCCCGCTTATATTTTAATTAATTAATTTCAATAACCCTTGGATGCCCAGCTTCCGCATTATAAATGCCGGAATGGGAATCTTTGTCATTGAATCACTTATTAAATTTGAACACCTCCCTGGATGTTTTTGAAAAACAAAGTTACCCTTATTTTCCCAAAGTAACACCTTCCTTAAGAAAGATTGTGCTCAGCATGCTGAAGTGGGGGAAACAGGATTCGAACCTGTGAAGACATAAGTCAACGGATTTACAGTCCGTCCCAGTTGGCCGCTTTGGTATTCCCCCAACCTTGCAAACAGACACGCGTCTGTCTGAATGGATGGCAAAATTATATGCTTTTCTGAAACATTCAAAACATTCTCATGAAAAAAAATACTTTTCGACTGCCGGGCAATTTATCATTTTACTGCTCAGGGTTTTAATTTTCTTCCAGGTAGGGTTCCAGGAAAAATCCTTGGTAATTTCTCACCATGTCATCTTGCTCCTCGGCATGGATTTCAAGCACTCTTTGCAACACCCCTTCCTCATCTATGAAACCAAACAAAGACTGAAATGCAGTAAGCCGGATATAGTTGGCTTTGTGGTCGCCCGCAAGTTCGAAAAGCTTACCCAATGCCTTATCCTTTTCGGTACCCGGCACACTTGAAAAGTAATCCCCGTAGTAACCTATGAAATAGTACAGGTTCTCTCCGGAGAGTTGATCCAGCTTACGATGGAACCAGGAAGAGCGGTCCGAAAGCTGCTCATTGGTAATGTAGTCTGCCAAGGGCACAATCATCCTAATATTTGTCTCCCCTTCAAGTTTGGCCAACAATTCCCCCTTTACATCCGAAGCTCCTGGTTGGTCCATAAGTGCCATTAATGCCGCTCCCGCCACTACATAGGATTCCTCCTCGATAAGTGCTTCAAATAGCCCCACATGGGCTTCTCCATCCACTTCAGCCAGAAGACCAATAGCTGCTGCCCTTACCTCATTATTCTCGTCCTCCTTAGCCATGTGAAGCAATTGTTCACCTAATTCCTTCATGATAAGTGCTGCATCCATCGCCTGGTCTAATCGGGATAGCGCAAGGCCACGTACTTCATGAAATGGATCCTGAAGAGATTCTTTCAGTGCCTCTGACCAGTCTCCTTGATCAGCAAAATCAGAGCTCAGACTGTCCAAGGCCTCTAACCTTGCAAGACCACTATCAGAAAACCGAAGTTGCTTTGCAAGCAAATCCTTTCCCCTATAGGTTTCCTTTTCTGCCAGCAGGTCCATCCTTTCATCAAATAGCACCACATCCGTACCCTCACCGTTTTCGAGGGCAAAATACTGGGTTCCCTGTTCCAACACAAAAATCTTTTCTTCCCGAACACCTTCTTTATAAATGGTCACTTTAAAGGGTAGCTTATAAAGAGGAGTATGGCTCAGGTCTTGTTTCTGACTAACCGTAAGCAATATGTTTTCAGGCACACTCAAATCCATCCTCACCTCGAGTAAAGGATGACCTTTATCCAAAAACCACTGATTAAAAAACCAATTCAGATCCCTCCCGGTCACCTCCTCAAAGGCCAGTCTGAGATCATGCACTTCCACACTGGCAAAGGCATGCTTGTTGAGATAGTGGTTTAAACTGGCGAAAAAAGCCTCATCCCCAAGATACCTCCTCAGCATATGCAATATCCGCCCTCCCTTGGCATAAGAATGGCTGTCAAACATGTCCTCGGCATTATCATAATAAAACCGGATAAGGTCTTCTTGTTTTTCTTGGGCCTCATATAGGTATTGTTCCCTGGCCGTGTGGTTGTGCAGATCAGCAACGTCTTGTCCTTCTTTATGCTCAAACCACAGATATTCTGAATAATCTGCAAAAGATTCATTAAGGGGCAAATGGGACCAGGATTCATTGGTGACCAAATTGCCAAACCACTGGTGAAAAAGTTCATGGGCAATGATATAATCCCATTCGCTGTCCAGTGCTTCCCTTTTATTAAGGTTTAAGGATTCCATAAAGATCGACAGGGTGGTGTTTTCCATGGCACCCGATACAAAGTCCCTCACTACCACCTGATCATATCGCTGCCAAGGAAATTTAACCCCTAATAAATCAGAGAAAAACCCGATCATCTCGGGAGTGTTGCCGAACACCCGCTTGGCTCCTTCGGCATATTCCTTTTCCACATAATAATTTACAGGCATACCTTCCCACTCGTCTTCTATTTTTGCAAATTCGCCTACTACCACTGCAGCTAGGTATGGGGCATGTGGCATATCCATGTGCCAATGGTCCGTCCGGGTTCCATCCTCGTGCCGGGTTTGGCCCTGCAAAATACCGTTACTAAGCGTTAGGAAACGCTCCTCCACAGTCAACCTGATGTCGTGGGTATGCCGCTCGTTGGGACTGTCTATGGTCGGATACCACTTGGAGTTATGTTCCGTTTCCCCTTGGGTCCATATCTGGATGGGCTTCTCTTCTTCCCCGGAAGGGTTAATAAAGTAAAGGCCTTTAGTGTCCGTGATTGCACGGCTCCCCTGTTGCCCCCCTTCTTCCGGCTTTGCCGTGTACCTCATGCCTATTTTTAGGGTATCCGAGGAGGTATAGGTGGAGGGAAGAAACACGGTAACCTGCCTTTGGTCGTACCGGAACACCAAGGCCTGATCTGATTCTCCTTCGGCCATCCACACATCATGGATATCGAAGTCTTTCGCATCCAGAACCAATTCGTCCTGAGGAAAAAAGTAGGGAATCAATGTCATCACAGCTTTTCCTTTTACCTGCCTAAGGTCAAAATCAAAGGAGAGTTCCAGAGAGGTATGTAGAAGGTCAAATTTCCGTTCTCGGGTAGCCCGGTACTCATTTAGAGCCATTTCCTTTTCTTTCAGCCCCTCTTCTTTCGGAAGGATGGGGGCCTTAATTTCCGGCTCTGTCGCAGCAGGTTCATCCTCTTGAACCAGGGTCTGCTGGGGTTTGCAGGCATAAAAAGTGCAAATAAGGACAACAATCGTCCCTAAACAAAGTAATTTTCGCATCTTAGAAAGGCAAATATTTAATTCTGAAAGGTAAGTGTTAACTTGTAAACGATTTATATTACAAAGTAAAATTAATCGGCATATTGCAAATATCTTCCTAATTCCTGTAAAATGTATGAAATAAGCATAAGAGAGGACATTTTTAACGTTGAAATCCAAAAAGACAAGCCCTATGTAAACCAGCAGCCCGTGGAATGGGACTTGGTGCGCATCAAAACCAATTTCTATCATCTTTTGGTCAAAGGAAAATCCTACACCCTGGAAGTGGAGGGATGGGAACCAATCAAAAAGGAACTCACCTTGAAACTGAACAACAGGACGGCTACCCTTCAAATTAAGACGGGCCAGGATCTACTTCTGGAAAAACTGGGGTTGAACCATCTGGACCGGCAAAATGTCAGCGACATTAAAGCCCCAATGCCCGGCCTGATTCTAGAAGTACCTGTAAAAGAAGGCCAGCAAGTAGAAAAAGGGACCGTATTATTAGTGCTTGAGGCCATGAAAATGGAAAATGCCATCAAGTCACCTCAAAGTGGGAAGGTGAAAAAAGTGCTGGTAAAGCCCGGCCAAGGAGTGGAAAAAAACCAGTTGCTCGTTCAATTTTAGATACAAGTTTTAGCTTTGTACCAAACAAGAATTTATATTTGTCCAGTTTTTGGGAGGAGAAGGCTCTCA
The DNA here is from genome assembly GCA_003565295.1 of Cyclobacteriaceae bacterium. Lineage (GTDB taxonomy): Bacteria > Bacteroidota > Bacteroidia > Cytophagales > Cyclobacteriaceae > Pleomorphovibrio. Next base: position 4,003 of record PXCO01000016.1, read on the forward strand.
CTTTTGATTGGCAAACAAACCGAAATTGCATGAAGTACAAAAGAATACTCCTCAAACTTAGCGGGGAAGCATTAATGGGCGATAAAAGTTACGGCATTGATCCCGCTAGGCTTCAACAATATGCCAATGAAATTAAGGCAGTGCACGAGCAAGGAGTGGAAATTGCCATTGTAATTGGAGGAGGAAACATATTTCGCGGAGTGCAAGCCGGTAATGTGGGCATTGACAGGGTGCAGGGTGATTATATGGGCATGTTGGCCACCCTCATCAACGCCATGGCATTGCAGAGCTCCCTGGAGCAAAACGGCATGTACACCCGCCTTATGTCAGGGATCAAAGTGGAAAGTGTGTGTGAACCCTTCATCAGGAGGAGGGCTATCAGGCATCTGGAAAAAGGCCGTATAGTGATATTTGGGGCAGGAATAGGCAACCCCTACTTCACCACGGATTCCACTGCAAGTTTGAGGGCCATAGAAATCGAAGCCGAGGTGGTGCTGAAAGGCACCAGGGTAGATGGCGTATACACTGCAGACCCTGAAAAAAACAGCGATGCCAAAAGGTACGATACCATTTCTTTTCAGGAAGTGTACGAGAAAAACCTCAGCGTAATGGACATGACTGCATTTACCCTTTGCCAAGAAAACAACCTCCCCATTATCGTCTTTGACATGAACAAAAAGGACAACTTGATGAACCTTGTACAAGGAAACAACGTAGGGACCTTAATCACTTCAAAATAAGCCATATCCGATCATGGAAGAAATTCAATTATTCCTAGAAGAAGCAGAATCATTAATGAAAAAAGCGGTAGACCACACCGCCGCAGAACTTGTTAAAATCAGAGCAGGCAAGGCCATGCCCAACTTTTTAGACGGCATCATGGTCTCCTACTATGGTGCGCCTACCCCCCTTCAACAGGTAAGCTCCATCACCACGCCTGACGCCAGGACACTGGCCATCAAACCATGGGAAAAGACCCTCATCGGGGAAATAGAAAAAGCAATTATCAATTCCGACCTGGGGCTTAATCCCCAGAACAATGGTGAAATGGTTATGCTTACCATCCCCCCCCTCACCGAAGAAAGAAGGAGAACTTTGGTGAAGCAGGTGAAGAATGAATGCGAAAACGGCAAGATCAGTATACGGACAATACGAAAAGACACCAACGACAGCCTGAAAAAGCTGCAAAAGGAAGGTGCCCCGGAGGATGAGGTGAAGCGGGCTGAAGAAAATGTTCAAAAAATGACAGATAAATATTCCGGACAGATCGATGGCCTTTTTGATAAAAAAGAGGAAGAAATCATGAAGGTATAACCCCAGATCCACTGGAAAGCTATAACTAACCGACCTCAAAATTATTTGTGGCCGGTTTTTTAATTTTAACCTATCGGGTTGATCCATTATTAGAAGGCCGTAGAACCACAAAATCACTGTAAGGCTTACCTCCTCAACAAGATTTTTTTGGTACCCGCAAATAAGCTCTTAATTGAGGAAATTTCAATGGCCTATTAAAGAGCGGGATTAGGATATTGAATTTTGGGAGCTGTTCTCCTTTTAACCTTTATTGATCAGGTTTATATTCATTTTATAAACCCCGCTAAAAATTTTCGGAATACTAATAGGTCAAGAGGTCAAAGAGAGGGGTCCATGGGGGAGTTTAGGGGATTATATGATCCAGTAAGTCTTCTACTTTGAATCAAAAATCGAAATCAATTATGCGGTTAAAAAGAAATAAAGAACAGTCAGCTAGGAGCTGGCCATTCTTTCCTTTATTAAACCTTACTCTGTAAAGATAATCAATTTTTCTCAGTATTGGCAAGTCAATCCTCCATATTCAACTGTATAAATGTTGCTATGCCTATCCTGGGACCAGATCTGAGGTAACTGCCGTTTTCAAAAGCAGCACCTACTTCTACCCTGAATATCCTCCACAAATTATCCAGCCCATATCCCAATTCAATATAATGAGGGGAGTTTTTGGTCTTAAGGTAGTTTAGGAAAATGTTTTCCCTCACACCTGTGAACCTCAACATGGGCAGTTGGGTGAACAGCAACTTCCGGAATTGATAGTGCAGGATGGCACCTACGTAATCCCCTTGGGTACTGTACTGGTAGTAGTCTAAAAACCGATAATTTGTGGCAGCGCCCATGTCTGTAAATATTGTTCTATTCCCTCCAAAATGCTTGTAGTCCTGAAAATATACTTGATCCGCCAGGAGGAAGGTACCTGCATTTAGGTTCACTTCCAGCTTTCCACTTACCCCAAATCGAAAGGCATGGTCAAATCCAGCGTCTAGGTGGTGGAAGTTGGCATCCTCACCTGAAGCATTAAGGGGTACCCCACTTTTATAGCGGAAAGACAGGGTGGGTGCGGTGCGATAAATGGGATATTTCCTGCCATTCCTGACTCCATATTTTAGCCCAGGTCGCCATACAAGACCCGCCTCCGCGATTAGTGCCCGGTGAGCAGCAAAGTGACCATGGATTGCCTCTATATTCTCGGGTACATTAGACATATAGGAGGTGCTCCCCTCACCCCTGAAACTGTATGTAGACGCATTTTCCAAAGGACTTCTATGGGCATAACTTAAGCCCAGATCAAATTCAAAACCTGCATTCACCTCGTGTTGCCATTCCGTCCTCACATAGCTTTGCTCAAACAACCTCATCCAGTTTTGTCTAAATAATAAACTATAAGCAGCATTTACCCACTCCGATATAGGTTGTTCCGGGTTATATTGGAAAATGAACCTTCCTCCCTCCCACTCCAAATGGTGCTTTCGCTGGGCTTTAGAATGGGTATGTACCAATCGCCACCTATTATATAAGGTGGCGCTGGCCAAACCATACCTAAGTTCGGGTCTTAGCAGCCATTGGCTGGACTTATAATGAACACTATCTGCTAGGAGGTTTCTCTGTCTGTATTTGAAAAACCCCGCCAGTCCCATTTTGAACCCTTCCACTGTATTGAAGCTAAATCTTCCTCCATTGCTGTAAAAGCCGGCGGAATACCCTGCACCGAAAAAATATTCCTGTCCGTTAAACACATCGAAAACTTTAAATGGTTTATTCAAGACTTGTGAGCTGCTGTCTTTTTCTGCCACTTTGGCCGCCTCCACCATGGCCAGACTATCGTCTCTTCTGTAGCCAAGCAGTTCCTCCCGTGTAAGCTGGACAGGGCGTATACTGTCCCAAAAGTTGAGGTTTCTCTTGGTGGCCAAGCTGTCTATGGTATAATACCTCTCCCTTACCAATTCTTGGTTTTCACGTTCATTATTGGCTGTTTTCTCATAATCCCTAACCATTTTCCTGAACTCTTTTCTGGTGATTTCGGCATCAGGTTCGGCCATTTCGGTGAGATTGTCTGGCATCTCATTTCTGGGTAGTTTGGGAGTTTCCACTTTTTCATCCACAATGGACGGCTGAAACGCCAGGTCCGGGTTAAGAGTCAACTCGTAATTGCTAACGGTAGCCAAATAATGGAATTCCCCGGCAAACCCAAAAAACTTGCCGCCTACTTTATAGGTATGGGCAACAGGCATCCAAACATTCTCTTGTATGGGAGAAAATTGCTGTTGGGCGTTGACCTTAAACCCCAGGTAATAGGTCTCCAAATCCAGGCTGTGCAAGGCCCAAAGGTCCTCGATGATGTAAATGTGCCCCTCAAAAAGCTTTTCTCCCCGTGATCTTGGTGTAACTTTGATTTTGTTCACCATTACCCCTTGGTCCCAAAAGCTGCCCTCAAATTTAAACCTGTAGTAGGCAAAGGCCAACTTTGAAAGTGGGGATAAAATATCGGTGATTTTATCTTGGTAAAAACTTGCCGTGATAAAGGGCGCGGGACTGGTCTGTAGATCCTCTCCTATGGTCCTTATGGCAGTGACTTTTTCTTCATAGGTGTTGGGTTGAGAAAATTTAATTTCCGAGATAGATTCCACCGTATAGGCTTCATTCAAGTTCAACCCTTCTTCTTTGAGTTTCTTTCTGAAAAAGATGGGAGCCTTACTGAGGGTACCCGTGCCTTTAAGATAGACACTCATGCTGTAAGATTCCACCTGCAGCCTGTTAAAATCCGCCTTGGCGATGGCCTTTCTCATCACAGTCAAGGCCGGGTCTTCCTGACCGCCTTTTACCGTGACCTCCCTTAGGCCATAAGTTTGCTCTATTAATACAATAGAAAGTTCTTTCCAACCTCCCCTAACCTCCACAGGCTTTACCATGGAGGCGTACCCCAGATGCTGTATCAATAGGTCATGGTGGCCCTCCGGAAGAGAGAGTTGAAATTCCCCCTTAGCATTGGCCGCCGCCCCCTCTCCAAGGTTTCTGATGTAAATAGAGGCAAAGCCCAGGGGCTCCCCAGCCTCATCCACCACTATGCCCCTGACCCCCTGTGCTAAAACAGGCATACTGGAACAAACCATTAAGATCGGCACCAGAAAAAAGCATCCTATAAATTGCTTCATTTATGAATATTACGGTTAGGTCAATATATACAACTAGGGGTACACTGCCAAATCTGTTTTCTAACGCTCTGATGTCTAAAAGCACATCCAAGAATTAGTGGCTGAACTAAAAAATTTAAATCTCATATTTGAACACTTATTCAAGGTGAAAAGTTAATTTTACCTTCTTGTAGTTATTACAAAACAAGCAATATTATCCATGATTCAATATCAATTTAACAATATTAATTAATTTTTAAATAACCTAGGAGTTAATTTTAAAATGGCGATACATAATTTTAGTTTGAAGAAAAATACGGATTGGGCACCAGGGATTTTCCCTCCTTTATCCAGGCCTCAGAGGAGGCTAGTATCTCCAGGCTATATGGAGGCATTCATTTTATGGATGCCATTACCAATGGACAGGATCAAGGGAAAGCCGTTGGTAATTGGGTATTACAAAGGATATATGGCGAAGTATATACCACCTCAACACCGGGAATGCAGGATCAATCTGACTTTCAGGCTCGTGGCAGAGAACCTTTTCATGATTAAAATCATTTACAATTCAAGGGCGAATTGTTAGTTTTGCCCATAGAATAAAAAAACAATGAAATCGAGCCTGTCCTGACGGCAGTCAGGGCATGACGAGATCGTCACACACTGGGATAATTATCATTTGCGAGATTCCCCCGAAGCGAGTCCGGGGCAGGCAGGGGCAGGCTATCCCGACTTACAGTGCGGGACAAGTTCCCGAAACAAGTTCGGGACTGGTAATGACCGCTGAAAAGAAATTATAAACACATGAAATCGAGCATGAGGAGAACCTCACACAGAGGGATGATTATCAAAGCGAGATTCCATCTGACCGCTGAAAAA
>PXCO01000168.1 GCA_003565295.1 Cyclobacteriaceae bacterium
CTCCTTTCTTCGGCAAAGAGGGCAAGTTTGTGACCTCCAGGCATCTGAGGGACAGGTTGATGAAAGAAACTGAAAAAAACCTGGCCCTAAGGGTAGAAACCACAGACAGCGAAGACAAGTTTTTAGTGTATGGCAGAGGGATTCTCCACTTGTCAGTTCTCATAGAAACCATGCGAAGGGAGGGCTATGAACTTCAAGTGGGCCAACCCCAGGTGATCTACAAGACCATCGATGGGATGAAGCATGAACCCATAGAGACCCTAGTGGTGGATGTCCCAGAAAATTCCGCCGGAAAAGTCATAGAACTGGCCACCCAACGCAAGGGTGAGCTTCTGGTAATGGAGCCTAAAGGCGATCTTCAGCACCTGGAATTTAAAATACCTTCCAGAGGGCTGATAGGCTTAAGAAACAATGTACTTACAGCAACACAGGGAGAGGCCATCATGAACCATCGGTTTTCTGCCTACGAACCTTTCAAGGGTCCCATTCCCGGCAGGATCAACGGTTCCCTTATCTCCATGGAGGGCGGGCCCTGCACCGGCTATGCCATTGACAAATTGCAGGACCGGGGTACCTTCTTCGTGGACCCAGGAGAAGAGCTCTATGGGGGACAGGTGATTGGTGAACACAACCGGGACAACGACATTGTGATTAACGTACAGAAAGGGAAAAAGCTCACAAACATGAGGGCTTCTGGTTCTGACGACAATACCAAGATTGCTCCGGCAAAGAAATTTTCCCTGGAAGAGGCCATGGAGTACATCCAGAAGGATGAATACCTGGAAATCACTCCCAAGAACATCCGCATGAGAAAAATATATTTGGACGAAAACGAAAGAAACCGGAAAGCCAAGGAACAGCAGGCCGTTTAAGGCCTGCTTCCCCGGATTTATATTCAAACTTATCTTAAACCAAAGACCATAAACAACAGTTCTTGATGAAGAAAATAGCAGTTTTCACTTCAGGTGGTGATTCTCCTGGCATGAATGCCTGCATCAGGTCTGTGGTACGCACAGGCATCTATCATAGATTAGAGATGTACAGCATCATGTACGGGTATGACGGGATGATTCGTGGAGACATCAAAAAGATGCAGTCTCACTCGGTAAGCAATATTGTACAACGAGGGGGCACCATCCTCAAATCTGCCCGCAGCCAGGATTTCCGCACCAAGGAGGGCCGGCAAAAGGCCTACGAGCAATTGCAGAAATTTGGCATAGAAGGGTTGGTAGCTATAGGTGGAGATGGTACCTTCACGGGTGCCAAGGTTTTCTTTGAAGAATATGGGATTCCCACGGTGGGTTGTCCCGGTACCATAGACAATGATATTTATGGCACGGATTACACCATCGGTTTCGACACTGCTGTAAACACCGCTCTGGAAGCCATAGATAAGATCAGGGACACTGCCGCAGCCCATGACAGGATCTTTTTCATCGAGGTGATGGGGAGGGACAGCGGATATATTGGTATAGAATGCGGCATAGGCGGGGGGGCTGAAATGGTCATGGTGCCCGAGACCAAAACCAGCATTGAGGATGTGGTGCGGTCCCTGAAAGGGCTGCGGAAAAGCAAGACCTCAAGTATCGTGATTGTGGCCGAGGGGGACGAAGCAGGAGATGCTTCTCAGATCATGGAAAAAGTAAAGCGGCATTTTCAAAATGACGAAAAAGAGTTCAAGGTTACTACCTTAGGGCATATACAGCGAGGCGGTAACCCCACTGCCATGGATAGGCTGCTCGGGAGCCGCTGTGGCATGGCGGCAGTAGAAGGATTGCTTCAGGGAGAGTCTAACTGCATGGCCGGGGTGATTAACGATATGGTGGTGTACACCTCTTTCGAAGATTGCATTTCTAAAGAAAAGCCCCTCAAGTCAGATTATCTTAAGCTACAGGAGATGTTAAGTATTTAATCATTAAACTGATTTGTAATGGGCTTTATTCCGATCTTTATCACCCTTGGGGGATTTGTTTTTCTTTTTGTGATGGTGGTCCACCAGCACTTCAAGCGGAAAAATCGTGCCTTTTTCAAATTGTTAAATGATTTGCACCAATTGCTTTATTCTGGCAAAAATCCGGATAGTCCGGCTCCTTCCCTGAAATCGCTGGAACATCATTATCAGGTTATGCGGCAATCCGGGCAGGCTCCTGTCGAACTTCTAGACCAGGCAAGTTATTTGATTAAGGAAGCCAAACTTCTTCGTCATCAATATCATGAACTTTTGCATACTAAACCTTACTCCTTTGTGGCTCAGGTCATGGGCCATTCCGCCATTTGACCTACCACATACTTAATGATTTCCTCTTCTTGGTCGGGGTGGAACCAGGCATATTCCTCATCTCTTTTTAGCCAGGTGAGTTGCCTTTTGGCATACCTTCGAGAATTTCTCTTTAATAGGCGTATGGCTTCTTCTCTGTCATACTTTCCTTCCATGAATTCGAACACCTCCTTATAACCCACCGTTTGCAGGGCATTTAGGTAACGGAGATGGTAGAGGCTGGCCGCCTCCTCAAATAAGCCCTTCTTGATCATCTCGTCCATTCTTTCATTGATCCTCCCATATAGCTCTTTCCTGTCCCGGTTTAATCCAATTTTTATCACCCTAAAAGGTCTTATCGGACGTTTGTTTCGCCTGTAGCTGCTATAGGGTTTGCCCGTACCTATGGAAACCTCCAGTGCCCTTATCAGCCGTTGAGGGTTTTGGAGGTCCACCTTATGGTAATAGTCGGGATCCACCGTTCTCAGTCTTTTCTGCAATGTAGCGATGCCTTCCCGTTCATATAATCCGTTGAGCTCTTCTCGTAGCCCCTCCCCCACTTCGGGGATATCGTCCAGCCCTTTTGTCACCGCGTCTATATACAAACCTGACCCACCGGTCATGATCACCAAACCTCGCATTTTAAAGAGCCAGTTTAGCATATCTAGCACCTCTGTTTCAAATTTGTGCACGTCATATCCCTCATATACAGATAGGCTGTTGATGAAAAAGTGTGGCACCATAGCCAGCTCCTTTTCAGTAGGTTTAGCAGTTCCTATATTCATTTCTTTAAAAAATTGTCTGCTATCCGAGGATATGATAGATGTATTAAATTTTTTGGCTAATTTTATGCATAAATCGGATTTCCCGACTGCGGTGGGCCCTGATATGACGAGTAGTATGTTGTTGTGATTAACCAAATTTTAAATGGTTTCCGTGTAGGAGATGAAATCGAAATTAATGAATTTTAAGCATGAAAAACAAAAAAGTCCTTATAGTAGATGATAATGCGCTGAATCGGAAGGTTTTTGAGAATATTATAGGGCATAACTTCCATTATGACATTGCTAGAGATGGTTTGGAGGCCATAGATAAAATCCGTCAGGGTGGGTTTGATCTTGTCTTGATGGACATTCAGATGCCAAAGCTTGACGGGATCTCTGCCCTTAAAATCATAAAAGAGGACAATCTCACCGATATTCCCATAATTGCAATTTCTGCATATAGTAATCAAACCGACAGGGAGTATTTCCTTTCCACCGGTTTTGACGATTTTATCGCCAAACCTGTAAAGCCAAAGGAACTTCTAGAAACCCTTCAACAGCACCTTAACCCTGACACTCCCATAGTGGAGGGCACTGAAAACACCGGTGATACCGACGAGTTTCTTGATCATGGAGTTATCACTCAGCTTTTAAAGTACCATACACTTGAAAACATCAAGGAGGTGTACTTTGATTTTCTGGAGGAAACAGAAAATTTGGTTGATGAAATAAAAAATTTAGTAATTTTAAAGAAATATTCGGAAATTGGGGAAAAACTACATATCATTAAAGGCAATTCCGGTACCTTGGGTATCAAGTTGCTTTTTAATGTGTCTTCAAAATTTGAATCTGAAATAAAAAATTCTGATTTTGAGCGTGTTGAAGATAACTTTGCGTTACTTGAAAATACGTTGAGTGAATTTAAGGAAAGGGTAAGTAATAAGAACTTGTTTATTAGATATGAGTGAGACCAAGAAAGTGTTGGTGGCAGAGGATAGCTCGGTGATCATTAACTTGACTAAAAATGTTTTGATGTTTGACAATTTTCAGATCACCCCTGTGAAGAATGGGAAGCAGGTGCTTGAAAAACTTCAGAAGGAGGATTTTGATGTGATATTGATGGACATAAACATGCCCATTATGGACGGGATAGCCTGCACCCAGGCCATCAGGGCACTGCCTGATAAGAAAAAGGCCAACATTCCTATCATAGCTATCACGGGAAATTACAAGAATTTCACTTTGGATGATTTCATTCAAGTGGGTATGGATGACTATGTACAAAAGCCACTGGACTATGACCTTTTGCTTTCCACCGTCAAAAAACATGCGTTCAAGTAGGCAATGGCCATCAAATACACTAAAGGCTTCCTGGACAAAATAGAAAATCTCTTTGCCGAATCGGATTATCACCTTCGTTATGAAAAAGGCAATTTTAAGTCCGGCTATTGCATACTTAAAGACACCAAAATTGTAATCGTCAACAAATATTTCACCCAGGAAGGCAAAATCAATGCACTTTTGGACATCCTAAAGGAACTTCAGTTTAATCCCAAGTCATTTTCAAACAAAAAGTCCCAGGATTTCCTTATTGAATTACAACAAACCGAACTTAAGCTTTGAGAATCACCTTTCTAGGTACTGGTACTTCACAAGGTGTCCCTGTCATCGGCTGCCCCTGTGAGGTATGTAGGTCTTTAGACTTCAGGGACAAACGGCTGCGATCCTCCATTCACATCGCTGTGAAAGGGCATAGCTTTGTGGTGGATACCGGCCCGGATTTTAGGCAGCAAATGCTGCGTGAAAACATCCCGCATCTGGATGCCATCATTTACACCCATGAACACAAAGACCACACTGCGGGAATGGATGATATACGACCTTTCAACTTCCGGCAAAAACAAGACATCCCCTTATATGGTACTCCGCCTGTGCTGAGGCAGTTACAACAAGAGTTTGCTTATGTGTTTGCTGCCAAGAAATACCCTGGTGCCCCAGGTGTAGACACCCACGAGATTAGTAATGCCCCCTTTCAGGTTAACGGTGTATGGTTTCGCCCTATCCAGGTGTACCACCACAAGTTACCTGTGCTGGGTTACAGGGTTGGTGATTTCACCTACATTACAGATGCCAATCAAATCCCTGTTGAGGAGATGGATAAGGTCAGGGGAAGCCGTGTCCTTGTACTGAATGCCTTGCAGCAGCATCCCCATATTTCCCATTTCACCCTAGAAGAAGCATTAGAGATCGTGGCCGAAATACAACCTGAAAGGGCATATTTCACCCATATCAGCCATCGGTTGGGGCTTCATGCCCAAATTGAGTCCAAGCTGCCCGAGAATGTTTTTCTTGGCTATGACGGTTTGCAAATTGTGCTCTAAGCCATGCATTTGAATTATCATTATTTCCGTTTCCTGTGTCCTGCGCTTGCGCGTCAACTCCAGGATAGTAGCGTCTCAGCCTGCTTTTCTCAAAATAAAGATGAGCTCGTTTTCGAGTTTAAGCAAAAAAGCGGTGCCCTATTTTATGTAGTCGCCCACTTGGTACCCTCCGCCACCTGTTTGTATTTTCCGGCGGATTTTAAAAGAAGCCGAAAAAACAACGTTGATCTTTTTCCCGAAATTGTGGGGCACACCCTGTTGGGCATACAGCTTCTGCCACATGAACGCGCCTTCTATTTTGAAATTGACACAGGTCATTTATTGCTGTTTAAAATGCATGGCAGCAGAAGTAACCTTCTTCTTTATGCGCCAGGTGCTGAATTTCCCCGACTCATCTTTAGAAATTCACTTAAGGAGGATTTACAAATTCGATTGGCAGATCTCTCCCGTGAGTTGGATCTGAGCTATGAGGAATTTCAGCGGTTGGAAGGTAATGCGTCCCAGTTTCTCCCCACCTTAGGCAAACTCCCGCGTATTTGGCTAAAAAACTCCGGGTATCTCCAAGCTGACCTTGCAGGCCGCTACCAGCTCATCCAAGAGGTGCTGGACCTCATGGACGTTCCATTGTTTTCAATCTTCCTGGATGGTGAAGACTATAAACTAACGCTGCTCCCCTGCGAAGATGCTCTTTTCTCAAGTGAAGATCCCATTCTTGCGGCCAACGCCTATTATAAATTCGCAGTGGTGCGGCAGGCATTTGAGCGAGAAAAAAGACAATTGCTCAAGTTGCTTAATGATTCCATCAAAAAAACCCGTTCCTATATTGAGAAGACCTATGAGAAGCTGCAAGGGATGGAGGGTAGTGGCAGCCCTGCCCAACTTGCTGATGTAATCATGGCTAATTTGCATCTAATCCCCAAGTCCGCAGAAAAGGTGACCCTCTATGATTTCTACCAGGATAAAGAGATAGATGTGACACTAAAGCGGGATCTCCCCCCAAGCAAATTTGCGGAAAACCTGTACCGTAAGGCCAAAAACCGTAAAAAAGAAGTAAGGCAACTGGAAGAAAATCTGGCAAATAAGGAAGCCCTATTGGAGCAGCTCAGTGAAGACCTGCAAATGGCCGAAGGGATGGAGCATTTTAAGGAGCTGAGAAATTTTGTGAAAGAACGAAACCTCGGCCATACCCAGTCTTCTAAGCAAGAAACCCTTCCATTCAAGCGCTTTTCTATTGAAGGTTTTGATGTACTGGTGGGCAAGTCTGCCAAAGCGAATGATGAAATGCTCAGAAGGTATGCTTGGAAGGAGGATATTTGGCTTCACGCCAAGGATGTTTCAGGGTCTCATGTACTCCTCAAATACCGGTCGGGCACCACATTTCCTTCCACCGTAATGGAAAGAGCGGCTTCAATGGCTGCCTATTATTCCAAAAATCGCAACGAATCGCTTTGTGCCGTGATCTATACTCCGGCAAAGTACGTGAGAAAAGTGAAGGGAAGTGCCCCGGGTGCTGTAATGGTGGATAGAGAAAAAACCGTTATGGTACCACCCTTGAGGCCAGATTCAGACTGATCTCACCTGTGAAGAATAAAAAAACCGGACTTTTAGCAGGTCCGGTTCATCTGTTTATATTTTTTCCAGCGGTCATTACCTGTCCCAGCCTTCTCCGGTCTGCCCCGTACCGTAGCTATCGGGATCGATTCGGGGAACTGGTTTTGGGGAAAATAATTCGGGAGAATCTCACATGATGATAAACATCTCTCCATTTGAGTTTTTCACCATGCTCAATTTCCTGTGTTTTTCCCTTTTGCCATAATACCGGTCAGTTAACATTGGGTTAGTTAACCACATGTACTTTTAACATGTTGGTTTTTCCCTGTGTTTTTAGGGGCATGCTTGCTGTATTGATGATGATATCTCCCTCAGCCACATGGTTTTCCTTCTTGAGCAGGTCTTGAATGTCTTGAAAGGTACCATCAGTAGAGGTCTGCTTATCGTAGTAATAAGCTCTTACCCCCCACACCAGGCTCAATTGGGTAATGAGTGTCTTATTCCTTGTAAATACGAAAATATTGGCAGAAGGCCTATGTGAGGAAACCCTGAAGGCCGTGAACCCGGAAGTTGTAATCCCTACGATAGCTTTGGCTTTTACGTTTCTAGAGAGCCTGCTCGCCATCAACAGCAAGTTGTTACTCATGAAGCTTTCTGCATCCTCAGGGATTTTATAGAGGTTGTGGTAGATTTCCGCATTCTTTTCAATGTGGTCTATGACGCTGCTCATGGCTTTCACCGCTGCTATGGGGAATTTCCCCGAGGCAGTCTCCGCAGAAAGCATCACGGCGTCTGCCCCGTCCAGCACGGCCGTGGCCACATCGTTGGTTTCTGCGCGAGTGGGCCTGGGGTTCACGATCATACTTTCCATCATTTGTGTCGCAATGATGACAGGCTTACAAGCGATTTTGCATTTTTCCACCATTTTCTTTTGCCACAGAGGCACTACCTCCATGGGCACCTCGACACCTAGGTCACCCCTTGCCACCATGATGGCGTCGGTTTCCTTTATGATTTCATCAATATTCTCAAGTGCCTCGGGCTTCTCTATTTTAGCCACTATCTTACAGGGTTTACCTGCCCTTTCTATACGTTCCCTTAAGTCCAGGATGTCTTCCGCAGATCTTACAAAAGAAAGGGCTATCCAGTCCACGTCATTTGCCAATCCAAACTCCAGATCTTCCAGGTCCTTTTCGGTGAGAGAAGGCGCGCTGATTTTGGTATTGGGAAGGTTTATCCCTTTTCTAGACTTTAAAATGCCCCCGTGCACTACGGTGCACACCACTTTTTTCCCGTCTGTTTTGAGCACCACAAGTTCGAGGTTACCATCATCTATGAGTATCCTGTCACCTGACACCACATCGTTGGGCAGATTCTGATATACTGTGCTCACCAGGGATGAACTTCCCATTACCTGCTCACTGGTAATGGTGATCTGTTCACCCTGCTTGATCAGCACGCCGTTATTTTCCACCTCCCCTACCCTGATTTTCGGGCCCTGAAGGTCTTGTAAAATGCCAATATTCTGTTTATGGTCTTTGTTGATCTTCCGTATTAAGTTGATGACCTCGGCGTGTACATCGTGCGTCCCATGCGAAAAGTTGAGCCTGAAGATATCCGCCCCTGCCATAACCAGCTCGGTGAGTGTCTCTTCGTTGTTGCTGGCTGGTCCTACCGTGGCCAAAATTTTGGTTTTGTTGAAGATGGGTACTCTCATGTTTACGTTTATAGGTTTTAGTATGTTAAAAGGTTGTCCCTTGATTTGATTTTAGTTATATCCAGTTTCACCACGTTCTGTATCCCTCCCAGGGAAGAAAGGGTGTCAATATACGTATTTATATTCATTTCGTAGGTATAGTCCTGAAAGAGCAGGAAGTAATCCATGACTCTTAATTCCGGGACCAGGTATCCTGCCTGCCCCCCAACGGGATAGGACCTGTTGCGTAGAAGCTGTACAAAACCATGCTCTTTTTCCAACATAAATTGCGAAATGACCAAAGTAGGTTTATTGATGAATTCCATTTGAAAATCCTTCGCTTTTTTGAGCTCCAAGCCAAGGCACCTATTGATCATCCAAGCCATTTTATAGTCCTTTAAAGGGGCGATAAGGCCTAAAAGATCAAAATCAAAGGGTGATTCAACCAGGAGTTTATTTTTCTTCATTTAGGAAGAATTTAAAAAAACAAAGTTAAAAATTTTATTTCAACTTCTTAGCGCCAAAGTAAGTTCTTAAATTTAGTTCTGCTTTTTTTTTGACATTAAGGTTTTAAATAATTTTCTTTGCGGAGTGTTTTAACTAAACTGATCACAAAATGTCTGAAATTGCACAAAAAGTAAAAGCCATTATCGTAGATA
>PXCO01000251.1 GCA_003565295.1 Cyclobacteriaceae bacterium
GATGCCCCGGATAGCTATCGGGGCGTTGCGAGAGTCCCCCGAAGCGAGTCCCCCGAAACAAGTTCCCCGAATCGAGTTCGGGGCAGGCTGGGGCAGGCAGGGGCAGGCTATCCCGAAGATCGGGACAAGTTGTGGCAAATAAAAATCAATTATAAACACATGCAAGGAACGTTCTCACTGGTTGCTATTTCGAGCTTCCTGGAAGAATAACAATTCTCCAAATAGCCGTAATGAGCACCTTGAGCAGAAGCCGCGGGTGAAAACTTCTCGCGCCCCCGCCTTCCTGTTTTTTAAGGATGGGCCGGATATTGAGTTTGTGCACGGTGGCGCTGAGGGTACGGATGGTTGGCCGGTAAAAATTCTTCCAGGGAGGGGGGAAGAAACATGGTCTAGTTGGGATTGTAATTCCCTTAGGACAACATTGCTTATGGTTTCTTGCACACCTCAAAACACAAATTTTGAGCGGAAAACGAAAAAAGGCAACCTGATTTCTCGGGTTGCCTTTGATTTTGTAAAGAGACTTATGAGACAGCCTCTTATTTTACATATGTGGCATTAGCCAGGTACGCATAGCTTTGTCTGACACTTTCTAAAGGTGGGTGGTCGTATCTTTCCACTTCTACGAAAAAGTCCTTCATACCCTGCGCATAGGCTGCCTCAAAAATGGGTTTGAAGTTCATTTTGCCACTGGCCCCGATTTCCTTCTCGTCCTTAATATGCAGTAATGGGAAACGCCCTTGATATTGGCTCAGATACTTTACCGGGTCTTTCCCAGCCTCCTGACACCAGTACACGTCCAACTCCATACAGAATAATTTCGGGTCAGTGTGGTTGAGCATGAAGTCATACATCACTTCACCCTCCACTTGTTCAAACTCTCTGGAATGATTGTGGAAGCCGAACATAAGCCCCTTTTTTTGGGTGACTTCGCCAATGGCGTTATAGTAGTCACACCAAATTCTTAGTTCGTCCAGGCTGCTTGGGATGGGCATGGAAGGTTTGATGATAAATGAGGCGCCTACCTCGGCATGATCATCTGCGGCTTTTTTCCACCAGTCCATGGCTTGTTGGTGGTTGTCCTTTGAATAATCCCTAGGGCCTCCTACATGGGCACTACTCATCTTCATACCCAGGTTGCTTAACTTCTTTTTCATTTCGCCGGGAGCCATCCCATAGATTTTGCCATTATCGTAATTGGCTGCCTCAAGCGTCCTGTAACCTATTCCTGCCACCTTTTCCAAAATGGCTGCTGTGTTGCCCTTGATATCCTCTCTTAAGGAGTAGAGCTGGAGTCCAATGGGTTTATTTACGGTATTGGCTATCAACTCTTTATTGAGTACCAGCCCACTAATGGCTAATAAACCCGCCTTTTTTAAAAACTCCCTTCTTTTATTTTTTTTCTGCATGGATGATATAGTTGTGTGAATGACTTTAAATTTAGGTACTCCGAAATAACATAATTATCCACTCCTAAAGAAGCTTTAAAGGGATTTTGTGTATTTTCCCTGTGACAATTGGGAATTGGTAAAAAAAAGGTCTTAAATTTAATATGCCAATTTTAAGTTAAAACGAAAAAATACATTTTCTCATCGAGCACATCATTTATGGAAATTTTGGGGATTGATATAGGAGGATCGGGCATAAAAGGTGCCCCCGTGAATATACAGACAGGAGAATTGACCCAAGAACGGTTCAGGGTACCCACCCCAAAACCATCAAAGCCCCATAGTGTGGCAGACGCAGTTAAGGTACTGGTTGATCATTTCCAATGGAAGGGCCCCATAGGCTGTGGATTCCCTACGGTGGTGAACAACGGCATGTCTGTTACCAAAAGCAATATTCATAAAAGTTGGGTAGGGGTTCAGGTGGATGAATTGTTTCACGAAAGGACTGGGTTACCGGTCACTGTGATTAATGATGCCGATGCCGCTGGGCTTGCGGAGATGAATTTCGGGGCCGGAGTGGGGAAAATGGGTTTGGTGATCACCGTTACCATTGGAACAGGGCTTGGTACCGGGGTTTTTTATGATGGGAAATTGATCCCTAACTTTGAATTGGGGAGGGTGTTTTACAAAAATGGAGAGATTATAGAGTATTACGCAGCCGATTCGGCAAGGAAAAAGGAAAACCTTAGCTATAAGGTTTGGGGCAAGCGGTTTAACAAGTTCCTAAAGCACACCAATAGGATATTATCTCCTGACCTTTTTATCATTGGTGGTGGCGCCAGTAAAAAGCTCGAAAAATTTGAGACACAGATCACTGTGGATGTACCTCTGCTAGTGGCGGAAAAAAAGAACAACGCCGGAATCATAGGTGCGGCTATGGCAGCACATACATGGCCTAAATAAGTTTTTCAAATGAAGAAGTTGCTCTTGCCCCCATTGCTTTTTGCCATTTTTCTAAATGCATTTCCCCAAGACATGTCCATCATGACGGTTAATGGAGCAATAAACCCTGAGAAAATGGGAAGGACCTTGGTGCATGAACATCTATTGGTGGATTTTGTGGGAGCAGCAGCAATCAGCGAGTCTCGGTGGGACAGGAGAGAGGTGGCAGATGTGGTAGGCCCTCATCTAGAAGCCATCAAAAAACAAGGTATACGTACTTTGGTGGAATGCACACCGGCATATTTGGGTAGGGATGTGCTGCTATTGCAAATCTTGTCTGAAATTTCGGGGTTGCAAATCCTCACCAATACAGGCCTTTACGGTGCCGCAGACAACAAATACCTTCCCCGATATGCATTCGAAGAAAGTTCCGAGCAACTCGCCGATCGGTGGATCAAAGAATGGGAGGGAGGTATAGATGATACGGATATCAGGCCCGGGTTCATCAAAATCGGGGTTAACCCTGATTCATTATCTTCGCTTCACCGGAAACTCGTATTGGCCGCGGTGATCACACATAAAGCCACCGGTCTCACCATTGCCTCCCATACAGGGCCTTCCATTCCTGCATTTCAACAATTAGAGATACTCAGTGAAAATGGCGTCAGTCCCGAGGCCTTTATCTGGGTGCATGCACAACAAGAAAAGGATTTGAATCAACTGGTGAAAGCAGCGGAAATGGGGGCATGGGTAAGTCTGGATGGCCTTCATGAGAATCAAATGCAAACGTACATAGGTAGGTTGCAATTTTTAAAAGAACATGGATGCCTGCATAGGGTATTACTCAGCCACGATGCTGGCTGGTACAGCCCAGGGGAAGAAGGGGGAGGCGAATTCAGGCCTTTTACCACCCTCACCGAAAGGTTTGTCCCATTGCTACTCACCAATGGATTTACCCCAACCGAGATCGATATGCTCATCATCAGAAACCCTCAAGAGGCTTTAAAGGTAAGGGTTAGAAAGTAGATCTAGAGCGCTAACCCTTACATTTGATAAAAGAGAGTGATTAAAAGGATCAACAACATAGCGGTAGAAGACAGGATCACAGTACCTATGCTATGGGATTGATAACCTTTTTTGATGTTCATCCCTGATAGCTGGGTCATTGCCCAGAAGAAGCTGTCATTGGCATGGGAAACCGCAATTGCCCCGGCACCTGTGGCCAATACTGTCATTACTTTCATAGTGTCGGATTCCAAACCCAGAGGCCCCATCAAGGGAACCATGATGGAGGCAGTGGTCACCAGTGCCACTGTGGAGGAGCCTTGGGCCGATTTTAATGCAAAAGCCATAAAAAAAGGAAGGAACAAGCTGAGGTTTCCCGCACTGATGCCTGAGCTTACGTGGTCTGCGATGCCGGAATTTTCCAACATTTTTCCAAATACACCCCCTGCACCTGTGATTAAAATAACAGGTGCCGCAATGAGCAGGGCCTCCCCCAACCACCCGCTGGCAGAAAGGACCTTTTTGTCAAATTTTTGGGGCAATGCAAAAGAAAGAAAGGCACCAAGTAATAAGGCAATGATAGGGTTGCCTATAAAAAGAATTAAAGTAGTAAAGGGCCCATCCCCAAAGGGCTGGGTAGGGTAAGCTGCCACGGAGGCCAATACAATCAAGACCAGTGGGATAACAATTGGCATAAAGGATTTACCCAAGGAAGGGTATTTCACTTCTTTCTTATCTGCTTCCAGCTCCGCAAATTGTGGTACCAGTGGGATCCTTGAGACTACATACTTGCAAAAGAAATAACAAGGAATGAGCGATATGATGCTGATAATGAGTCCCCAAAAAATAATAGGGCCTAAATCCGCCCCCAGAATACCGGCAGCAGCTATGGGACCCGGTGTAGGAGGAACCAGGGAATGGGTCGCTGTAATCCCCAACGTCAATGCCACGGTGGTGGCAGCATAGGGTAACTTCCCTTTAAAAGAAAGGGACTTGTTGATGGGGTTCAACATGATAAAGGCACTATCCCCAAACACAGGAATGGAAGAAACCGCCCCGGTCACCATCATTCCCAGCATGACCGATTTTTTACCTATCCAGGAAAGGATTTTTTGGGCCACCACAAAGGCGCCTCCGGATTTCTCTAGAAAAGTCCCTATGATGACGCCAAATAAAATCAGTAATCCTATACGCCCAAGCACACCCCCAAATCCTGCCATGATGGAGTCAATGACCAGTTCAGGAGCCATACCCGCAATGAGGCCGTAAATGATGGCTCCTACAAATAGGGCTAAAAAAGGATGGATGTCAAATTTAATAATGGCCACAATAATGATGGCCAATGCAATCAAAATATAGAGGAAAATCATTACAACAGGTTATTTTAGGATGGTAAAGGGGTATTAGCCAACTATAAAATGTAAGTATATCTAATTTTTTCTTAGCAAGCTATTTTTTTTGGTATTTTTCAATTTTTGGTCTTCTGCGATTCCTTTAGCTCGAATAGGTGAAAACTCATCATATCCTCATTGAAATCGGAATGGTTGGGGTTGCTATTGGAAATGTACAGCCCCTTCTTTCCCACGAATGCATTGAAAGGGTTAAGCGGTTCTTGGTCCATTAGTGTCTCACCCAGCAAGGCTAAGTCCGGCCCTAGGATCTGAACAGAGAAAAAAGGCACATACATCTGCAATTCCCTCAATGCCTCTTCATCCTTTACCTCGTATTCAGGGTAAACAAACCTATAGAAAACTTCTCTGTATTTGTCATAATAAATACTGCCGTATTTTGGAGCGCTCAAAAAATAGCGATTGAATTGTTCCGAGGTTTCGTCCCTTCCCAGGCTGGGAAGGTGTTGGGGTAAATATCGGCTTGGGGCATAAATTGCTTTAAGCGATGAATTATCGGGTGTTCCTACATATAGATGGTGGTCTCCCTGGAATGAATAAATCATCTCATGTTTTCTAGAGGCCACAGAGAAATAAAGGCCTTTAAGGCCATCCTTAAGGTAATCGTTAGGGTAATTATGAGGAGTTAATGCCACTTTACCTGAGGACAAATCTATGCCATAGGAAAGTGATGCCTCATTCAATTGATCTTGAGTAAGTTCTTGCAGCCTTCCTACTAATCGGGTAGCAACCAACAATTGGCTCCCCTTCAATTGGGGACTAGCCCGATAAGGACCTATTTGCAGAAATGGTCTACTTAATTTATCCGGCTTGGTAAAAGATATTTTCTCCCAAGAATTACCCTCAAAATCTGTGAAAAAAAGTTGGTTGCCGAATAATAAAATACTGTCCAAGGCAGGAACAAAAAATGAATCCAACCTACCGGTTCCCCTTTCTCCTTCTTGATCAAACTGTAGCCGTTTTACGAGTTGTTGGGACTGCATATCGAAGCAGTGTATGTCCTGGCTTAATAAGTCCCTATGGAACACATATTCCCTTTCGCCCTCTTCCAGGTATTCAATTTGCATACTGAAATTGGACGATGTTTCATCCATCTCAAAGGCTAATCCTTCCTCACTTTGGATTAGGATAAATTGGGTAGCCCCTTTCTCCTTTTCAGAACAAGAGTACAGGCAAATGCCTAAAAGAGAAAGGCATATAATTATTTTCTTTGTCATAACATCTTAACTTAAAAAGTTAGTAAGTTAATGAAAAATCCGAAAAGCCCCAGGTAAATAACTAAGTTTCAACTTCATTTGTAGGTTCCCACCACCATTTCAAAATCTTCGAGGCGCGGAACGGTACATTGCACCCAATCCCCGTTTTTTTTTGAAATCCAATTTTATCCCGGACCGGAGTAAGTACAGTTCCATGTGGGTTAAGTTTATATACAAGTTGTGCAGAGTAACTGCACCTTGTCCAACCGGCTATGAAGCCAGGTCAGGGCTTTCTTTTTTTCCGTTTCTTTTGAGGGTTTTTTTAAAAGGCCCCCCACACCTTTTTTACAGCTGAAATAAAAAATTTAGAAGAAGATCCAACCTACGACCGGAGTTTGTTTGATACAAAAACTATCTTTTTGGATAAGGGAAACTTAACTGGACAAAAAATCCGTTAACTTTATGTAAAAGATAAACCTGAGCTGCATGGACATCCAAACAATCAAAGGCTGCCTTAGCCACTGGCTCACTCTATCATGGGAATCTATAAATTAAGGATTTAAAGTCTAGCAATATGGATATAAGAAGCGAAAAACTCGAGCTTATAGCTCGTTTAACTACCATCGAAGATGTCAACCTTATACATCGGATCAAACAATTACTAGATCAGGATTTGGAGAAGGACTTATTTGCAACCAAAAAAGACGATTTGGTCGAAAGAGCCAAAGCTTCACTAAAGTCCATAGAAGAAGGAAATACAAGGGATATCCGGGATTTTCAAAATGAGGTAAACGCGTGGAAGAGGAGTCAGTCTATAAAGTAGAAATTACGCCAGAGGCAGAGAAGTATTATATAATAACTTCATTTGTAGGTTCCCACCACCATTTCAAAATCATCGAGCTGCGGCACCGTACAAAGCACCCAATCCCCTTCTTGTTCGAAATCCAATGTTTGACCGGATCTGAGCAAATATAGGTGTTCCAAAGGTTTAGCAGGTTTAAAGCGAATTTCAATGTCACGCATGGGTATTGGCTTCCCTATGGTTCCCCCGATTTGCCCGGAGTGGTTGATCATGCCTATCCATTCAAAGGCTCCCTCCCTGTTTTTCATCCTGGAGATTTCCACCAGGTGGGAAGCGTTTGTTTGCAAATCGCTGTCCCAATCCAATAGATTCGTCAGGGCTCCGTAAAAAAGCGCTTTATGGGCATAGTTGCCCTTGTGATAATATTGGGCACCAAGTTGCCAGGGGATAAAGCTTGTTTTTCCCTGCCCATATGTATTGCTAAATAGGCCGGGGATATCGGTTACTTCCTCCTCCGTGAAATAGGACTTCTCAGGAGGGCCAAACATGGTTTCCGGGATCAGCTGCATATACGATTCGGTATTTTCCATAGGGGAGCAGTCCAGGAAGTCCGCATACACCATCATAAGGGAAAAATCTTCTGTTAATTTATTCCCTATGGCAGCTTTATCTTGTTCCCCTACCCGCAAGTAGGTGGATTTCGCCTGTGGATAAACCTTAAATTGGGGACTTACCCCTAAAGACTTTAAGGAAATGCTTCCTTCATCCCCCCGCTTAGTGGAAGAGGTAAAACCTGTGGCAAGGATTTTCCCTCCTTTTTCCACATATTCATCTATGCTTTCCACCAATCCCTCACCCATATTACTTACATCTCCCAATACCAACACTTCATATTCCTGCAATGCTCTTGGTAGTCGCCCGGATAAGATGGCCCCCGGTTCAATTATATCATAGGGTATATGCCATTCGGTAAGTAGTTTTATCATCCCCCGGTACTCCTGGCCAGCACCTCTTATCAGGGCTAACTTACTGCTGGATTCCAGATTGGTAAACAAGTTTTCATGCTGCTTATGGAAACCATAATAGTCCTCCAGATAGGGGATAAATGCCCTCTCCTCATAGTCAAAAAGGGGCCCAATGACCACAAAACCCAAAGGGGCACCATGCAGCATATTTTCCAGCATCCATACCCTGGCCAAGTCCGGTGATGTGCCTACATGCCTGAACCCAATCGCCTGAAAGTAAATCAATAAATTCATTGGCGACCTGTCCTGATAGGAGCCCAGTACCCTTTTTACATTGTCTGTGGCATGATAATTCCACTCGTAGTCGGAAGAAAGGGATGCCCCGGATTCACTGCTGATCATATCCACCCCTACATCCGTATAGGTTTTGATCATTAGACTAGGATCCAGTTTTTTGATATGTTCAGAGATTTTGGTGAATAGTTTTTCCGAGGTCTGTCTTTTAAATTCATTGTATGCTGCATATAATGGTTCTCCGGGAAACACCTCCTGAGGCAGCTCCTTTCCCGTCATTTCCTTGAACCCTTTCTTGCAGTTATCACATTGGCAGATGCCATGGTCCTCGCCGGCGTAGTCCCGGGTTTGGTAGCCAATCATGTTAAAGAATATGCCGTCAAGGGGATATTTATTAATGGCCTCTGTCAGGATTTCAAGGCTATATTCCTGTTGATAACCACCGTTTACACAGGTATGGGTTTGTTTGTTGAAACTTACTGTTTCACCTTTGCGGCTTTTGTACAGCCATTCCGGTTTTTTCCCCGCCAGAGATTCGTTGATTTTACTGAAATCAAATCTTCCAATCACCTTGATCTCTTTCTCATGAAGTTGATGTACCAGGTCACCCACCAGGTCTCCTTCCATATAGGTATTGCGATACTGAAAAGGAAGTTCGGTGGGGTAATTGGCCACAATACCTCCCACGTTGAGTAAGACCAGGTTCGCAGAGGCATCCACCATGGATTGCACATATTTTTCCCTGTCCAGATTGGCATCTATTTCCCTGAGGTTGGTTTGGATAAGCCTCAGGGGTTCCCTGTTCCACCAGGAATTGTCATAGGATCCCGGTTTTAGTTGTTCAAGCTTCAAGGGTGATAGTTGGGAAAAGCAAGGGGTTTGAAGTAGGAATATTATGGATACTAAATAAAATACTTTCATGGTGCGGAGACTATTTAGGGTGATTAATGCTGTAACGGAAGCGTTGGTTAACAGGTGTTTTCAGGTTTAATCCGAAGAGGGATATCCCAATAAGTATATTTTGTTCCCTCCTTTTCCGGATAATTTACCTGTTTCCCATTGGTAACTACTTTTCGGGAGGCCATCTATAAGCGATTTTAAATCTTCAATGGTATAAGTTCGGGCATTGGAAACAGCTCCGTCCCATGCAATGAACAGGGGGAGTAGAGGAATCAAGTAGGTAAAAAGGAATTGTTGCCAAGTAAAGGGTCTGACTTTAGGGGTAATGAAAAAGACCCCAACAAAAGCAACGGGAAATGC
>PXCO01000254.1 GCA_003565295.1 Cyclobacteriaceae bacterium
ATCTGTTTATAATTGTCTTTTTATGGTCAGATGGAATCTCGCAACGATAATCATCCCCCCGTGTGTCGCTCTCGTCATGCCCTGACTGCCGTCAGGACAGGCTCGATTTCATGTGTTTATAGGGCAGGGCTGCGAGAAACCAAATGTCATTTCCTTTCGGGATTTGCTGATTTTTAAAATTCCATGGGTCGTTTTCGTCTTGCTCGATTTCATTTTGGAAGAAAAAGGTAAATATCCCATCACACACAATTTAATATCACATTTCCAATTTTCTTACCGCTAAGCACATATTGATAGGCTAGGGCAGCCTCATCTAAAAGAAATTCGCTATCGATCAAGGGTTTGAATGTACCTGTCTTCAACATTTCCTGTATGACCTTCATACTCCCCCTTATATTATTTGGAAGGGGGAAAATAACCCTTTTCCCTCCCTTGAGTTTGGTTAATAATGGCAAATAAATGTTTTCAATCCCGTCACCCAATTCCGAGGAAAGGTATTGCCCCTTGGGCTTGAGCAACTTACTGCATTTCCGAAAAGTACTCTTTCCCACGGCATCAAAAATCACATCGAATTTTCTATCCATATTCAGAAAGCTTTCTTTTTCGAAGTCCCAAACCCGGTCTGCAGCTAAAGTATAAACTTTTTCCAAATGCTCACTGGGAGCAGTTGCAGTCACCTTTATCCCATTGGCCTTCAATAACTGGATCAATGCCGATCCAATGCCTCCGGTTCCCCCATTGACCAATACATCCGCCTTACCTGGGAGCCGTGCATGGCGCATAAAATTTACCGCATAATGGGCTGCCTCGGCACTTGCAGCAGCCTGGGCAAAAGTAATCCCCTCAGGAATAAGAGATATATTCTTACCCTCCCCATACACCAGGTACTCTGCCTGTGAGGGCAATCCGTTATCATCAAATCCCCATACCCTATCTCCCAAATTAAATTTAGTTACATTGGCCCCAATTTCTTCCACCACGCCCGCAAAGTCAGTCCCTAATACGGGAAACCTTGGGCGGGGCCAGCCCACAAAAAAGCGGAACACATAAGGCTTTCCTTGCAATACCCCGCAGTCGGTCCTATTGACAGTGGTGGCATGTACTTTTATCAACACCTCATGAGGCTGGGGAATAGGCCTGGGCCAGGAGGTTACCTTGATGGCACTGGGATCACCGTAGTTTAACCTTATTGCAGCTTTCATAGTACATTGGCATAAAAAGGACATGAAAAATAAATCACCAACCCCCCAACAAAAAACCATCTTCTATACCGATTGGCCTAGTAAATATAGAAACAAATCATGAAAAACCTTATGGTGAATCCGCCAGTTCCAACAATAATTCCCCTCCCTTTATCAATTCATTATGCCCCACTGCAAATCCATCCAGGGCGCTCCCTTGCCAATAAGCTTCTTTTAAAAAGTAATGATCTTCACCGTTACCTTTAGCTTCGATTACAACCGCTGAACCGGGATAGTAATCCGGGTTAAGTTGTAGGGTTACTTTATCAAAAATAGGGCTACCAATCTCGTACTGAGGATTCTCTTCCGTACCTGCGTTCATTTGAAACAAACCTATCTTCATCAATACGGCCAAGGACCCCATAAAGCCCTGATCTTCATCCCCGTTATAACCTAATTCGGGGGTAAGTGCGCTAAAAGCGGATTTCAGCACTTTTCTGGACCAGTATTGGGTTAAATCAGGCCTATCTAATTGGTTGAATATATAGGCGGCCTGCATGGAAGGCTGGTTTCCATAGTTGATGGGAATTCTCCTGTACTCAGGATGCGTTTCTACGGCATGGGAAGTGCCCGAGGTAAAGCCCAACTCCTCCGCAACCTCAAATTGGCCATTTAGCTTTTCCGCTGCTTTATCCTTGCCACCCATTAATTCCGCTAAGCCCTCCAAATCATGCGGCACAAACCAGGTAAATTGCGCAGCATTGGCCTCCACGAAACCTTTGGCATAATCATAGGGGTCAAAGGGCTCAAACCATTGCCCATTTTCGTCCTTTGGCCTCATCCATCCCGATTCCTTATCATAAACATTTTTGTAGTTCATGGATCTTCTCAAAAAACGGTCTGCATCTTCCTCTTTACCCAAAGCCTTTGCCAATTGGGCCAAGGTCCAATCCTGGTAGCTGTATTCCAATGTCTGCCCTGCCCCCTGCTCATGGCTGCCAAATCTTCCCTTTGGGTTGGGGTAGGGCACATAACCCAAGTCCATGTAGTAATCCACACCTCCTCCTGAGCTTGTATGATGTTCATAGCCCGACTTGCTCATCATCCCTCCCGGCAGATGGTTTTTCACCAAAGCTGAATAGGCCAAGTCAATATCAAATCCCCTGATGCCTTTCTGGTAGGCGCTCACAAAGAAGGGAGTGGAGGATGCACCTGTCATCACATAAGTGTAATTACCTCCTGACGGTCCCCTGGGGATTAAGCCCCCATCTTGGTAATACTGTAAAAAGCTATGGCAAAACTCTTCTACAATCTCAGGATAAACCAGTCCCCAAAGTACGGTTATGGTCCATTGTGCACCCCAAAAAGAATCTGAGTTAAAATGTCTGAATTTAGGCTTCCCCACCTCATTTAATGGTATTTGACCAATACGGAACTCCTCACCGGTATTATCTGGGTAGGCGCCATTGGCATCTGAAATCGTTCGCCTTCCCTGAAGTGATTTCCAAAGGTCGGTATAAAAGCGCCGACGCTGTTCCTTTGTGTTCCCTTCTACCTTAATTCTGCCTAGAAGCTCATTCCATATATCCTGGGTTTCCTCTACCACTTCATCAAACCCCCTTGCTTTTAGCTCTTCCTCCATGTTATTTGCGGCATTGTCAAAACTGGTATAAGAAATTGCCACTTTCATAAGCAAGGGTTGATCTATCCCCTTGCCGAAACAAACGATTATATTTTCAGAATTTTCAGCACCCACAAGCCCTTCTATGTCTCTGTCAAATTCCACCTTGAAATAAACGGTTATGGGTTTGGGTCTTCTGATGGTTGGGGTGTTGGTAACTTGCCCCTTCAAGGTACGGTTATCCAGCTTCTCCAATTTTCCTTCTACCATTTCGCTAGGTCCTAGCACACCAGCGAGTTGAAACAGCACCCCTGCCTCTTTATCCTCCGGAAAGGTGTATCGGTGATATCCTCCCCTATGGGTAGCCGTTAGCTCCGCATCTATGCCGTAGCGGTCCAGGTAAACCTTGTGGTACCCCACCTCTACCACTTCATGATCGTGGGAAAAAGAAGAAAAATAGTCATTAAGCAAAGATTCGGGGACGTTTTGGTAACTGATCGGCATTACGGAAACCCCGGACATCTGCCATGCATGGATATGGCTAAATCCTTTCACCGTATCTGTGTCATAGCGATATCCACTGCCCCAGGCCCCATCAATTTGGGTATCCGGGCTTAAATTCACCATGCCAAAAGGCCTGGTGGCAGAACTAAAATAAAACCAACGGGAGTTCACAGCATCCAACAAGGGATAAACCAAGTCCACAGGCTTCTCTTGCCCATGAGTTTCCTCCCGGCCCTGGTCTTTTGATGTACATGCTAAGGCTAAAAGGAAAAGTAATAAATAGCTCCTGGACATAATTTGTTCAGTTAAAAGGATTCATTTATCGGCCAATGCTAACTGCCATCTCCAACTGTCCCTCAAGGCATCCTCCAGATTGAATTTAGGCTGCCAATTCAGCTTTGCGGTAATTTTCGAGGTATCAGCCCATACTTTTTCCACATCACCGGGCCGCCTGGGGCCTATCTGGAAATTCAGTGTCTTGGCACTTACCTTTTCAAAAGCCTTGATCACCTCCATTACGGTATTACCTTGGCCTGTCCCCACATTGAACAAGTCCATAAAGTTATCGGGTTTGTCCTTAAGATAATCTATGGATTTGACGTGGGCATCTGCCAAGTCCATCACGTGGATATAATCTCTGATGCAAGTGCCATCGGGTGTGTCATAATCGTCACCATACACGGTGAGCCTTTCCCTAATCCCCGCCCCGGTTTGGGTTACAAAAGGAACCAGGTTGGCCGGTACACCTAAGGGTAGCTCTCCTATCTTGGCGCTATTATGTGCTCCTATGGGGTTAAAGTAACGTAAGGATATCATCCTGAGGCCAAGCGCACTACGGGTTACATCGTTAAGGATGTCCTCGCAAATTTTCTTGGTGTTTCCATAAGGGCTTTCTGCGGGCTTTCTTGGTGAGTCCTCTTTGACGGGCAGCTTTTCGGGCTGGCCATAGACGGTACATGAAGAAGAAAACACCAGGTTCTTCACTCCAAACTCCTTCATGGTTTCCAGCAACACAAGTAATGACCCCACATTGTTTTTGTAATATTTTATGGGATGAGCCACGCTTTCCCCTACAGCCTTGTAGGCAGCAAAGTGAATAACCCCTGCTAGCTGATGTTCCATAAATACCTTGCTCATGATGCCTGAGTCATTGCAGTCACCAGTATAACAGTGCACCTCCCTACCCAGTATTTCATGGAGTCCCTTTAAGACACTCGTATTTGAATTCGAAAAATCATCAATAATGATGGGCTGATAACCTGCATTTACCAAGGCTATGGCCGTATGAGAACCTATATATCCGGCACCGCCTGTAATTAAAATTTTCTCCATGAACCAAATATACATCTTCCTGCTATTTTTGGGAAAAATTAAGACTTTTAAAAAGGGTTGAAACTTTCTGTGGCCAAAAAAGTATAACTTAATACAAAAAAGCCTATTACATACTTAACTAATTTTATTATGAATCAGCTAATGCTCAATGAGAATCAGTCCATGATTGCAGACATGATTCGGGATTTTGGAGCAAAGTCCATCACCCCATTTAGAAAGGAATGGGACGACAACCAAGAGTTCCCTGTCAAATTGATGAAAGAATTAGGCCAGTTGGGCCTGATGGGGGTATTGGTGCCCTCAAGCTACCATGGTTCCGGTTTCGGGTATTTCGAATACATCACTGCCATCGTGGAACTTGCCAAACTTGATCCTGGAATCGCCCTCTCCATGGCAGCCCATAATTCCTTATGCACCGGACATATTCAATTGTTCGGAACTGAGGAGCAAAAGGAAAAATACCTTCCTAAATTGGCCACCTGTGAATGGCTGGGTGCCTGGGGACTCACTGAACCAAACACGGGTTCAGATGCCGCCAATATGAAAACAGTGGCCAGGAAAGACGGGGATTACTTCATCCTTAATGGCACCAAAAACTTCATCACACATGGGGTATCAGGGGATGTGGCGGTGGTGATCGCCAGGACAGGGGAAGTAAGGGATTCCCATGGCATGACGGCTTTTATAGTGGATAAAGGCACAAAAGGTTTTCGCGGAGGCAGGAAAGAAGACAAGTTGGGCATGAGGACTTCGGAAACCGCAGAAATCATCTTCGAAGACTGTAGGCTGCACAAATCCCAGGTGCTGGGGGAAGTGGGTGAGGGTTTTATCCAGTCCATGAAGGTGCTGGAAGGAGGGAGAATCTCTATAGCTGCTCTCTCACTGGGCATTGCCGAAGGGGCCCTGGAAGCCTCCATCAAATATGCCAAGGAAAGGCATCAATTTGACAGGCCCATTTCGGATTTTCAGGGAATCTCTTTCAAGTTGGCTGAAATGGCCACAGAGTTGGATGCCGCAAAGTTGCTTACCTTCAGGGCCGCTGCCATGAAAAACGAAGGAAAATCGGTAAAACTTGAAAGTGCCATGGCTAAATATTACGCCTCAGAAGTAGCTGTAAAACTTTCAAACGAAGCTGTTCAGATTTTTGGGGGATATGGCTTCACCAAAGATTACCCTGTAGAAAAATATTATCGCGACGTGAAGTTATGTACCATAGGCGAGGGCACCACAGAAATTCAGAAACTGGTTATTGCCAAATGCATCCTGCAATGACAAAGGCGGGGCCTCTGGCCTTATAATTGAGGTGGTTTGAGTACCACCATCGGTTTATTACAACGTTGAAGTTTCTTATCAGGTTATTACAGCAAAAGGCAAGAATTCTTTTGTTGGTTTATTTTTCCTTTTGCGCCTTTACATCAGCAGCACAAGTTTCGACTTTTGAGGAAGGGTGGCTCTATTGGACGCGTTACTTCCTGGAGGTAGAAACCGGGGAAAAAACAATGTTTGGCCTGGAATTGGACAACAGACGGTTTGCTGAGGCCGACCGTCAGTATCAAAGTATAGGAAGAGCGAGTCTGATGAGACAATCCCATGACTGGGTGAGTTTCGGAGGAGGACTCTCCTATTCCATGCTGTATAGCCTTTTTACCAGTGTAATTCAGCCAGAGATACGACCCCATCAGGAAGTGAATTTCTCCTATGGTGAAGACAGGTTTAACTTCAACCACCGCCTCCGTATAGAGCAACGGTTTGTAGGGGATACGCTAAGGCAGATAAAAAATGGAGAGGTAGCAATTGAGGAAAACCTGGGTACATATGATTTCACCATTCGTAGCAGATATATGTTGTCTATGGACTTCGTCCTGGTGGATAAAAAAGAGGAAAAAGGCCACTTTAACTTTGAAACCAATGCTGAAATCATGGTGAATGATTCCATAGAAGAATGGCTGGATACGTTGCGTTATTATTTTGGTTTGAAATATTTTCTGAGCAGGGACCTGCAAATACATCTTGGTTATCTTAAATCTATAGAGAAAGAATACCAATTTGACACTTTGTTTGACTATGAAAACATAAGGTTTACCCTTAGGCACAGGATAAGAAAAGGTGATTAAATTGGAAGGGTTAAAAGGAACCGGCTGTTTTTCAACAAAATGTTTTCATTCGGAAAAATAAATTATACCTTTGCATGCTCGAAAGGGGGTGTACAATATGATAGTAGTAAACGTAAAAGAAAACGAAAGTATAGAGAAAGCATTAAAACGCTTTAAAAAGAAGTTTGACAAAACAGGTGTAATCAGGGAACTGAGAAGCCGTCAGCACTTCGAAAAGCCTTCAATTACAAGGAGGTCTGAAGTGATCCGTGCAGCATACCGCCAGAAAATGCGGGACATGGAGAACAACTAATCAAAGGCGTATTTTTCTTTCTGAAAAAGATTGAGCATATTGGTGAATCAAGTAACCGATATGCTTTTTTCATTTATCAATTATCTACAGCACGAAAAAAGGGTAAGCCCTCATACCATCTTGGCTTACCAAAAAGACCTGGAACAATTTCAGGAATTTTTAATCTCCAACTTTGGGATTGATGACATCAGCATTGCGGGACATGCCGATATCCGCGCCTGGATGATCCACCTGATAGAACTCCCCCTCAGCACCGGAAGCATCAACCGAAAAATCGCCACTTTACGGTCCTACTACAAGTTCCTGCTCAGGAATGGGAGCATCCCAAAGGACCCCACCTATAAAATTCAAGCCCTCAAAAAAGGCAAAAGATTGCCCACCTTCGTCACCGAGCCCACAATGGAGGACATCCTTAATGAAATGCGTTTTGGTGATCATTTTGAGGACCAACGGGACAAGATCATCCTGGAAATCTTATACCTCACCGGCATGAGGCTTTCTGAATTGATAGGGCTAAAATGGACCGAGGTGGACCTCTACGAATGTCAGATCAAGGTAAACGGAAAAGGCAATAAAAACAGAATTATCCCTCTTTCGATCGGGATGAAAAAGAATATTGTTTCTTACAAAAAAGTATTTGAGGAAACATTTTCAATTGTCAACTCAAGTGATTATTTTATCGTTAGAAAAAGCAAGGAGCCAGCATATCCTATGATGATATACCGTGTAGTAAGGAAAAATCTAGATCTTTTTGTAAAAACTTCCAAGCGAAGTCCCCATGTGTTACGGCATACTTTCGCCACCCATTTGCTGAACAAGGGTGCTGATCTGAACGCGGTCAAGGACCTTCTGGGGCATGCGAGCCTGGCGGCAACTCAGGTATATACCCATAATTCTATTGAAAAACTTAAGGCTGTGTTTGAACAGGCACACCCTAAAGCTTAAATAAAAGTTCAACTTTTAATCGTAAACAACATGAAATTACAAATGCATTCCATTCATTTCGATGCTGATGGCAAACTCATCAATTTTATCCAGAAGAAAGCAGATAAGCTGGAGACCTATTATGACCAAATCATTGACGGAGAGGTTTTCATGCGGTTGGATAAAAACGACAAAAGCGAGAATAAAATCGTAGAAATCAAACTGAATGTACCTGGAAGGCAATTTTTTGCCAAGAGCCAAACAGACTCCTTTGAGGCCGCAGCCGACGACTCCGTGGAGGCACTTAGAAGGCAAATCAAGAAATACAAGGAGAAAATGGTCCTTGCCAAACAATAGGAAATCGAGCCTGTCCTGACGGCAGTCAGGGCATGAGGAGCACGTCACACACTGGCATGATTATCATTTGCGAGATTCCCCCGAAGCAAGTTCGGGGCAGGCTATGTGACAACTGAAAAACAATTATAAACACATGAAACTGTATGGGGGTTGAGCTCGCCCCCGGGGCTGTTCGAAAGGACGGCCCTTTTTTTATGCCCTTTTTACAAATAATACGCATATTTGCGCAAAACTTTTCACTATGGCACCTGAGCAACGCTACCGTAACTACTTAATAGCCGTATTGGCGGCGGTTTCCATCTTTAAAATACAATTCACCCTGTTCACCCCCCTTAGCCTATTTACGGAGGAAGCGCAATATTGGCTTTGGTCTAGAAACCTGGACTGGAATTATTACAGCAAGCCGCTCATGATAGCCATCTATAACAGATTGAGCACTTCCCTTTTCGGTCAAAATGAATTTGCTGTCCGGATCAATGCTGTTTTATTTGCTGCGGGGACGGCCTGGATCGTTTTTGAATTGGCTCTTCGGATGTTTAAAGAGGCAAAGCTTGCATTTTGGGCAGCGATCCTTCTCATGGTGATGCCCTTTTACCACCTGGCCTCGCTCTTCCATACCACTGATTCCTCATTGGTGTTTTTCTGGGCCCTGGCTTTGTTTTGGATTTGGAAGGCAATGGAGTCCAGAAAACTTAAACATTGGCTTTTGGCAGGGCTGGCTGTGGCCTTGGGCATACTCTCCAAAAACGTCATGGTGCTCATTTTACCTTATACATTCTTGTTTCTACTGATCACGGATAGCAGGCGACTACTGACCCGACAAACCTTACTCTTTACAGGAATGGCCTCCCTGTCTTTCGTCCCCATTATGGTTTGGAACCTTCAAAATGACTGGGTCACCTTCAGGCACGTAGGTACCCTGGGGGGAGTTGGCGGATCGGGCACGGGGTTTCAATGGTCGGATGCGGCAAGGTACATGGGGGAATATGTGGGGGGACAACTCGCAGTGGTTTCCCTATTCCTGGTGCCTCTTATTTTCCTCGCCTTAAAAACCTGGAGGAAGGAAATGGACCATCGATTGCTTTTCATCTTGTTGCCGGTGGTATTGACCTGGTGTTTATTCCTGGGTATTTCTTTGGTGAAAAGGGTGGAGGTTAACTGGCCCGCTTTTGTATATGTGCCCCTTCCCATTGCTATGACATATGCCATCAGGCAGCAGCAAGGATGGTTCAGCTATACGAAGATAGCCACTCTGGTATCGGGGGTTTTACTGGTGCTGATCATGTATCCGGGGCCCATTGATGCAATTGGTTTTAGAAATGTGCTTAGACCAGAAAAGGATCCTTTTGCCCGCCTGGCAGGATACCGTGAGCTAGGGGAAAGGGTAGATCACCTTATCGACTCCCTGGGATTAGCCCCTCATTTTGTCTTCAGCGACAGCTACCATGTGGCCTCTTCACTAAGTTTTTACATGCAGGGCCACCCGCAAACCTACAACCCCAACCTCGGTAGAAGGAAAAACCAATTCGATCTTTGGCCTGGATTACAGCAATTCGAACAACGCCAATTTAATGGGGTTTTTGTAAAATGGGGGGAAGAAAAAATTCCAGCGGTGGAAGAAGCGTTTGAAGGCCTTGTGTATGAAGAAAAGCTGACTGCCCAGTATAGGGGAAAGGTGGTCAGGGTATTTCTTATTCAGGTTTTAGAAAATTATCGCTATCTTAAGGAGCTGGAGGTAGAGGCGTATTGATTTGGTCATAATCTCTCACTGTAAGTTTTAAGGGGGATGATTTGTATTGAAAATTGAATGATTGTCCATGAATAGAAGAAGATTTGCTTTGCGAAGCATTGCTGCCGCTTTTGGTTTAGGCCTTCCGCATGGGTATTCAAGAGGGCAGTCGCAAACATTGACTACTAAAAAAACCAGCGTTTCCACCTTTAGCACAGAAGGCAACAAAGTCAAATGCTATTTAGAAGGCTTAGAGACACCCTCCAGATTATTGCATGTGACAGATACCCACCTATTTATGGATGACGACAGGGGGAAACCCTTCCAGCAATACAGCGGGAGAATGGCTAAAGCCTATAATGAAACCAAGCATTTTGAAACCGGGGAGCCAACCCATCCTGAGAAAGCTTTTCTGGAAACTATTGCCTATGCAAAAGAACAGGGCATTGATCTACTCGGGCTTTCTGGTGACATATTTAGTTTTCCGTCAGAAGCGGCCATAGATTGGGTGCTAAACCATCTTTCCGAAAGTGGATTGGATTACCTCTATACAGCAGGTAACCATGATTGGCACTATGAGGGGATGAAAGGCAGTTTGCATGAACTACGTGATACTTGGACAAAAGAAAGACTGCTGCCCTTGTATCAGGGGGGACACCCACTAATGAACAGCAAGACCATCAACGGCATAAAATTTATCAGTATAGACAATTCGCTTTACGAAATCAACGAAGACCAATTATCCTACTTCAGGGAAGAAGTCAAATCCGGGGAACCTGTGGTGCTATTAGTGCATATTCCATTTTACGCCCCTGGCAGATATGTGAGCTATGGCTGTGGCCATCCTGAATGGGGTGCTGAATCAGATACCATATTCGAAATCGAGGGCCGGATCAGGTGGCCTGAAAGCGGGCACAATGCCACTACGTATGCCTTTTATGAGGAAGTTTTTGGAGGGGGAAATGTCACTTCTGTATTCGCCGGGCACGTACACCGGCAGACTGTGGATGTGATTAACGGTATACCCCAGTTCCTGGCCCCACCCAATGCCATGGGAGGGTTCCTCGAAGTGGAATTTTTACCTTTAGCGGAAAAGTGGCCACCGGGCATTAAGCAAGAATGACCTCTATACCTTTTTCTTCCAATTTCTGTACATAATGAGAAGACAACCTATGATCAGAAATAATGATGTCCACATCTTCCAATGCCCCGATCTTTCCGAAACTCTTTTTCCCGAATTTACTAGAGTCTGCCAGAATGATGGTCTTTTGCACGGCCTGAATCATTTTTGCATTAAGGTGAGCCTCCATCATATTTGAGGTAGTAAAACCAAATTCCAGGTCTATGCCATCCACGCTCAAGAATAACATGCTGCAGGCGAAATCCCTGATCATGGATTCCGCATAATGCCCCACTACCGAACTACTGCTTTTTCTCACCACCCCCCCCAGCTGCACGAGTTCGATGGATGCATGTTCCATTAGCGCCATGGTCACGTTCATGGCTCCCGTGAGCACGGTAAGTGGGATATATTTGGGAATAGCTTGGGCAAAATACACCACGGTGGTACCGGAACCCACAATCACCGCATCATTCTCATGGAGAAGTTCAATTGCCTTTTGGGCGATCAATTGCTTTTCTTTTGACTGAACACTTTTCTTTTCACTCACCGACCTGTCGTTCACATAAGGGGATACAGGCGTGGCACTGCCATGGGTCCTAAATAGCAGCCCTTTGTCTTCCAGTGCCTTGAGGTCCTTTCTCACCGTCACCATGGTGACATTCATTTCCCTGCTCAGCTCTGCAACACTCACGTAACCGTCTTGTTGGAGTTTTTCCAATATCAATTTATGTCTTTCGGCAATCGTCATATTTCCAAATTTAACTATTTGAACCAATCTTTTTCAATTCGAAGAAAATTACGGTAAAAAGAAACAAAAAGAAACAAAAAAAATTCAAAAGGAAACTTTTTTAATTTTCTTTTCGTAATTTATGTACTACTTTTGTTTTAAATCGGCAGCAATGAACAGAGACAAAAACCTAAAGGAACTTAACAATAAAGACAAGGTATGGGACCTTGTGATCATAGGGGGCGGAGCCTCTGGTCTGGGTGTGGCCTTAGATGCCCTTTCCAGAAGTTTGGATGTAGCTCTTTTTGAAAAAGCAGATTTTGCCAAAGGCACCTCCAGCAGGAGTACCAAGCTGGTTCATGGAGGGGTAAGGTATTTGGCCCAGGGAGAGATAGGCCTTGTGCTGGAAGCACTTAAAGAGAGGGGACGCCTGCTTAAAAATGCCCCACACCTAACCCGCAATCAACCTTTCATCATTCCTGTTTATACATTCTTTGACAGATGGAAATACAGCATAGGGCTGAAGATTTATGACTGGATGGCTGGAAAACTGCGGCTGGGAAAATCCAGATTTATTTCCCGTAAGGATACCTTGAATCGCATGCCCATGATCAATCCAAAGGGCTTAAAAGGGGGGATCGTGTACCATGACGGACAGTTTGACGATGCCCGACTTGCGCTGATGGCCGCCAGAACCTGCGCCAGCATGGGGGGATGCTTGATCAACTATTGCGAAGTGAAAAATCTCGAAAAAGACATCAACGGATGGATCACCGGGGTAAGGATAAAAGACCAGGTCAGTGGAAAACAGTATACGGTAAAAGCAAAATCAGTGGTCAATGCCACCGGGGTCTTTGCGAATAAAATCCTTAAGATGGACCAGCCCGATATTGGTAAGATGATTCAGCCCAGTCAAGGGATCCATTTGGTGTTGGATCATTCTTTTTTGGGTGGCAAAGACGCCTTAATGATTCCACAAACCACAGATGGAAGAGTCCTCTTTGCGGTACCTTGGCAAGGCAAGCTTGTGGTAGGCACCACGGATACGATTAGGGAAAAAGCCAAACTAGAACCTCGCCCACTGGAAAGTGAAATCGATTTCATCCTGGATACAGCCAAGCAATACCTGGTGAAAGCCCCCAGCCGGGAGGATGTTCTTTCGGTATTTGCCGGGCTTAGACCCCTAGCCGCCCCGAAAGAAGAAGGAGCTAAATCTAAAGAAATATCGAGAAGCCATAAAGTAATTGTATCCAAAAGCGGACTCATCACCCTTACGGGTGGAAAATGGACGACCTTCAGGAAAATGGGGGAAGACACGGTGGATCAATTTTATAAATTCCATAACCGCCAACCGGTGAAAAGTGATTCTGCTGATATCAAACTTCATGGATACACTAAGAAGCACGAAGCAGGGCACTGGAAGGGATACGGCAGTGATGCCCCAATCATCCGAAAAATGGCCACGGACGACCCGGTGTTAGGTCAAAAACTGCACCCCCAATACCCTTATTTGCTTGCAGAGGTAGTGTGGGCGATCCGGGAGGAAATGGCGTTGAAAATAGAGGACATCCTTTCCCGTAGAATCAGGTTGCTGATTCAGGATGCACACGCTGCCAAGGATGCCGCTCCCGTGGTAGCCGATCTGCTGGCAGAAGAACTTGGGTGGAATGAAGACCAAGTGAAAAAAGAATTAGAAGATTTTAATAAATTAGCAGGCAAATATTTAATTTAAACCCATGGATAACCCCAACAATTATATTTTGGCCCTGGATCAGGGCACCACTAGCTCCCGCGCTATCCTTTTTGACCCGAAGGGAAAAATTACCGCAATGGCACAAAGGGACTTTGAGCAGCATTTCCCAAAATCAGGTTGGGTGGAGCACGATCCTAATGAAATATGGACATCCCAGGCCGCAGTGGCCACTGAAGCCATCACGAAGGCAAATATCAAAGCCGTCCAAATTGCAGGTATAGGCATCACCAATCAAAGGGAAACCACTATTCTGTGGGACAGGAAATCCGGAAAACCCATTTATAACGCCATCGTTTGGCAAGATCGAAGAACTTCCTCCTATTGCAACGAGCTAAAAAGTAAAGGGCTTTCTGAAAAAATCAATAAAAAGACAGGGCTGATCATAGATGCCTATTTTTCAGGTACCAAGATCAAGTGGATTTTGGACCATGTGAAAGGCGCTCGTGAAAAAGCCGAAAACGGGGAATTATGTTTCGGGACAGTGGATTCCTGGTTAGTATGGAAACTGACCAGTGGCACTGAGCATATCACAGATATCACCAATGCCAGTAGAACTATGTTGTTCAATATCCATGAACAGTGCTGGGACGAGGAGCTGTTAGGCCTATTGGATATTCCCAAATCCATTCTACCGGAAGTCAAATCCAGTTCTGAGGTATATTGCACTACGGCGGGGGATGTATTCTCTGCTAAAATTCCCATTGCGGGAATTGCCGGCGACCAGCAGGCGGCCTTATTTGGCCAGCTATGCTTGCATCCGGGAATGACCAAAACCACCTATGGTACGGGCTGTTTTTTGGTGATGAACACTGGAAAATCTCCGGTAAAATCAGCCAACCGGCTTCTAACCACCATTGCCTGGAAAATAGGGGATGAAGTTAATTATGCCTTAGAGGGATCGGTATTTATAGGAGGGGCCGCTATCCAATGGCTCAGGGACGGCATCTCCCTTTTTGAGCATGCTCAGGAAACCGAGGCCTTGGCCGAAAGTCTCCCCGATAATGACGGGGTGTACTTTGTGCCAGCCCTTACAGGACTGGGGGCCCCACATTGGGATCAAAATGCCAGGGGGGC
The DNA here is from genome assembly GCA_003565295.1 of Cyclobacteriaceae bacterium. Classification (GTDB taxonomy): domain Bacteria; phylum Bacteroidota; class Bacteroidia; order Cytophagales; family Cyclobacteriaceae; genus Pleomorphovibrio. The sequence continues at coordinate 14,732 of PXCO01000254.1, forward strand.
TTTTTTTGGGATTACAAGGGGCACCACCATCGCACACATGACCCGTGCTGCACTTGAAGCGATCGCGTATCAGGTAAATGACGTGCTGCAAGCCATGGAAAAAGACAGTGGTGAAAAAACCAAGGAGATGCGAGTGGACGGGGGGGCTTCAGCCAACAATTTTCTAATGCAGTTTCAGGCAGACCTGGTACGCACCTCCATAAAACGACCAAAGATGACCGAAACCACAGCCCTTGGGGCGGCTTACCTGGCCGGACTGGCAATAGGATTTTGGAAACTGGAAGATTTGAAATCATTATGGGAATCGGACAAAACCTTTGATCCTGAAATGGAGCAAGAAAAAGTGAAAGGTTATTTGCACTTTTGGAAGAAGGCAGTGGAACGTTCTAAAAACTGGATAGAGGAATAGGCCATGAATATTTTTGTAGCAGAATTTGTGGGTACCTCCCTACTGTTGGCCATGGGGTCAGGAGTTGTGGCCAATGTAGTGCTCAAAGACACCAAAGGCAATAATTCCGGATGGATAGTGATCACCACCGCATGGGCTTTGGGGGTTTTCATAGGAGTGGTAGTGGCCAGCCCTTATAGTGGTGCCCATTTAAACCCCGCAGTGAGTGTTGGATTGGCCATTGCCGGGGATTTCGAATGGGCAATGGTGCCTAAGTATGTGCTCGCACAGGTCTTGGGAGCCATGTTCGGGTCCGGTATGGCATGGCTCGTTTATAAAGACCACTTTGACCGGACTGAGGATGCAGGGCTTAAGTTCGCCCCCTTTGCCACCTCCCCCGCCATCAGAAATTATCCCTCAAACCTGATCTCCGAGGCAGTAGGTACCTCTGTGCTGATCATCGTGATTTTATATTCCACCCCAGCAGTGCTAGAGGACGGCAGGGGAACGCCCATTGGTTTAGGGTCTTTAGGTGCCTTGCCGGTGGCTTTTCTGGTATGGGTTATTGGTTTATCGCTGGGTGGCACTACTGGATATGCCATAAATCCCGCCAGGGATTTAGGTCCCAGGATCATGCACCAGTTGCTCCCCATAAGAGGTAAGGGGTCCTCCGATTGGGCCTATAGCTGGGTTCCCATTTTGGGGCCCCTGTTAGGTGCGGCCATTGCTGCGGGCATTTACCTATTACTGGGAGTTGGAAATTTGGTTTAGCGGTTTCAAGGCCAAACCATAAATGGGTTTTCGCAGGGGAACCTGTATACTACATGTGTACTTAGGGCTAGTGTAACGTTAGGAATAAATTGACGGTCGGATTCCCGCAGCGTAACTTGTGTACCGTGGAGGTCCTCTTCGAATAGCTGCGAAATCTGCAGGAGATATTTGTCCATAGTTTGATTAACATAGTACTGGTTACATAGGATTCCAAATACCCTCCTGCACCTGAACTTCTCATTGAAATCCTAACTCCAGAAATGCTGTTTTTAAAATAAACTGGATTCTTTTTTTGATCCGGTAATTTGATTTCAAACTTGTTACCTTCAAGTTTAATCAAAATATATACAAAATGTCAATTGGAGAAAGATCATAAATAAACGTTTGGGATATTTTTCATGCAATTACATGCGCTAAAGGGAATCTTTATCATTTTCCTTAGCAAATTCGGAATCTCTAGGCAAAAATCAACATAAAGTCATTTGGATGACAAATTGAATAGGGTTTTTAAACTTACTTTTAAAAAAATATAAAATCTTATGAACCCATCAAACCAATCACTTCTATTAAAGAAAGCACCAGATTTTGAATCTACCGATTTCCTTGGAAACAGCGTAGAACTAAAGTCCTATAAGGGCCAAAGAATCATGTTGAGCTTCTTTCGTGGAGCCTCCTGCCCTTTTTGCAATATGCGAGTCAGAGAGTTAATCATGGCCGAACCGGAATTTGAGGAAAATGGGATTCAGGTAATAGCTGTTTTTGCATCAACTGCGGCTGAAATTACCGAATATGCCGGCAAACAAAATGCTCCTTTCCCTATTATTCCTGATCCTCAGATGGAACTTTATAGCCTTTACGGTGTGGAATCCTCCCCTAAAGGGATGCTCCGCATAATGCTTCAGCCTTTGAAAATGATGAAAATGTTGCTCAGCGGATTTTTTAATTTGAAATCCATCAATGACGACCCCATTCTACCTGCTGATTTCCTTATTGATGCCGAACAAAAGATTATTCAAATCTACCAAGGAAAGGATTTTGGAGATCATATTCCGATAAGTAAAGTGTTGGATTGGAAATAATGGGATTAAACATTTAACATGGGCCAATTTGATTTTAAAGTAACTACGAATTGTAACTTCCAACCAACAGGTTTAGTGCCTCCAATTCCAGATGTCAATGATTATCAGATTGGCATCGCTTTCCCTCATGTAGATATATGCGGGCATCTCCATAACCGAGTAAATAGGCAATTTCCTGTATTTGCATCATCGGATTGGGTGAAAGATAGTTCGACAGTTCTTACCATATCTCGACGGTAATCCTACGGTAAGAAAACCCCTCTTCTTTCAGCTGTCTTAAAATAGATCTCTTATTAAGAGGGAATTGAGTGGCTACTTGTTCAATGCTTAAAGGCTCGAGATCGGTGAGGCTCAAGCACTCTGAACGGAAGAAAGGCATTCGATCCCTGATGAACTTAAGGTTTTGATCCAAACTTATGTGGCTATCTTAAATGGTTGTTTCTTTTGTATGAATGTCTCAGAACTCAAGGCAGTCCGATCTGGGATACCTATAAAAAAATCTTTTCACCTCCTCAAATTCAATAACAGTGAACTGTATAGTCCTAAAGAAAAGGCTGCTTTGGCTTTTGTGGAAGAAGTAACCAAAAAGGTCCAAGTAGACGATGCTGTTTTGCTGGAGCTCAAGAGCCATTGGTCTGATAGAGAAATCATTGAAATCACCTATGCTGCCTCGGTTGAGAACTTTCTCAACAGGATGGTAAAGCCTCTTGGAATCGGTTCCGACAATCTTTAGATTCGTAATCGGTGTGAAAAAAATTCACTTTTGATCGCACTATTAACAGTGATATTGTTTTTGTAAATTTAAACACCTAAAACAAAGCAGACATTTACTTTTAATTATCAAAGTTCCCATCAAAAAACCATGATGTTTTCTTCCCTTTCCAAATCCCGCCTAGCCCATATCGTTTTTGAACATGATGACAGGGCATCTAAGACCTTTGACGTGGTGCTTTTGGTAGCTATTCTTTTAAGCGTGGGTATCGTCATTTTGGATTCTGTTAGGGATTTTCATGATCAATATGGTCATGTTTTTTATTTACTGGAATGGGGCTTTACCTTTCTCTTTACCATTGAATACGGCTTGAGACTTTGGCTGAGTAAGCGGAAATCAGGCTATGTATTCAGTTTTTTTGGTCTTGTCGATTTATTGGCCATTATCCCCACTTACCTGAGTATTTTCTTTATCAATACCCAGTTTTTGGTGGTGATCCGTTCATTGAGATTACTAAGGGTGATCAGGGTATTGAAACTCGGGAGGTATGTGAAGGATGCTGAATTCCTAGCTGAAGCACTAAGGGCAAGCCGGGCTAAAATCCAGATTTTTATCGCTTCGATGATTACGATAGTATTGATAGCGGGAACAGTTATGTATATTATAGAGGGGCCAGAAAGTGGTTTTACAAGTATCCCCATGTCCATGTATTGGGCAATAGTCACACTGACAACCGTAGGTTTCGGAGACATTACACCTTTAACTCCGATCGGGAAGTTTTTGGCCTCCATCATCATGCTGATGGGCTATGGCATCATTGCAGTTCCCACGGGGATTGTTACCTCTGAAATGACTCAGGCTAAAAGCAGGAGAAAAATGGCCACGGCCAGGTTGTGTCGTAAATGCGAACAATTGGTCATGGACAAAGAAGCATATTTTTGTAAGCATTGTGGGGAAGAGCTGCCGGCATTAAAGTAGGGTTATTCCTCGAGCTTAAGTATAGCCTGAATATCCTTTATATGCCCAAAAAGCAATAAGATATCCCCTTTCTCAATCTTAGTATTCGCTGTCACTACTCCTGTAACCTTTTTACTTTTTGCCTTCACTCCAAAAATATTCGGTTTCTCTTCCATCTTGATTAACGTAAGGATGTTAATGTTATAGTCTTGACGGATTTTAGTTTCAGCGATGGTAAGTCCCACATACCTTTTTGGTGCTTTTACCTCGATAATATTGTAATCGTCAGAAACATCCAAGGAGTCTAGAACCCCCTTCATCTGTAGGCTCTTGGCCATTCTTTCAGCAGAATCTTCTTCAGGATGGAGAATTTCATCTACTCCAATGGCCTGGATTACTGTCTCGTGTACCTTATTTATAGACCTGGATATAAGCCGTTTAATCTGGAGTTGTTTAAAAAGGGCAGTCACCATAATCGAGGCACCAAAGTCTTCCCCTATGGCAATAATCACTGCATCAGCTTCCCTACAGGGAAGATTTTTGACCGCATGAAGGTCAGTAGCGTCCATGACAATCGCATGGGTGACTTTGTCTTTGATCGCCTCCACCTTGTCTTCGCTGGCATCAACGCCTATCACTTCATGGCCATAACTTGTCAGCCTGGCAGCCAGGTGTCCTCCGAAATTCCCCAATCCTACTATGATATATTTCATAATCCTGAATAAATTGATTAAGTGATGAAAACCCCCTCCTCAGGGTACTTGTACCTGAGTGTTTTGGCTTTTCTGATAAAAGCCACCAATACGGTGAGGGTTCCTACCCTTCCCAAAAACATGATAATGGTCACAACGATTTTACTACCTATGGACAAATCTCCCGTAATTCCCAAACTCAATCCCACCGTGGAGAATGCAGAGAATATTTCAAAAGCCACACTCACCAAAGTCATTTGAGGATCAAACAGCAGCACCAGAAACACCCCTAAACCGATCACCAAAAAAGACAAAAGAATTACAGCAAATGCTTTTCTCAAGGTTTCGTTGCCTATCTGCCTTTTAAATATTTCCACACGGTCTTTTCCTCTGGCAATACTTATGGCATTGAGTACCGCCACTGCGATGGTGCTGGTTTTCAGGCCCCCTCCTGTAGAACCCGGTGAGGCGCCTATCCACATCAATATCAAGTAAATGAGGATTGTAGGCAAGGCCAAAGCTGACATGTCCACAGTGTTGAACCCTGCCGTCCTTGGAGTCACGGAACCAAAAAAAGCAGTGACAAATTTCCCATAACCGGAAAGCCCTTTCAAAGTATGCTCTGCCTCAAAAACCCAAAAAGTGACAAAGCCGAGAACCAATAGGATGGTAGTGGTATAAACAATCAACCTGATGTTGACATTGACTACCCTTGAGGCATGTCTATATTCTTCTTCACCGGTAATCAGTTTTTTGGTGCCGACCATTACGTGCTTGAGGTAATTGTAATATCCTAAAACTACGGGAAATCCGATTCCACCCAAAATGATGACCAAGGCAATGATCAGATGGACAGTATATTGATCTTGGAATCCCATCTCATAAAGTCCATCACTCAAAATGGAAAAACCAGCGTTGCAAAAACCGGAAACCGAATGAAAAATCGAGAAGAAAAATTGGTCGCCCACATGATCAAACAATCCCTCATCTACAAAGGAAAAAATCAGCAAAGCCGCCATACTTTCTGTAATCAAGGTGAACAGGATTATTTTCAATAGTGTAGAATTGATTGCTCCAATATTTTCCTCATTGATATAATCCTTAAGAAAAAGTTGGTTTTGCAAGGAAAATGAACCCTTGAAAAAAAACCCAAAAAAAGAGGTGAAAGTCATCATTCCAAGCCCCCCCACTTGAAAGAGGATAAGAATAAAGAGTTGCCCCAGAAAGGTGAAATCTGTTGCTGTGTCTAAGACTATAAGCCCGGTAACGCATACAGCAGAAGTGGAAGTGAACAAAGCATCAATGAAGCTAATTCCGTTGGTAGTGGCATTGGGAAGCGATAAAAGGGCTGTACCTATTAGAATTACTACTATGAAACTTAAGATAAACACCAAAGCTGGATGGATATTAAGCTGGTTCACAGAGAGGCTTAACTTGCTCACCTCAACAATAAATAACAAAAAGACCAGGACTGAAATAAAAATTTTTTCTTGCACCTCTCCAAATTGATTTAGGTATGTAGAAGATGCTAATAGATCAAAATACAAAATAGTACCCAAAGACAATAAAAAAAAAATGAATGAATCTAAAACAACCTTTATCCAAGAATACCTTTCCTCCTTAGATACCAGCTTAATGGAATAAGCAATGGTCATCAAAACTAAGATCATCCCGAAACCATAATATAACCATCCCTCCAGAAACTCATCTGAAACACCTACTTCGTAAGTAACAATGAATATTGCCAGAGCAGAAAGCAGAGAAATTATAATATCATTTATAAAGAAAATTTTTTTCTTTAGAATAATTCTTTGATCCGCACTAATAAATCCAAAAATACTGAATATCATCTCATTATAAACAGCTATTAATCGGCAAAATCTGTCTACCGGGAAGGCAGTATGTCTTGTAAATAATAATCATCTCGCTATGTGTCATTCTTTGCATGCACAAATTCTTCTAATTTTAATTTTCAAAGAAAAGAAAAAATTAGACGAATTTAAGACCATATTTGAATATTTATTTTGCAAAAAACTTTAATGCCCTCTGGCAATTTGAATAAAGAATAACAGGTCCAATCATGTGGGTTTCTTAAAACCTATTTTTTTATCTTAAGCAGCCCCTTTTTCTTAATATATGCCTGCCGAACCCTTTATGGCTTTGGTTACCTGACGCCAGGTAAGTCAACTATAACCAATAAAAAAAGGAGCCTAAAGACTCCTTTTTTTCAGTACTAGGTAATTTTCAACCTAACGAGACCTAACCTCCCTGCGCATAAAAGAATAATAGGCCAAAGCAAAACAGGACACGGTTGCCAATACCAACCCTGTCATTTGCGCCCAAACCAAAAGCAGGCTCTGACCCAGTGGTAAGGGACTGGGCACCGTGCCCACCACTTGCTCGGTGGTCAAAGGCCCTAGACTTCTAATCGATGGCATCAGGAGGGTTGTGGTGGCGTCACTGTAGAGCTGGCTGGGAACTACTCGCATCAAATTGGTGATGAATTGCTGATACCGGACCATTTGATCGGGAGTGGCAAATTGCCCAGGAGCAGTAGCATTTGCAATGAAATTGACGATGATCCCGTAAAAAACCGTAATGAAAAGCCAGACGGCAATCGTACAGAGAGCAGATGTAGCTGCCTGCTTAAATTTCACGGAAAATAAAATGGACAAATTCATCCAGAATCCCACATAGCATATGGTCACAAAAGTGAAAATCAGGATACGCAAAAACTCCTCAGGGGTGGGCGGAATTCCTATTTTCACTATTCCAATACTCATAAATATCAAGGTAAGCCCGGTAAACAAGGCTGAAATCACGATAAGTCCTCCTGCAAACTTTGCATTGAGCCATTGGTCCCTGTACAATGGCTGGGACAGCACCCTGGCCATGGTTCCCCGGTTTTGTTCTGAGTTGATGGCATCAAACCCTAGCCCTATCCCAAGCAAAGGGCCAAGGAAACTGATAAAGACCACAAATGAGGGCAATCCTGAACCTGAGGCAGAGAACAACTTCAAAAAGAAGAAACTGCCTTCGGGGGCATTGGCTGAAACTGCATCTTTGAAATGCATCAAACCAGTAATCAAGGAACCTGCACAAGCTATGGTAATGATTGCCACCAAAATCACCAATCTCCAACTCCGTATATGATCTGCTACTTCCTTATTCACGATCACCCAAAAGGGAGAGGTCACTTTGGACGAAAGCTCATTTGTCTTAGCTTGGGTTTTTGTTTGGTGCAATGAAAGGGAAGGTAAACTTATGCCTGCTATGTAATGCTTAGCTTGATTGATCAACTTCATGGGAAGTGGTATTTTCAAAATAACGTTGATAAATATCATCTAAACCGTAGGTTTTTTTGCTCAAATGGGTCAATTGAGCTCCTGATGCCATTATGGCATTTGCTATTGCCGCTGTGTTGTCCGCGGAGCAGCCAATGTGTAAAAGCCCCTCCGCGAGCAGGGTCACTTCTTCCACTCCGGGTATCTTACTGAGATTTTCCCGTAGTACCGGATCCTGGAATTCATCCCCTATTTTAGCTTCTATGAGATAGGGGTGCTTAGCAATCAATTGAGAGGATAGAGACTCCACATCTCCTGATGCTATGAGTTTCCCAGTCACAAACAACCCGACCCGGGTACAAATTTGCTGAACCTGATGCAAATGGTGGGAAGATAGCAATACGGTAAGCCCTTTTTCCCTGCTGAGGTGAAGAATCAATTCCAGCAGCTCCTTTACTCCCTTGGGATCTATGCCGAGCGTAGGCTCATCAAGAATGATCACCTCAGGGTCTTTTACCAATACATCGGCAAGCCCTAACCTTTGCCTCATCCCTCTGGAATATTTACCCACCTTTTTCTCTGCATGAGCTCCAAGCCCAACTTTATTTAATAGTTCGGCAGCTTTTGGATAAGCTTGTTGATCACTTTGGCCATTAAGCCTGGCCGTGAAGAGAAGATTCTCAAAACCGGTCAGATCATCATAAAAGCCCACATCCTCTGGCAGGTATCCTACTTTTCGTTTTACTTCCACAGGATGCCTGGTGGCATCAAGTCCGCAGACCTTCACGCTACCTCCACTGGGTTCAGTGAGCCCTAGCATCATAAGGATAGTAGTGGACTTCCCGGCACCATTAGGTCCTAGAAGTCCAAATACTTCACCCTTTTGGATGGTAAGGTTGAGGTCATCTACAGCCTTGAAGTCCCCATAGCATTTACTAAGGTTTTCAAGTTCGATTACCGGATCCACTGCTTACCTCCTTCCGTATTTTTTGAAGAGTTGAAAAACACCACCAAAAACCCCAAGGATGAGCATGATCCCCAACCATCCCCAAACCACTGGAGTTTTCACGGAAACCCTGAATGCAGCTTTCTCTGAAACATCTGGGTTATTAGCCTCAAGGGTGGCCATATAATCTCCGGCTATGGCTTTTTTAGAGGCCTGAATGGTGGCAAACACCTTGGAGCTTTCCCCGGGCTCAAGGCTCTTGATTTCATTGGGCTCAAAAATCACATCCCAATCCACAGGGGCTCTCTTATCCAGCTTAATGTCATTGACCGTGGAAGAACCATTATTTTTCACCAGCAATTCCAATCGTTTATTCCCTCCCGCCGTCACACTTGTGCTCAATAATCCGGAGGGAGTGGTCAATTCAATTTCATAACTGCCCTTTATAGCAGCTTCCAGTTCGAGGTCAGCAGAGGTGGATCTGGTCACCGCCTGAACGGGGATTTTGTAAGTGCCGGCTTTGATCTTTTTTGGCGGGGTAATTTCGACTGCCACATCAAGGGTTTGATTGGCATCAATATTCACTGAACTTACCTGCTTCCCGTTGGCCCGAAAGTTCACATTCCAACCTCTGGGTGCATCAGACCTCAGGGCATAGAATTGGGGTTCGGAGGTCATGTTACGGAGCTTGGCATTAAACGAAAAAGTGGAATTGGAATGCCCCTCCACATTGGGTTGGGTGCTGGTGAATTCCGTCTTAAAGGTACCCGTTTCAGAAACCGTAACCATTAATGGTAAAGAGGTAAGGCCCTGAGCAATTACCTGAAACTTATACACCCCCTTTTCCACTTGGTGGGGCACATCCACTTTTAAGGAAAGGGTTTTCTTTTCACCTGGCATCACGGCCACCTTTCCTATGGTCCATCCGCCCGATTTCAATGAATACTCCCAACCCTCAGGTATTCCTGATAATGAAACCCCTACATTTTTTATGGTAGAGGTATTGTTAATCACATCCACACTATAGTCAATTGACTCCCCGGGTGAAACAGTGATTTCAGGGTAGGGCGTATACAAAGCCACGGAATTAGCTACAGCCTCGTGGCCACCAAAAGACATCATCCACATTACGTGGGCCATACAAATCAAGAACATTTTTGTACGAGTGGACAGTAAAAAACCTTTCATAATCTTTTAACATCTGGTTGTACAAGCACCAAAACTAAATAAGCGGGAAAAAATAGTAAATGCCAGAAATGTTAAAAATTGTTAAAGAATTAAATTTGGCCATTACAATATCCCCTGTCAATATCATGCATTAAATAAAAAACCGCAGGCAATAAATAAAGAACATCCCTTTTATACGGCAATGCACGCACTAATCAAGGCCAACCTAAGGAGCTAAAAAGAATTCCCCAGCATTGAAAGGAAGCTTCTTAAAAATCCACATAACTCCTTATATTGCCATTCGTCCAACAACGGTAAATCGGATCCATGCCAGCACCAAAAATCATAGAATGCCCTAGAGATGCCCTTCAGGGGCTTAAAGTATTTGTGCCCACCGATAAAAAAATTGAATGGATTAATACCTTGCTGAAAGTGGGGTTTGACACCCTGGATTTCGGTGCTTTTGTGAGCCCCAAAGCCGTACCGCAAATGAGTGACACGGAGGCTGTGCTGGAGGGCATGGACCTATCGGTGAGCAGAACCAAGCTCCTCGCCATAGTGGCAAATATCAAAGGTGCCATCAGGGCAGGCATTTATTCCCAAATCCGATATCTAGGATTTCCCCTCTCCCTGTCTGAAACATTTCAACTGAGGAACACCAATAAAACCATCGCGCAAGCAAAGACTGAAATGTATGGTATCCAAGACCTATGTTTGAAAAATGACCAGGAATTAGTGGTTTATTTGAGCATGGGGTTTGGAAATCCATATGGTGATCCCTTCCATCCTGAAATGGTATATGCGCTAGTAGAAGAATTGTCGGGCAAAGGCATACGTACCTTATCCTTTGCTGACACAGTAGGGATTGCCCAAAAAAATGACATCATGGAATTGGTGGCCAACAGCGCCCCACATTTCCCGGAGGTAGAATTTGGTGTGCATTTACACAGCAGGACAGAACATAGCCGGGAGAAAATTCAGGCCGCTTACGATGCCGGGTGCAGAAGGTTTGATGGAGTAATCAATGGTAAGGGAGGTTGCCCCATGGCCAAGGACGAATTGATGGGTAACATACCCACGGAAACCATCATTACGGTTTTGGAAGATAAGGGACATGTTTTAAATTTTAACGCTGAGGCGCTAGAACAAGGGAAAAAAATTGCGGGAGAAATTTTTAGATGAATTCATTTCCATTTTTTCCCCCATAATAACCTAAAAATCCCCTTACTCCAAACTGGCGTATTTTTTACCTGGCAAAGCCTTGATGAAACCTTGAAACTCCAGGTTCAACAACTTAGCGGCCAATATGGATAGTGGTAAGGAAGTTTCCCAACTTAACTTATCGATTTCCATGGCACCTTTTTCAATTAAGGTTTCCATAATGCAGCGCTCCGCTTGTTCAAGATTGTCCAGGTTAACCTTAATCGTCGGTACTGGCTCCTGGTGGGGTTTATGCCAGGACAGAGTCTCTTCCAATTCACGGGGTCCCATGTAAATTCCTGCTTTCATACTACGAATCAGGTTATTACAACCTTCGCTAAAGGTGCTTTGTAAATTTCCTGGTACAGCAAACACCTCCCTGTTATAACTGTAGGCTATTTCAGCGGTAATGAGTGCTCCCCCTTTTTTAGCAGCTTCCACCACGATCAATGCGTCGGAAAGGCCCGCTATGATTCTGTTTCTTTGAGGAAAATTACTGGGATTAAGTGCAGCGGTGGCGGGGTACTCGGATACCAGCCCACCAATTTTCATCATTTGGGCAGCTATGGGTTTATGGTGGGCAGGGTAAATCCTCTCAATTGGGGTTCCCAGAACGCCAATAGTTGGCAAATCGTATTGCAAGGCAGCCCTGTGAGCTTCCACATCTATTCCATAAGCCAATCCACTGATTACCGTTGGTTGATAAGGTGCAAGTTCTTCTACGATTTTGGAAGTGATCGATTTACCGTAGGTAGTGGCATTCCTGGTCCCCACTATGCCAATGCTCCTGGTGGGATTTAAGTCTACATTTCCTTTCAAAAAAAGTAATATGGGGGCATCCGAAAGCCCTTTGAGCCTCTTGGGATACATGGGGTCCCAATACGAAAGCATTCGAATACCCGACTTGTCGGCTTCCTCGATCAATGCTGCTGCCTGTTTCAAATAGTTGCCCTTATCCGTCTGTAAAGCTAGAAGTTTCGGCCCCACCCCGGGTATTTTGCCTGCCTTGCCCTTAGGCATTTCAAAAAATCTCCTTGCCGATCCGCTATAACTAACAATGTTTTTATAAACGCCAGGGCCGATTTTAGGCATTAGACTTAACGCCACATTGTAAAGCATTTCATCTTCAGTGGGCTTCGTCATTCAGTTTGTCCCTAATTTCTATTAAAAAACCCTTAATCTCGTTAAGCCGCTGTATCATGGCTGCCTTATCATGAATCAGGTAATGCTCCTTTTTGATGATTTCCTGAGCCCCTTGCAGCGTATACCCTTTTTCTTTTACCAGGTGATAGATGAGTTGAATTTTATCTATGTCGTCCTTGGTGAACCTGCGGTTGCCCTTTTTATCTTTTTTGGGTCTAATGATATCGAATTCACCCTCCCAATACCTAATAAGTGAGGTGGCAACCTTGAATTTTTCTGCAACCTCACCTATTGAAAAGTATTTTTTCTCTATTTCTTTTTCTTTGTAGGGCAATGTGATGTTGTTTTTAAATTATGGTATCAAAAATAAAAAAAAATTAACACAAAAAGCCTTCCAGAAAACCATTTTACAATGGTACTGAAAGGCTATGAAGTTTTATGTGGATGGGGAATTAAATTCCGTACCCTTAGGAAAGGGATTGATTCTCCCTGGAAGCCAGTTCCAAAATCTTATCAAACTCAGATGGCTCCAAGTCTTTAAAGAAGTAATTGACAGGATTCACATATTTACCGTCTTTAATCACTTCATAATGCACATGAGGAGCGGTGGAGGAGCCGGTATTGCCGACAGTACCAATTTGATCTCCACGCTTGATTTTTTGCCCAACTTTTACTTTGAAATCATTCATGTGGGCATACCTACTGGTAAAACCAAAGCCATGGTCTATCATAATGTGCTTTCCATAACCCCCGAATTCTGTCCTTACCAATGTAACCACCCCATCTCCCGTGGCATATATAGGCGTACCTTTAGGGGCTGAAAAATCCACACCTGTGTGCATTTTCCTCACCTTTAGAATAGGGTGGATCCTCATCCCATAACCGGATGCCAACCTATTCAATTCTTCATTGTGTATGGGTTGTATGGCTGGAATAGAAGCCCAATATTCTTCTTTATTGAGCGCAGTTTCAGAAAGTTCATCATAGGATCTGGACTGGATATACATTTGTCTTTTTAGGGACTCCACCTTTTCCATGGTAGAAACAATGAGGAATTCCTGTTTCAGCCCCTTTTCTTTGATTTCCCTGAAACGATCTGTTCCACCATACCCTGCTTTCCTCACTGAGGTGGGGATGGGTTCGGACTCGAAGATCACCCGGTACAGGTTGTCGTCCCGTTCCTGCAGGTCTTCCATCATGGCATTCAGCTTACTTACTTCCTGCTCCAGGAATTCATAATACAAATTTAGCTCTTTGTTTTCACGCTTTAGCAACAGTTCCTTTGGGCTGTCAAAATACATGCTAAAAACAATCAAGATGCCCACAGCAAAAAGAGAAGACAGCGACAAAAATCCAAGCACATTGAGCGTGATATCCCATTTGCTCTTCACATACCTTTCATACTTGCACGTCTTGGGATCGTAATAATATTTTATTCTACTCATCTGTAATTTGAATGATAAATCCTCTAATTTTGTAATCCTTTTGAAAATCCTTGGTGGTCAGCTAATTTAAATGACCTTTCCCTGGGTGACAAACCACAAATATAATCAATAATACCTTAAAGGCCTCGAAAATAATCGATTAACCACAAAAAACATGGATGCTAAGCTTATTAGGGAGAAATTTATTCAATTTTTTCAAAACAAACAACATCATCTTGTTCCTTCAGCTCCGATCGTTGTGAAAAACGACCCCACTTTGATGTTCACCAATGCGGGCATGAACCAATTCAAGGATTATTTTTTAGGAAACGAAACCCCAAAGTTTTCACGAATAGCTAACAGCCAAAAATGTCTAAGGGTTTCAGGAAAGCACAATGATTTGGAAGAAGTGGGTGTGGACACCTATCATCACACCATGTTTGAGATGTTGGGCAACTGGTCCTTTGGAGATTATTTCAAGAAGGAAGCTATCGCCTGGGCGTGGGAATTATTGACTAAGGAATACGGGCTGGAGAAAAACAGGTTATATGTCACTGTGTTTGGTGGTGACGAATCCGATGGACTGGGTAAAGACCAGGAGGCATTGGGGATATGGAAAAACTGGATTGAAGAAGACCGGATTCTATACGGGTCCAAGAAAGACAACTTCTGGGAAATGGGGGAACAAGGTCCTTGCGGCCCTTGTTCCGAAATCCATATTGATATACGTACCGATGAGGAAAGGCGGAAAATCGATGGAAAAACTCTGGTGAACGCCGATCACCCTCAGGTCATTGAAATTTGGAATTTGGTGTTTATTCAATACAACCGATTGGCCGAGGGGTCACTACAGGCCTTACCCGCCAAACACGTAGACACCGGAATGGGGCTGGAAAGGCTAGTGAGGGTAATTCAAGGCAAATCCTCCAATTACGACACCGACCTGTTTACCCCCTTTATTCAGGAGGTTGAGAAAATGTGTGGTAAAAAATACGGCAATGATGAGCACACGGATATTGCCTTTCGGGTGATTGTGGATCACATCAGGGCCATTGCATTTACCATTGCAGATGGACAACTCCCCTCTAACAACAAAGCTGGGTATGTGATCCGCCGAATTCTTAGAAGGGCTGTGCGTTATGGATATACCTTTCTAGGGCTTAAGGAACCTTTTCTCTTCCAACTTGTGCCCCAGTTGGCCAAGACCTTTGGTGACGTTTACCCTGAGTTGGGGGGACAACAGGCTTTTATCGCCAAAGTTATCGAGCAAGAAGAGAGCTCTTTTTTGAAAACCTTGGAAAACGGCTTGAAAAAATTGGAGCAGATTAAGGCCGACTTGTCAAAAACAGGAAAAAACATCATTCCCGGGGCATGGGCATTTGAACTTTATGACACCTATGGGTTTCCTCTTGATCTCACTTCCCTGATCGCAAGGGAAAACCTCCTTTCGGTGGATGAAAAAGGATTTCAGGCCTCCATGGAGGAACAAAAAGAAAGGTCCAGGTCTGCGGCAGGATTTCAAACTGGAGATTGGACGATCGTTCACCAAGATGGAGAAGTGGAGTTCGTGGGGTACGATTCCTTGAAAACGCAGGCTAAAATCCTTAGGTACCGTGAAGTGAAAACCAAAAATGGCACACAGTATCAAATGGTATTGGACAAGACTCCCTTTTATGCGGAAAGCGGAGGGCAGGTAGGTGATGTGGGTACGATCCATACCGACAAAGAAAAATTCCGTGTCAAGGACACTGTGAAGGAGAATGACCTTATTATTCATATTGTGGATAAAATTCCACAGTTTCCTGAGATGATGGTCACCTGCCAGGTGGATGAGGAGAAAAGGAAATTGACCATGAACAACCACAGCGCCACACATTTGTTGCAGGCGGCGCTCAAACAGGTTTTGGGTGACCATGTACAACAAAAAGGCTCCTTGGTAAACAGCGAAATGCTGAGGTTTGACTTTGCGCATTTTGCCAAAATGAGCGAGGATGAAATTGAGGAGGTGGAGCGATTGGTGAACGAGAAGATCAGGGAGAACATCAGGCTGGAAGAGATGCGGGATGTTCCAATTGCATTGGCCAGATCCATGGGGGCCACAGCCTTATTTGGGGAAAAATATGGAGAAGAGGTACGTGTCGTTGCCTTTGACAAGGATTATTCCATAGAGTTGTGTGGAGGTACTCACGTAAGCGCCACCGGCCAGATCGGCACTTTTAAAATCCTCTCCGAAAGTTCCATCTCTGCCGGGGTAAGAAGAATTGAAGCCGTGACCGCGGATAAGGCCGAGACTTTTATCAGAGAGCAGATGCAATTGCTCAAGGAGGTGCAACACATCTTGAGAAACCCAAAGAACATCAAAAAATCCATTGAGGATTTAATTGAAGAAAGAAACGAACTTCGCAAAGCCATAGAACAACTTCAGCTTAAGGAGGCTGCTCACTTGAAAAATCAATTGAGCACACAATTTGCAGATATGGGAAGCTTCAAACTATTAGTGGCCCTGGTAAAGCTTCCCAATGCAGACGCTTTGAAAAAATTGGCGTTTGAATTAAAAAATGAACATAGCAGGGTTGTGGCTGTTTTGGCGGCAGATATTGAGGGAAAACCGCAACTGGCGGTAGTCATTTCAGAGGAATTGGTAAAGGAAAAGGAATATGATGCAGGTAAAATCGTTAGGGAATTAGCCAAGGAAATCAAAGGAGGCGGAGGGGGTCAACCCTTCTTTGCAACCGCAGGGGGAAAGGACCTTGGGGGTTTGCCTACTGTGATGGAGCTTGCCAAAAAACTATTTTCAAAGCCAAACACCTAATTTAGCCTTGCTATCATTTGGTTTTGGCTGAAAACTCTGCCATTTTTGGTAGAATAACCAAGTAATTTGGATAATGATTGAAGAAACTAAAACCGCCCCTATTTCCGCGGAAATCAAGGGCAAATATGAGCTGGTCATAGGACTAGAGGTACATGCCCAGTTATTGACGAATAGTAAAATGTACACCTCGGATTCCACCACTTTCGGGAATCTGCCCAATACTAACATTTCCGTAATCACGCTGGGGCATCCCGGCACCTTGCCCAAAGTAAACAAGCGGGCCGTGGAATATGCTATAAGGATGGGATTGGCCTGCGATTGTGAAGTCACCAGAAGGAATATTTTTTCAAGGAAAAACTATTTCTATCCCGACTTGCCCAAGGGTTATCAGATCACCCAGGACAAGGGGCCTATATGCGTAGGGGGGCAAATCCCCATCATCTTGGGAGACGGCACCAAGAAAAACGTTAAACTCAACCGAATTCATATGGAGGAGGACGCAGGTAAATCCATGCACTTGGTAGGCGAGACAGATACCCTGGTGGACTTCAACAGGGCGGGAGTGCCTTTGATTGAAATTGTTTCCGAACCGGACATGAGATCTTCCGAGGAGGCGTATATGTTCCTTATGGAAATCAAGAAGCTGGTAAGGTACCTTGAAATATGTGACGGAAACATGGAAGAGGGTTCCCTAAGATGTGACGCCAACATTTCCATAATGCCCAAAGGCGCAAAGGAATTCGGTAAAAAGGTAGAGGTGAAAAACATGAACTCCTTCAGGAATGTGGCCAGGGCGATAGAACATGAGTTTGAAAGACAAATCGTAATGGTGGAAAGTGGTGAGGAGATTATTTCTGAAACCAGGACCTTTGATGCCACTAGCGGTCTTACCAGCAGCATGCGGACCAAGGAGGACTTAAATGACTACCGGTATTTCCCCGAACCGGATCTGAGCCCAGTAGTGGTATCAGAAGAATGGCTTGAGAATATCCAAAACGAACTGCCCCCGCTCCCCAGGGAATTGTTTCAAAAGTTCGTGGACAAGTATGGCTTGCCGCCCTACGATGCCGGTGTCCTTACTGACTCCAAGGAAATCGCCCTTTATTTCGAATCATTATGCCAATCTACAAAAAATTATAAAGCGGCCTCAAACTGGATGATGGGGCCTGTTAAATCTTATTTAAATGAGCTGACCCTCCACATTGATGATTTCCCCATAAAACCCGAAGGGATTGCGGCGTTGATCAAAATGGTGGACGAGGGAAAAGTGAGTTTTTCGGTGGCTTCCCAGCGGGTTTACCCGGAGATGCTTAAAGCAGACGGAAGGGACCCTTCGGAAATTGCACAAGCCTTAAACCTGATACAAGATAGTGATGAGGGATCCATTAAACCTATCATTGAACAAGTCCTTGCCGAAAACCCTGGGAAAGTAAACGAGTATAAAGCAGGTAAAAAGGGCTTACTGGGGATGTTCATGGGGCAGGTGATGAAAAGATCCAAGGGAAAGGCGGACCCCAAATTGGCCAACAAAATCCTTATTGAATTATTGGAAAAATAACATGAGAACTAAAAGCACACCCCTATATATCCTATTGATATGCAGTATGTTAATTATTGCATGCGGTGAGGAGGAAAAAAAGTTTGACGGAAAGGTGAAAATTTCCGGCAGTTTAGATAACTATCCGGAGGGCTTTCTCGTACTCTCCGAATACGCAAATGACAGGACTAACGTAGTTGACACTATTAAGGTGAAAAATGGAGGGAAGTTTGAATACGAACTCACCCTTGATGGCCCTAACTTTTACGAATTAAACCTGATGGATGCAGAGACGGTAAGATTGGCCTTATATCATGAAGATGTGGAAATCAATTATGATTTTGAATCCCAGGAATTAGCACTGAAAGGTTCGAGGGACAGCGAAATGCTGAGAAAGATTGATGAGGTTACGTTGCTATATCAGGAAGAAGGAAATGAGTTAAACACGGAGTTTTATGAAGCCATGGCAGACAGGGACCAGGAAGCCATTAAGGCTATCCAAGAAAAGGCGATGCAGCTTGAGGTAAACCATGCCAGCCGGGTAAAGGAAAGTATTAATCAAATGGACGGCAGTTTCGCCGCATTGGCAGGATTGGGAATGCTAAACCCCAGGAATGATTTCAATTACATAGACAGTACGTTGAACGCTTTAGGGGAACGCTATCCTGATATGAAAATGATCACTACCTGGAAGCAGGAGTTGGATGAGATGCGTGCATTGAGCGTGGGGCAGCCAGCTCCCGAAATTGCCCTTCCCAACCCTGATGGTAATATTCAAAAGCTTTCGGAACTGCGCGGGAAATACGTATTGGTGGACTTTTGGGCAGGGTGGTGCAGACCTTGCAGGGAAGAAAACCCCAATGTGGTCAGGTTATATAACAAATACAAGGATCAAGGGTTTGAGGTGTTTGGCGTTTCTTTGGACAGGACAAGAGAAATGTGGGAAAAAGCTATTGAGGAAGATGGGCTGGAGTGGACTCAAGTATCCGATCTCAAATATTTTAATTCGGAGGCTGCTGCCACTTATCAGATAAATGCTATTCCGGCTACCTATATGATAGACCCTGATGGAAACATTTTGGCGAAAGATTTGAGGGGCATAACGCTTGAAAACAAATTGGCCGAAATCTTTGATTAATTGCCAAACGTTTCTCAAATAAAATATTTGTTATATACAAATTTAATATTATATATTCGCAACCGCTTAGGTATTCCATGAAAAAGCATGAAAAGTTAAAAAATACTACTGCAAAAACAGTAAATTACGAAACCAACTATTATAAAAACTGATATTGCCCTTTGTTAGAAAAAGTCAGTGGCTTCAAATCAAAAGAAGCAAGGAATTGGGAATATTAATTTTGTAAATACCCATTATTTGAATTAAAAATTGAAATTACACACACTATCTATTATTATTTAACATGAAAAAAAGAAGTTTTAATTACCCATTGAATCGGTTGGTTACCGTGATGCTTCTTGGCTTATTGGTCTTTGGAGCATGCAAGAGCAAAAAGAAGGTGGTAGAAGCTGCCCCTGAGCCAGAGCCCGTGGAAGAGCCAGCGCCAGCGCCCAAGGAGGAAAAACCTGCCCAGCCTACGGCAGAGGAGGTTGCAGTCGGAAAATTGGAGGGATATTTCAATTCCATCGCCAATGCCAGTAACGTACAGAGCGCAAACAACACCATTAGGGAAGCCTTAGGATTGTTTACCAATCAGAACACACCCGTCTTGATTGTCATCCATGAAGAGTCCGGCATCAAGGACTATGATGAGCCTACTACCATAGAGAAGTACCTACACTACCTGAAAGACACTAAGAAAAACCTCAATTTTGTGAGTGACATCAGGATGGACGGTAGTGGAAAGGTGACCGAACTTGAACTCCGAAGAAGATAATTTACCACCATAGCAATTAGACAATCATGAAAAAATACGTTTCATCCCTTTTGATCCTTTTTATGGCCAGCACAATGATGGCCATGGCGCAAGATGACAACATCAGTCCTTCCAGGAAGCAAGCAATTGATTCTTTGGCTTTGGAAAAAGTGAAGGACCTCAGTAAATATATCAGTATCATCGGGAGCAAGGAAACCCAATTTTCCGAAGCTACCCGGGTAATGGACAGGGCTGAGGAGCTTTTTGCCCCTGATGCGGAAATGGGTGTGTCCTCCGTTAACAGAAGTGAAATCGCTTATTATAAAATCAGGCGTTATTTCGAGCGGTTAATGGCCTTGAATTATGACCGGGTCAACATCAGCTGGTATGATATTCACTACATCAGTGACCTTGAGCGACAGCCCGACGGCAGGTATGTGGGCGTAATCACCATCTATCAACGATTTGAAGGCACCTCTCAAGAGGCCGGATTAAATTACAGAGACACCACCAAAAAAGACATCACCATCTACGTGGAGAAAAAGCAGACCCAGATCGCCGGAAGGACCATCGAGTTTTGGGATGTGCTTCTAGGTGATGTGAGGGTGACCGAAACTTCAGCATGAGAATAAGCATAGTATCTTTATTATTAATTTTCATATCCTTTCATAGTTCCCCGGGGCAGACATTCAACAGCTCCGGGCAACTGGAGGATGATGGGCGGTTCGCCGCCTCCACAAAGCAAGTAAACCAGTTTTTCAGGAGGTTTAATGCAGAAGAAAGTAAAGAAGGGAATATCAGGTATTACCCAGAAGACGAAAACTATAGGGATAGGGATTTAAGGAGGAATTTTATCAATATCCTCTTTGACAATGAGACCTCCGATGTTCCCGTGGAATTGAAACGGGAATTTATCAATAACGTGACATCTGAATCCTACCCTCAATACCTGAGGTTTCACGGTGGGGATTGGTTCGCCGAAGCCACCACTGTATTCAATTTTGAGGGGAAGAAACATGATGTAACCTTGTTTTTAAAATTGCAGCCAGAGGGCCTGGGGTATGAGTGGGTAATTGAAAATGTGAATTTTGAGCCTTTCCGCCAGGCTTTCGACAAGCCAAAAGGAGACGATAAGAAGTTCCTGCATCCGCTGAGCCATGAACTCGGGTTTATGAATTTACGTAAAGCTATACAGGACAACCCTAAACCGGAGTCTTATACGCCAAAGGATTTCAAGCCGGAATACCTCACCTTGTTCATCTACGAAATAAAAAAAGGGAGGCTCAAGTTTGAAACGGTGAAGGAGGTGAAATACCATTTTTTCCAAATCGACAAATGGTATTTTGAATTAGCACAATTCAACCGTCCTGGTTTCAACACCGGCTGGCTGATTTCTAACTTGGTAAAGTTAGACGATGGAGACAAGGAGGTGATATTAGATTTTATTTATGAACAGCGCTAAAAAATGTTTGCTACTTTTAATCCTTTGCTTTGGAAATCATTTCCCCACATTTGCTCAAGATCTGGGAGATTATGATAAGCAGGAAATTAAAGACCTCACCGATCAGGTGCAGGATCAAATCAGGTTTTTGCAATACTTTTTGAACACAGTAGGAAGCAAGGAGACCTCGGCCAGAGACAAGGATGTGATCATTAGGGAAAGTTTCAGGAAAATTTTCCGGGACGATCAGGTGCAAGTGGAAGATGACTTATTGCTAGACCGTAAGGTCATCACTAATAAAAGTATCACCGCCTATCTCAAGGATGTGGATTTCTTTTTCAAAGATGTGAATTTCAATTTCAAGGTCAGGGAAATTAAACCTCATCTAAAGGATAATGGCGAACTCTACTTTCAAGTCACCCTAGATCGAACCCTTAATGGCATAGGCATCAACAATGAAAAAGTAGAAAACACAAGGGAGCGCTTTGTTGAAATTAACTGGGAAAAGGACGCCAAAGAGCTGAAAATCGCAAGTATCTACACTACTAAACTTAGCAGGGATGAAGAACTCAGGGAATGGTGGGAATCTTTGTCTTATCAGTGGGACCTGTACTTCAGGGAAAAATTTGGTATTGAGGAAGAGGACAGCGTATCGCTCGACCATATCTATAAATTCAGCAGCATTGACAGTCTGGATCTTTCCGGCAACAGGGTGCTAGTGGACCTAGCCCCTATTCATGCTCTAAGGGAGCTGAAATATGTGAATATCAGTGGGACAAATATTGAAGAGTTGGGCCCTATCAGTAATGTCACTTTTCTGGCACATTTAGACATTTCAAATACCCCCGCAAATGACATACAATTCATTAAATATTCCGATAGGATAACCTACTTAGATATATCCGACACCGAAATCCGAAATATCGATGATTTGGGAAATCTTAAGAACCTTAAAATACTAAAAGCTGCCAGAACGCCATTAATTGGTTTTGGAGTAATCAATAATTTCACCAACCTAGAACACCTGGACCTTGAAGAAAGTGGGTTTAACAATGTCGAGAACATCAAAGAACTCACCAACCTGAAAACGCTAAATTTAAAGGGAAATTTCCTGATCAATTTTGGTTTCTTAGGAGATCTGGAAAACCTTGAAGAAATCAATCTGGAGGAAACCAATATCCTTGACCTATCCCCATTGGCTGTTCTCAAAAAACTCTGGCGCATCAATATAAACGGCACCGAGGTCAGCAGCCTAGCTCCATTATCCGGTTCTAGCAACCTGAGAAGAATTTATGCGGACAGAACAAGCATAACAGAAGAAGATGCGGACAATTTTGCCAGAAGTAACCGGCGAATCCTTTTAATCCATAACGTGGAAAACCTCCAAACCTGGTGGGAAACCCTTCCAGAGGGATGGAATAAAATGCTCGAAAAAATCTACCCAGAAATAAGCAGGGGTTCTCCTAGCGTAGAAGAACTCACCGAAATGGTAGGGATAGACTCTTTGAATCTCTCAGGAAGCGAGATCATCAACTTGAGGCCTGCTTTGAAATTTAAAAAGGTATCTTACCTGGCTTTTGATAATACCAAAGTGCATGACCTATCCCCGCTTGCTGAAATGAAAACACTTACCCATATCAGCGGAGAGAACAGTGCAGTCACTAATGTGGAGGCACTAGAGAACCTTGGTGCGTTGGAATACCTTTCCCTTAAAAGAAGTAAAATTGCCTCAGTAAACCCCTTGAAACGCCTTTCCGGTCTTAAGTTATTGGATTTGGACGGCACCGAAGTAGCGGCCTGGGAGATTCAAGAATTGACAAGGGTACTCCCTGCAGCAACGGTAGTGTTCAGGACAGAAGAACTGGAACAATGGTGGGAGAATTTAAATAACGACTGGAGAGGGGTTCTGGAAAATCAATTTGACCTTGACGAGGGACCAAGTTCTATTCAGCTTCATAAAATGACCTCTTCGGATAAAGTCATAGCCGAGAATGTGAACATAGAAGACCTTGAGCCCTTGTTGGCCTTTTTCAATTTGAGAGAATTAAGCATCCATAATGCCCCACTCAGGGATATTAGTGCTGTCAGCAGAATGGAAAACCTAAATTCACTCAGGCTATCTCAGTCACCCCTCAGAGATTTGACCCCCATTTCTGAGTTGAGTTACCTGGAGTCCCTGGACGTATCCAATACTGGCGTAGAAGATCTTAGACCCCTTGGAGATTTAAACAGGCTAAGAAAATTAAACCTGTCAGGGACAAATATCAGTAGGCTTAGGGGCCTAGACACACTCTATGACCTAAGAGAATTAGACATCGCCAGCACAAATGTGAGAAATCTAAACCCTATTATGCATTTGGTGAATTTGGAAAAGTTGGTCTGTTTCAATACGAGAATCAACCGGAGAAGGGTAGAAAAGTTCCAGCAAAACAATCCTGACGCAGAAGTGAGATTTTATTGATCTTTTACACTAAAAAGAAAGCCCGCAATATTAAATTGCGGGCTTTCTTTTGGTGTGCTAAGGACAGGTTATTCCTTAATGAAAGAGGAGAGCATCCAGTGGTGCAATTCCAAACTTTTGATAAAGGCAATCAACATGTCTTCAGTAGCAGTATCTCCTAGGTCGGCTACCTTAATAGCGCATTCATTCATGGTGTCCACCAGGACCTGAAAATCCCTTAAGGTTTCTTCCACCATCTCTTTGGAACTCAAATCGGTGCCTACCTCCTTTATATCCGCATGGGAAAGATAATCCTTCATCAAGCTTAATGGCGTCATACCAAATACCCTGATCCTTTCGGCAACAAGGTCAATATTCGCAAAAGCCTCGTCGTATAGCTCTTCAAATTTATCATGGAGGTCAAAGAAGTCCCCACCAGTCACGTTCCAATGGAAATTCCTCAATTTTTGGTAATGCACATGATAGTTCGCCAACAACTTGTTGAGGGAGTCAACGATTTTTTCAGACTCATCCTTATTATACCCAAGTTTTTTAAAAACTCTTTTTTCTGATACGCTCATAGTGTAACCAGTTTATTTAGTTGTAAAATGAATAAAAGAAATAAACCTCTTCACAATGTAAGAGGATTTTCTATTTACATTAAATTGAATCATAAATGATGCCAATCCTTAACATCATATTCTTTTAAAAGAAACGAATAAACAGGTTTAAAGTTTAAGATTATGGCATACTTTAGGCAACTGGCAAAATAATCCTAAAATAACAGAGATTTTCAATAGGGAATTCCTAAAAACCTGCTTGTAGGTTGTTACCGATGAAAAACCATTTGCAAACTAAGCCTTAAGAGTTCTCCCATATTCTTGCACTGAAGGAATTGTTGGTTTTTGTAATGCCTGGCCAAATCCCGTGTTAAGGAGGCCGTATTTTCAGGAGTAGAGATCACGTCCAATTCCATAGCGGAAAGGATATCTTCTATTTCCTTCGTAGACGACTTAAGCCTGGTCGCAATCAGGGCCCTTTCCTCTCGTTGATATTGCGCCATGGATTCAGGGGTAATATGTTTGATGCCAAGCTGAATAAGGGCGTTGTTTTGCTTAAAATATTGAGGCAGATAAATCGACTTCTTTCCCTCATAGGATTGTTGGTCAAAATCTATGGCCCTAATCCTGTAATGAGTTTCCTCAAAGTCGGGAGTAACATCAATCACAAAATTGGAAGAGTGCATATCTCCCAGCAGCCTCACAAAACAACGCTCATTAAACTTCACAAACTCTTTGGCCAGCCTAATGGGATTGATCAAGGGGTCATGGATCTGTTGTTTCATAAACTGCTCCCCGGGAATACCTGCTATATGTTCCTCTATCAAGGAATCCTTGTACACCAAATAACTAATCCTATTTGGGGAAAGCAAATGCTCCAACTCCAACCCATATACACGGGATGCGTCTGCATTTTTGATATAAAAATAATCAAAGTTGTCATTAATCCGGTTTACGATCCTCACACGAAATGGCTGGGTGTTGCCGTAAATACATAGGTCAATCCGGTCTATGTATAAATGCTGCATCACACTCATGTCCCCATCAGCCTTTAATAGGGCATAAATCTTTTTTACCTTATAATGAATATCCGTCCTGTCGCTCTCATCGTAAAAAACGGTTTCCCAAAGCGTGTCATTCCCTTTAAAATCATATAGGGCTATGGAATTGCTATACCTCAACAAATCCTTGTAGTGAATGGGGATATCCACTTCCCTCCCATACTTCACCAGGTAAGCCCTAAGTTGCTCACTAATGGGGTATATGATCTTTTTTTTACTTATGACTGCCATAGGCAATTAGGCTAGCCTCTCTCGGTGATCATTTTCTCCTCCTTCTTCAGCTTCCTGTCAAAAAGGAAAGGGCCAAAAGGCAAGATTGCAGCAATCACCCCAAAGACGGCCTTTCTAAAGTCCCAACGTAATTTCCGGCTGGTGGGAAAAAGAACCAGCATGTAAACAATAAACAATACCCCATGTATCCATCCCACATAAGTTACCATTTTTGGCAACTCGAAAATCCACTTCAGGGGCATGGCAATAAATATCAATACCAGCAAGGAAATACCCTCGGTTATACTTATTACCCTAAACCTATTCAATATGGCTAATCTTTCTTCTTGAGTCATGAGTTTCTATTTAATGTTAAATAACACTTGCAGGGATGTCCATAGTTTCTTTTTGAGGGGAATATTGTCAGTAAATTCATCTAACTCATCCGCATAAAAATACTCAGTGCTTTCTGCCTGGGAATATACTTCGTAGTTCTCTTTTCTCCATTGCATAAGGGGGTGATTTATTCTTCCAAATACCAGCACCTTATTAGGGGCTAGGCTCTCCAAACTTTTTAGTCCAGTGCCTTCAAGTGCCTGCTCCGACACGAGTGCAATATCTCCAAGCGAACAACCTACCGCCTGTAGCACCTTCAATAGGAATTCGGTGTTTTGCTCCGATAGCCCCTTTCCTGTATAAATTACCAAAATACCCTTCTTGAACTCACCTTCATAGACCAGTGCTACCCGGTCTTCATCCGCATAATTCTCACTAGGTTCTTCTACCAAAGCACTCTTTTGGTTTGCTTCAACTGTTAAGCCATGTTTTTCCATAAAACGGTTGGCCAAAATATGCTGAGATGATTCTTTGACATCCACAATCAAGGGGTCAGTAATAAAAAGGCTGAGTTCTTTCAGGTTCATACCATAAGGTTTAGAACGGATAATAATCAAAATTCTTTACATTTCACAAACTTACTCAGCTTCCGGGAAAATCAATACTATTGTGAGGCCCCCTACAAAAAAAAACGTCCCGAAGGAATACCTAAACTTCATCAGGTATATTTTCATTCCATACTTAATGCCCTAATAAAGTGTTCTACATATCCAACCTGGACCTTCCCCACCAGCCCTCGTTCGCCAATAATAAAAAATGAAGGATATCCACTTACCCCATAGGTTTTTGCCACGTATCCTTAAGGAAATTTCTAAGATAGCTATCGGGGGGCCGTCCCAGTGTGTGACGATTTAGTTTTGCCCGGTTTCATGTTAAACATGGTTAAAATAATACACCAATTAAAAGATAGTCAATACTTTAAAAACACCAAAGAATTAGTTAATCTAAGTGGGATAGAATCATTTTCTAGGCCAAATAATAAACCTTACCTTTGTAGAAGAAATTATCACTTATGGATATCAATGAAAATACAGTAGTAGGGCTCACCTACGAACTGAAAGTAACGAATGAGGAAAAGGGAAGCGTTCCCTTTAGTGTAGAGGTAAGGGATCAGGAGGATCCTTTCTATTTTGTCTTTGGCAGTAGCGGTCTTCCGGCAAGGTTTGAGGAATTACTTGAAGAAAAAAGTACTGGGGATACTTTTAACTTTACTCTTGAAATAGAGGATGCTTATGGCTATCCCGATGATGAACTAATCGTCACTGTACCAAAATCTCAGTTTTCCAATGATAAGGGCTTTAAGCCCGACATGCTCGAAGAAGGGA
This sequence comes from Cyclobacteriaceae bacterium, assembly GCA_003565295.1. Lineage (GTDB taxonomy): Bacteria > Bacteroidota > Bacteroidia > Cytophagales > Cyclobacteriaceae > Pleomorphovibrio. The sequence continues at coordinate 42,151 of PXCO01000254.1, forward strand.
ATTTTCTGCCTTTGATCGATGAGGAAGGTTATCCCATGCAGGCTAAAATCGTAAAAGACCTTGGTGAAGAATTGTTGCTGGATTTTAATCATCCCCTTGCCGGGATGAACCTGCACTTTGATGGGGAAGTACATTTAGTGAGAGAGGCGACAGAGGAGGAATTGGCAAAGGGCTTTATTGGTGATTTTTAATTCACTCCCCTAATTTCAATATTTCTTGAGTTGGGTAACTGATATATACGTTATCCCCTACTTCGAAGGCTCTTGAGGGGTCTTCTGCCAACCATGATCCGCCAAATTCATGTAGTTTTAATTTGATAATGTTATGATTGGGAAGAAACCTGGCAAATACCACCTGTGCCGGTATCCTGCCCTTTGCATTTTCTCTGTATAGCTTCAGCGCCCCTGGCCGTACATAATGGCCATTTCGAGATGGAATTTTGTTAATGGGACTGAATAGGGCAGCAACATAAAAAGAGTTAGGATATTTATAGAGTTCGGCAGTAGTACCTACCTGTACAGGCTTACCCCTTCGCATCACGCAAAGATGCTCACTGATGGCAAGTGCATCCAGCAAATCATGGGTTACCAAGATCACCGTGGTGGATAGGCTTGCGAAGATTTCCCTTAGTTCTTCCAACAAATCCCTCTTTTGAATGGGGTCCAATTGACTAAAAGGCTCATCTAGCAACAATAGTTTTGGTTCAATGCTTAATGCCCTGGCTATGGCTACTTTCTGTTGCTGTCCGCCAGAGAGTTGCTTAGGTCGTCGGTCCTTCATCGGAAATAGCTTGAACAGCTTAAGCAGCGTATCCAACCTTTCCCTTGTATATTCCTTATCAAAAAGAAGCAGTGGTCTGGCAATATTCTCTTCTACAGTAGAATTGGGGTACAGTTGGAACTGCTGATGTACGAGCTGGATTTCCTCATATCCTGGCACCAATTTCTCATCAGGTCCTAGGATTTTCTCTCCCTGGACCATGATCGTCCCGCTATCCAAACTTTCCAGCCCAGCAATGGCCCTCAAGAGCGTACTCTTTCCGGAACCGCTTTCACCAATTATGCATAAGACTTGTCCTTTTTCCAAGGAAAGCTTAAAATTATCCAAAGCCTTGGTCCCATGCTCAAAGGACTTGATGATCTGATTTACCTCTAAAATACACATTAGCTTAAGCTCTCCCTAACCTTTTTGGGCAAACTATTCAGGACCAATTCATACGAATGGTCCACCCACTCCAATATAAGATGATCCGGAATACTCCCATCAAAGCTTACAGTGCTCCAGTGCTTTTTGTTCATATGGTAACCGGGGATTACACCGTCATAGCTCTCCCTCAAATCCTGGGCACGCTCAGGTTCACACTTTAGGTTTACACTCTCAAACTTCAACATATCTATAATGGCAAAGATTTTACCACCCACCTTAAAACAAAGGGTGTCCTCATCAAATGGGGTGGTCTCGGTGGCTCCTGCCTTCCCCAGACAGTATTTCCTAAAAAATTCTATGTCCATTCGAGTGTTCTTTCAATCATGGCTTATGCCAGTCGTTTGATCAGCCAGACAATGATGGCAAATAAAAACATGAGGATGGAAATCTTATTGATTCCATGCATCATCCTCAGGTTGAAATTAGTTTTTTTGTCGGGGTCGGGTTTTTGAAAAACCCGGATGAAATAGTTTCCCACTTCCCCCAGTTGAAAAAACTCTTTGATCTTGTTAGCCATAATATTTTTGATTATTTCTTATTCTACTTTTTCAGGCTCTATCCACTGTCCATCCTGACGTATGATATCAATTAACTCGTCCACCGCTTTTTCGGAAGGCACAGATCTTTTCACCACTTCCTTACCCTTATATAGGGTGATCTTGCCTTTTCCAGAGCCTACATATCCATAATCAGCATCGGCCATCTCACCGGGACCATTTACGATACAACCCATAATGCCAATTTTCACGCCTTTTAAATGATCGGTTCTCTTCCGAATCATAGCAGTGGTTTCCTGAAGGTCAAACAAGGTCCTTCCACATGAGGGGCAGCTTATGTATTCCGTCTTGGACATTCTCGTCCTGGCGGCTTGTAAAACCCCAAAACTAACTGAGTTATGAAGTTTTACCCTTTCGAAGAGCGCATCCCTTTTCTCCAATTCTAATTTGTCCAAGCCTAATAAAATGCCGTCACCCAACCCATCCACCAACAAGCCCCCTGCATCTGTTGCGGGGTAAAGCATCATTTTATCCTGGTGTTGTTCCGGGTATTCCAATTTAATGACCACCGGCAATTTGATTTCCTCCTGAATCAACCGTACAAATGCCCTTCTTAGCGCAGGCATTGTATGTGCATTATCCGTGGATAAGACAAGCACGGTATCCTTACGGTTTTTTACTAACTGAATCGCTTCCTCGATGGCTACATCTTTGACAAATAGAAAGTTCAAGTCAGCATGAAAATGTCTGGAACTGCTGTAACTACTAAGGTCAAAGGCCGGGAACTTATTTTTCCTGTCCTCTGACTTCCACCAAAGTTCCCTATCCAGGATCTCCCTTACCCCATTGGGTAGCATAAATGATATAGGAAACCGACCTGTGTACACATAATCACACCCAAGGTCGTTCATTTTCCATTTGTCCAACTCCGGCAAGTAGAAATGCCCCACATTCCTCATTTCCTTATCTGTGATGCCATTTACTTTACTTAGGTCTGTAATCACCCTCGGGACATTTCCATCACCAAAATTGCCTACCTCCAACACCTTTCTCTTATGGTATTCAAAGGGGTTTAAAGGGTACCTGCTGATTTCTGGAATAGCCTTGTGACCAGCCCTGTCAGCATACCGGTCGATTAAGGCCTTCACAACTGGAGCTTCAAATTCAGGGTCTTCTGTAAGCGACACACGTACAGTATCGCCAAGTCCATCCTCTAACAAGGTGCCAATTCCCACGGCGGATTTCACCCTGCCATCCTCCCCTTCACCTGCCTCTGTCACTCCCAGGTGCAGTGGATAAGGCCTAAAATTTCCTTCTTCCAACTTCTGAACCAACAAGCGGTAAGCCTGAACCATTACCTGGGTATTGGAGGACTTCATGGAAATTACGATATCGTGGTAATTTTCGTCCTCACAAATTCTAAGGAATTCTAGGGCGGATTCCACCATTCCCAGAGGGGTATCTCCATACCTACTCATGATCCTATCAGAAAGGGACCCATGGTTTGTGCCAATTCTCATGGCCGTCCCATATTCTTTACATATCTTCACCAGAGGTAGAAAGCGTTCCCTTATACGTTCTAGCTCCGCTTGGTAACTTTCATCGGTATATTCTATTACTTCAAATTTTTTCTTGTCCGCATAGTTACCCGGGTTGATCCTTACCTTTTCCACAATTCTGGCCGCCACCTCTGCGGCATTCGGCGTAAAATGTATATCGGCTACCAAAGGGGCATTATACCCCCTTTCCCGGAGTCCTTCCTTAATATTCTTGAGATTTTCCGCCTCTTTGATACTTGGAGCTGTGATCCTCACCAGTTGACAGCCACCCTCTATCATTCTTATACTTTGAGCGATGGAGCCCTCTGTGTCCATGGTGTCCACGGTAGTCATGGATTGAATCACGATGGGGTGGTCACCACCTATCCAAACGTCCCCTATCTGTACGGGTAAAGTCTTCCTTCTGGAATAGGTGGTCAGGCTATTGCAATAATTTATTTTTTCAATAAGTGTGTTAATTTCCATATCAGATATCTCCTAATTGGGGACGAATCACTATCTCTTCAACAACGGATTGGGGTGAAAGGTTGTAGGCAGACCAAACAGATTCTGCCACATCCGTGGGTTTCATGAATCTTTCTTCCGGAATATCCACTCCCGCCCAACTGGCCGTATAGGTAGCTCCGGGCAGCACTGAGGTCACTTTGACATTGTAAGGGAGCAACTCCTGTCTTAGGCATTTTGTAAATCCCAGCATGGCCCATTTGGAAATGGCATAGCTCCCCCCATTTGGATAAGCCGTAAGTCCAGCTACCGAACCTATAGAAAAGATGTGCCCGCCTTTTCTAGCAATAAATTCATCCGTAAATGCCCTTGTCAAGTAATATGCGGAAAACAAATTGGTGTGCATGGTAAGCTCAAAATTCTCCTCTGGTTCACTATGTATGGCCCCCGGCAAAAATACCCCCGTATTATTGATCAACACATCCGGGATGCTTATTCCCTTTACAAATTGCGCAAATGCCTTAACCGCATTTTTATCTGAAAGATCCACTGCTTGATAGGATACAGCGCAGGAGGGATAGGAAGCTTTTATTTCATCTTCCAACGCCTTAAGATCTTTCTCATTCCTTGAACAGGTGATGATATCAAACCCCTCTTTGGCAAACCTCATATTGATTGATTTTCCAATCCCCTTGGTTCCACCTGTCACCAATATTGTCTTAGACATTTGTTTGTGTTTTAACTATTAGTACAACAACTATCTCCAGCTTACAAAGTTACGGGAATTCCTGATTTTTACCCCATTAAAATAATGCCGAAACTTGCATACGTCCTGTATGTACAACCCTGTTTAGCCCCTGAGAATTCCTCCCCTCATATACCATAGTGAGCTGTAGTCCCTCTCCTATTTTCTGAAGCCAATTGATATTCCAAATGTAATTGTTGCCAATGGTCAATGCCTGAAGCATCTCATAACCGGTGGGGCTGTTGGGCTGGCCATTATAGGCTATATAGGTGTATTTCAGTTGGGTATTAAGTGTAGTTTTTATGGCTTTTGCAAATCTAATGTTCACACCTGCCTGATGATGTTTGGCCTGCTCCTTCATTTCAGTATTGAAGAGGTTGTCTTTGTGGGTGAATTGGTACTGAAATGAAGCCCTGAAAAAGCTGGATGGCTGAAGGGCCAACTCTGGGCCTAATCCTCTTTGCAGGATAAGGTAGTTTCTGTTCTCCAAAAAGTCCGAACTAGATTGTCGAATCCCCTTATTCAACATTACCTGAAGGTTTATGTGTTGGGTTAGATTGTATCTGGTATTTAAACGCCAATCCTCTTGGTACAGATCCTCAAATCCCCCGGTGAGCAGTTGTTTATGCTGGCTCTCAAATAAGGACAGGTCGAATCCGTATTTTGCAGAAGAACGATTAAAGAAAAACGTGGAGCGGAAAGTACTTCGGGCAGAAACCAAATCTTTATCATTTATCCCCTTTGTAACGGGACTTAGTCTTTCCATTAATCCAGCTGAGGTCACTTTTTTTTCCACGTTCCAATTGGTGTTATTGGAAAAGCGGCTAAGAAAACGCTTCACCCCCTTTTCTTTCTTCCATTCATCAGGAAATTTGGCGTTTAGCCTGTAATTGAAGATAGTGGTATAAGCCTGGATATAATCGTCCGTTGGAACGAAAACCTTTATGTAGTTTTTTTCTTCGGGATTGACGGCTATATAGAATTCGTTCAATTGCTGAACACCGTCACCGTTATCGTCTCTCCAAGTATGTGTCCCTTCACCCGTGGGAACCGGGAGGAATACAAATTCCCTGCGGAGTTCCCTGCCATTGCCCAGGGCATAGCTAAGCTCATTTCTAAGGTTATTATCTGCCAGGTTACCAAAATAATCTAATTTGCCCATCACAGTCAATTCTTCAGGCAATTCTCTCATCAAGTGCTCCAACCGCCTATAGGTGAATGTAGTCTTCAGGTCATGGTTTCCCATGGCCTTCTGAAACCCATATTGATTGGTAAATGCACGGGTTTCTGGAGTCAATTGCCCCCCCACAGGAAACTGATCTTCCCGCCAGGCCGCATTCACAAAGAAACTGTAATCCAGGGTGTCGTTTGATTTTAAAAAAAAATGATGCTCCAAAAAATTCATGGCGGTATTCACCACTGAATCTGTTTCAGCTAACCTTATCTCGTTTCTGTCCACCATAAGTTTATAACCGGGTTCAAGGATTTTTGAACGATAGCTTAACTCCCCATTATACCTCACCCATTGGTTATTCAGCGGCCCCACCTCACTATTCAATGCAAACCAATCATTCCTAAACCTCCACCTTTTCCCAAGAAGTTGATGAAGTTTAGCCGATTGTTGTATCCCGGAAAGGACCTCTCCCCTATTTCGGATATTCGCAGTATAAGAGAGTAGATTGTCAGCATCCTTCCTCATCTCCAGATGTGCTGTGCCAATGCGTTCTATTTGGGCATTTTGCGAGTTCTCCGGATTCAGCCCCCAGTCCCTGTCAAATTCTATATAGCGCATCCTGTCTATAAAGGAGAAGTGTGAAGAATTGTATTCTAACTCTACCTGACTGTTGAATACATATTTATCCAAACCTTTGAATTCCCTATTTTCACTTACTATACCAGACTTGAGGGCATAACCTGTATTATTTTGATTTTCCAGGCTAGAAAATAGGTTTTGGTCTTGATTTGAAAATGCCACTTCTGCGAATACTGATTCATGGGAACTAAGTTTCACCCTGCTACCTGCGGTTACCATTTCCTTTTTGGTGGGGACAGGAAGGGGTGACTTTATGGAAAACTTCCCTTGGGGTATGCCATTTATCCTAGGCACAAATTCATATACCACCCCATTGGCCAATTGTTGTCGTCTTCTGTAGTCTCCTGAGCCGGTTTCTATAAAGTTGATGGCAAAAAAGGCCTTCTCAGGGTCTGTGGAATATTCATAGTATTCCACCCATTCCTCAGCATTGTTTCTTTCTCTTACTTTTTTATATAAAATCCGGTTGGGGTCAAAGGGCACACTATCCACTCTTGGCACTGCGGCCATTTCTGTCTGATTTCCCACACTGGCCAACAGTTGCTTATCCCTGTCCGAGAGTTCTACAAATAGGGGTCGGTTTCTATCATCCTGCTCCCTATAATAATTGAAATAAAAACTTACCTTTTCGGATTCCTGGATGTGGTTGGCAGTGAGAATGGACCTGGAAAAATTTCTTTCTGCATATTCAAAATCCACCCTTACCCTTGAGTACTGGGTAATCACCACGTTTGGGGTAAATGTAATTTCCCCTTGATTATAGTCTATCACATAATCCTGGTTAAAACCTCTCTTTAACTGCTTGCCGTCTAGAAACACCTTTTCAGAATTGGCCAAAATGATCACGAAACGTTCATTGCCAGGCCCCCTTACCCTGTAGGGGCCTAAAACACCCTCTAATACCTCCAGGGGCATGGAGGCAAATTTACCCTTCGCAATGGAAAAAGCAGCCTGGCTGCTAGCCTTCCAATTCCCGTTCATGGGATAGTCGGTCGTGAACTGTAACCCTTGCACATTTTTGTAATACCTTAAAAACTCGGAATGCCTTTGGCGCAGCACCACATCACCTGCAGACAAATTAAATTTGTCATTATAAAGCTCCACCAGTACATTGTCAAAATCCTGGATTTGTTGTGTATTGCCTTCCGGCTGAAATGGTACGTTTTGATCGGTAATACTGGCTTTTATATGTAAATTATCCGTCAATTCTCCATCCATTTGCAAATTTAGGGCAGAATTGACAAATACATTTTGGCTGTTTCCAAAACTTATCCCTCTGGTGAGGCTTCCTGACTGATTTAATCTATGAGATGAAAAGACCTCTTCTCTAAAATCAAACAGTTCTTTGGCCTTAGGGCTATCCTTGAAGTAGGCCATGGAATCATAATCTGCCATCAAGGTTCGATGGCTATAGGTGGAATGCAATGCATACGGAAAGGTGGTATAGCAGATGAAAAGGGAGTCGAAATGCAATTCCTCCGGATGCTCTATTTTAAGCAGTCCCTTACCCAAGTCGTATTCGGCATCTAAGGTATCCCCCGAAGGAGCCAACACTTTTAACGAGGGGGGATAAATGGAAAGAGAATCGGGATGGTAAGGGTTTAATAGTACTTCTTTGGCCACCCATTTACAGGTTTCCTCTTGGGAAAAGGCACACCTAATACCCACAAAACAGACCAAAAGAATAGCAAAAAAATACCTGCCCAAGCACATAACTTAATCATAAACAGCGAGGTAAAGTAATGAAATCATTTCAACAAATCCTAACCTTACCTCAAGAGAGGAAAAGAAAGGTAAAAAGATGTACCCTCTCCAATTTTTGTCAAAAACCAGATTCTACCTCCGGCTGTTTCCACACCCCTTTTTGCAATGGCAAGTCCCAACCCGGAACCTTCCGATTTGGTGCTAAAATTGGGAATAAATATTTTCCTCTCCAAATCCTCGGGAATGCCGGAGCCGTTGTCCTTGATTTCCAAAATCACCTCTTCACTTTCAATTTCCAGCTTTACCTCTACACAGGGCTTTCTATCTGCAGGTACCGCCTGTATGCCATTAATAATCAGGTTAGATATCACCCTTCCGAACAATTTGGAATCTCCCAAAATGGTGACAGGTGCCACCTCAGGGGAACAGTCATGGAAAGAAAAGCAAATATCCTCCCGGTTTGAATATAGCTCAACTGCCTCTATAACCACCTGCCTAAAGTCCATGGACTCATTTTTCGGGAGGGGCATCTTTGCAAATGTGGAAAATGAAGTGGCAATATCACTCAAGGTATCCACTTGGTGAATTAAAGTCTCCACAGGTTTTTTCAACTTGGAGGGATCGTCTATTCTACCCGCCTCTTGCAACCTAAGGAGATGTTGCAGGGTAAGCTTCATGGGGGTAAGGGGATTCTTAATTTCATGTGCCACCTGTTTGGCCATTTCCCTCCATGCCGACTCTTTTTCAGTAGAGGATAAAATCCTCTTACTGGCTTCCAGCTTAGAAAGCATGTTATTGTACTCATCTACCAGCAGCCCTATTTCATCCTTAGTCGGCCAATTCATATATTCATTGGACTCCAAATCTGTAGTTTTAAGTTTCTGAGTGAGTAATTTAAAGGGATAGGTGAGATGCTTGGAAACAAAATAAGATATCGCCAGAAAGATAATAAAGATGACCACGAAAATAATGAGGATATTGCTGAACACATCGGCAATCAGGTCATTGAGCTCATCCTCCGACTCAAAGAAAGGAATGGCTATGATTGCCTGAACCCGTTGCCTCTCCACATCCCTTAATGCCAAATAGACCGTTTTATAACTTAGCTGGCTCACCTCTTCCCTTAGCAACAGTCGGTTATTTTGCGCCTCGATCAATGATGCATATGCATAAGGGTTGATATGTTCTGTTAGAATTTTTTTATCAAATATAGTACGTTGGTTGGTAGCCATAAGACGACCATTGGGCAAATAAATATTAATATCTGTATTGGTGTTTTTGGCCAGATCGTTTAACTGATTCAGTAGCTCTTCCCTATTGATCACACCACTGGCCTGATTTTCCCAATAGCTGGTCAAGTTATCACGGATAATAGAAGCTTTTTCGAAATATTGATTATGTAGATCCTCTGTATAAGATTGCCCCAAAAACCCCATGGAAACCACACTAATCACCATCATGGGGAAGAAAAATGCAAAATTTAAGTAAAATTGAAGCTTGGTGGAATAGGTGAATTTGACTTGGTCTAAACTAAAAAACAGCACATATACAAAAATTGAAATCAAGGTCAGCAATAAATACGCTACAAAGAAAAGTGCGGTATCGGCAAGAATATAGTGCACTGGATAAGAAGGTGAAGAAATTACCACTAAATGTGTTTCGCCCTCCACGGCTAAATGATGGTAACCCTTGTAGTTAATGCCAAATTGAAAAAGGTTTTCCTCATCCAGTACATCCTCCATACCCGGATCTCTATAATTGAAAACCCCTGAACTTGTACTCAATACTCCATCCTTATAAATCGCAAAATCGTATCCTCCCATGGTTACATCAAATTCAAACCTTGAATCTGCCAGCAACTTTGGATATACTGAGTTGGTAAGCATTTTTTGTTGAGTGAGTTCTAAAAATATGGTTCCCAAAAATGAATTGCCTCTATACATGCTGATAAAGGCTGCATAGCGGTTGGGGCGCCCGGCCGCAGTACCCCTGTCATAATACAGGTTGCGGAAGCTGGTCGCGTTATCGCTGTTCATGTATAACTTCCTAAATTCCTGCAAAGGAAGTTCTTTTTCCCTGTTCAGTAGGCTCTCACCTACCCGGTTATACACCTTGACTTCTGTCTGATACTGGTCAAAATAATTACTCAGGTATATCTTTTTTATTTTTTGTTCTATGGGTTCTTTACTTAAAAAAGGATCTCCCATTCTTGACTGGATAAAAATGTCTTCTCTTACCTTCTCCATGACCTCATTGAGCAGGTATTCAGCAAACCTATTGTTTTCTTCTAGGATATTCCTACCAAATTGACGTTTTTGCTTAATGGATTCTTTCATTAAATGTTGATAGGAGGCTGTTCCGGTAATCATTGCCCCTAAAAGGCATCCAAAGAAGAAGGTAAGAAAGGTATCAAGTTCTAATTTATATAGATTATTGTAAAGACTAAAAGCGATAACAGCGCCCAAAAGCAGGAAGTGGACCAAAAAAGCCACCATCAAAGAACGGTCAAAATAAAACAACCCTGCGGCAATGGGAAGTGAAAAATAGAGCAAGTAATTGAGGGCTTTTTTCTTGTCTATCGCACTTTTAAAAAGTACCATGTTCAACACCAAAATGGAGAAAAGTAAATATCCCGCCCCACCTAAAAATACGATGATGAGGCTAATCACCTTCACATAGTTAAAGTTAATAATGGCCACTACGTTAAGGTTCCAATCTGAGTTGCTGGCGATATTGGTGAACAAGTGATAAAATAGCAGCATAAATACCGTGGAAAAGGCATAAGCCCCAAAAAGAAACCAGGCATTATTGTAGTTATCTCTGATCTGAATAAAATTGATCAAAAACCGTTTTCTGCTCAAAATACCAACCAACATCGTAAGTATGATCAGGCTACAAAAAACATTCAACAGCAAGTCACCCAGGCTTGGGTTTAACCAAGAGGAGCTATAATAGGAAGAATTAAAGAGGCCTGTTTCAAAAAAGTTCTGTGGGAACTTAAAAGTGATCATCAGTAGTCTGATGCTACTTAAAAAGACTGCAGTATAAAAAACAGATGCGAAACGCTCACCCTTATGCCATAAGGTGACAACAAAATTCCCGCCCAATAATAGAACTAAACCCAGCAGGGAAAAGAAAAAAACCAGTAACGTTCTGCTGCTGAAGGCACTCACGGACTCATACCCCACCATAAAGGACACGGAAAAAAGATAATGCCCATTATGTTGTAAATCTAAAAAGCCCTCCTCTGGTTCTTTAGACAATTGAAACCTATCATTCCCGAAAACATCAGGGTTGTGCCCCGCTCTGATAAACTCATTTTGAATCTCAACCTTGTCGTACAGGGGGTAAACTTGTACTAGCGAAAATTCGGTGCTTCCACGAGATAAAGTCCTTATCTTGGTAAGGTATTGACCTTTGGAGTTATCCAATAATTGAACATTCCTTTTCAGGTCTAAATCCTCAAAGGCTGGAATCATGGTAATATCCGACCAATAAACCAAGGCTCCGTCCGAGGCGAAGAGGTAAAAGGGGTGATGAGAAGTAATATTAAGCGTTTGAAAAGAAACCTGCTGATCAGGACGGTTCTTCATCAGTATTTCAATGTAATCCTCATCAAACTCCCTAATCACTTTCCCGAGTTTTTCCTGGATTTCCGCTCCATAGGTATCCATGCCGGGATCCTTTTTCCAAAGAAAATTCACCGCAAGGACTACCCCAATTACCAGAATGGAAGAGAATATGATTACCCGTCTTTTTTTGAGCATGGTTTAGTGTATAACGGAAAAGAGCAAAGTTCTTACCAAACTTTGCTCCAAACTACACTGAAAATCCCTACTTCAAAAGGAAAATTTTTTTTTAGCCTTGGCATGCCTATACCAAAGAATACCCACCACGGCTATAAGAAGGTAAGGGGCTACAAATAAATATAAGATCCCCATGTTTAGTCCTGCACCAACTGTGGTGTCTCCATTGCTGATATTGTTTTCCACAGTTGCCCTGCACATGGCACATTGGCCGAAAGCTTCTGCCAATCCAACAAGCAGGAATAAAACTAAGCCGGATGGAACGCTGATCAACTTCTTCATACCTGAATAACCATTTTACTTTTAAATAAGTTTAATGTGAATAATAAGGGCTAATCATAAGATATACCACCACTCCTGTGATGGTGACATATAACCAAATTGGATAGGCATATTTGACGGTTTTTCTGTGCTTATCGATTTTACCGGTATACCCATAATAGTAGGCAAACAAAATGGGGAAAAGGGCAACCGCTGCCAAAACGATATGAGTAAGCAGTAAAAAATAATAAACGGCTTTGACCCAACCTTCACCGCCGAAGGTAGTGCTTTCTGCCGAGGCATGATAGATCACATAGGAAACCAAGAAGATGGCCCCAAGCCCAAATGCAGTAGTCATGGATGCCTTATGATAAGCCACATTCCCATTTTTGACAAATAGTAAACCTGCAATCAATGCGATTGTGGCTGCAGAGTTGATAACTGCATTAAGATGCGGCAAGAAATATACCCATGATGCCCCTAATTCTAATTTGGCGGGCATAAATAAGAGCACGGCCACTAGAACAGGGACCACTACAGCTATTATGGTTATCCATTTTTGGACCCCCTTTTCAGTATCTACATTTAGTTGGTTAGTTCCCATGCAATAGAATTTTAGTTTCTAAAATTAATTCGTCTACCCCTTCACGCTGAGTTCCACTATAATAGCCTCTAATCCGGCCAAGTTCATCTACCAGAACGAATTTATCGCTATGGATAAAATCATCGGGTTCCTCCTCACCATGAGTAGCCGGTAGTACAAACCCACACCTGGCTAAATCATAGGTTTCATCCCTTGGCCCGGAAAGAAAAAACCATTTACCTTCTTTAGCCGCATGTTTAGCGGCATATCCAGCCAGTACTTCCGGAGTATCGTAGTCTGGGTCTAAGCTAATGGAATATATCTGCACCTTGTCCTGATTCCTAAAGGCATCTTGCACCCTTTCCATTTCTGCCGACATTACCGGGCAAATACTGGGACAACTAGTAAAGAAAAAATCCACTATAGTGATTTTCCCTTTCATCTGTTGACTTCCCATCAATGAACTATCGGTATGGTAAAAAGAAAATTCCGGGATATAATGTTGCTCACCTTCGGCAAAATCACACTCCCCAAAAGGATCTTCTACCCCTTCCTGATACAACACCGGTATTTCATAGGTATTTGTCCCAAAAGTTCTTAGGAAAAGAAACACCAAAATCGGAATCATCAAAATACAGATCAACACCATGAACTGTAATAATCTTAAAGATCTCATATCTTTATAACAAAAAATGGTTGAAGAATTCCCCAACCATTTCCCGTTTTTTTTATTTTTTTTATGAATTACCAGCGCATTAGGAAAATGTCAGCTCCTTCCTTCATCAAAGCTATTATCAGCCAGACCAAGAATATGAGCGGAACGATAATGGAATAGAACAAGGGTTTTGCCTCTTCTCCCAAATGCATGAATTCCATCATTATATAATACGCCTTTACTATAGTGAGTAAAATAAATATCACATATAACAATATCCCTCTAGGCATGGTGAAGGCAAAAACGAATTCAATCGCCGTTACCACGAGTAGTATAAGAGCCGTCAACCAAATTTTCCTTATTTTGGCGGCATCCTTAGGGATGACTTCCATTTCTTTTTTATTATCTAGCGCCATGATCTATGCTTTTATTGGTTAAATCAAATAGAAGAAGGTGAAAACAAATACCCAAACAAGGTCCACAAAGTGCCAATATAGCCCAATTTTCTCCACCATCTCATAATGGCCTCTTTGCTGGTATATTCCCACGGCAGCTTGATAGAATGCCAAGAAAAGCAATACCACGCCAATGGTAACGTGAAAACCATGAAAACCAGTAATAAAGAAAAATAATTGAGCAAATGCAGGAGGCCCATATTCATTTACAACAAGATTAGCTCCATACACTGTTTCTGTTACAATGTTATTAAAAGAATTTATATACGTCAACATGGTGCCATCATCCGTGCCGTGAATAAAGTGAGTCCATTCCCAAGCTTGACAACTCAAGAAGGTTATCCCCCCCAATAGTGTCCACAACAACCATTTTACCACATCATTTTTGTCATTCCTATGACCCGCTTCAACTGCCAAAACCATTGTAACGGAACTCATGATCAAAATAAATGTCATTAACCCTACAAATACCAAAGGTAAGTGAGCTCCGTGAAAAAACGGAAAGGCATCAAATATCCTTTCAGGGATGGGCCAATACTCATTAGAACTCACGAAATCAGCAGCAGCACCTTCATAAGCGGGATAGCTCATTCGGATAGCCCCATAAGTGATCAGAAAGGCTCCAAAAGTGAATATGTCGGAAAGCAGGAAAAACCACATCATGAGTTTCCCATAGCTCGCCTTAAGGGGTTCATTTCCTCCACCCCATATCCCTCTTTTTGAGTTTACTTGAATTGCAGTCGACGACATAACGTATAGGTTGTATATATTTAATGATTCAGCAATAAAAACATAAACAAATAAAGCCACAAGGCCCCAAGAAAATGCCAATAGGTGACGCACATCTCCATTTGAGCCATATTCTGGGAATGAATTTTAAATCTCAGGGACGAAATTAACACAATAATTAGAAAAATCACACCACTGATCAAATGTAATGCATGTAAGCCAGTGAAAACATATAGAAATGAACCTGAAGGATTCCCTACAAAATAAACATCCCTATCCACAAGTGCCACCCAACTGTACCATTGACCTATCAAGAAGACAATTCCCAGAAAGGAAGTGATGACCAAAGCCAGTCTTAGGGTGTCCAAAGCATCCCGCTTTGCCGATAGATATGCCCAATGCATGGTCACACTGCTAGCAATGATAACCAGGGAGGTATACCAGAAAATATCTGGTAAATTAAACTCCAGCCAATTCCCTTCCCCCTGTCTAACAATATAGGCAGAGGTTAAGGAAGCAAAAACCATCACCACGCTCACTATGAATAGCCAAAGAGCAAATTTCTTAGGGTGCATGGATAAGGGTTGCTCTGCCCCTTCCTGATAACTTAATTTTTCTTCCATATCGATTTACACCTTGTCTAAGAGGTACGCAATTTGTACTATTGGCAGGTACAGGAAAGATCCAAACATAATCTTTAAAGCTGACTTTCTACTACAGTCTCGCATTAAAGAAAAAGTTTGTGCCAGGAACAACACACCACATATAGTGGCAACAATCCCAGAGTTAAGCCCTGTAAGACCAAAATAAGTGGGTAAAAGACCCAATGGCAATAAAAACAGGGTGTATATCATGATTTGAAATGCAGTATTCAAGTCTTTTCCTCCACCGGAGGGAAGTAGCTTAAATCCAGCTTTCTTATAATCCTCATCACTTACCCAGGCAATGGCCCAAAAATGGGGGAATTGCCATATGAATTGGATACCGAAAATGATTAACGCCTCATAAGTGATCGCCCCAGTAGCAGCGGTCCAACCCAGCAAAGGAGGCATCGCACCGGGTATAGCTCCTACTAGCACAGCGATTGGCCCCACCCGCTTCAAAGGGGTATACACAAACACATATAAAACCATGCTTGACAATCCTAAAACCGTGGTTAAAGGATTGGTGAAAAACCAAAGAATCATTAAACCTAATGCAGCAGTAAAAATGGTGAACCATTGTGCTTCAAGAACAGAGATCACGTTCATTGGCAGTGGTCTTCCCTGTGTGCGTTTCATAAGGCCATCAAACTCCCTTTCGAGAATTTCATTGGCAGCACCAGAAGCACCACTGATCAAAAATCCACCAATTACGAGGCCTGCAAGCCCCGCCCAAGAAAAAGCAGGGGATTGTTGTCCAAGAACGAACCCGAAAGCAGCAGAAAAGGTGACCAGTGCAGATAACCTTACTTTAAGCAGGTCTGCATAAGCCTTTAGCCTTAATGGCCAACTTAAATTTGTAGATTCTTTTGATATATTTAATAAACTCATTTTCCTATACTTTTTCTAGGGGATATTTTTGATAATAAAGCTCAAGCCAAATAATAAATTGAGCACCAATGATCAAAGTCCCATTTAAAAGGTGTATTGGCTGTATCCAGCCAGGAAGACCGAAATAACTAAGGATCGCACCGGAAGCAATAGCCAGCATGATCAACCCTAGCAATAATTTGCTCCAGAATACGATTACGCTGTTTTCCCTGGCAAATTTATAAATCAAATACCCCAACCAAACATGCAACGCCAGCAACAAAAGACTGTAAGAACGGTGTATCAGGAATTTAACCCCAAGTAAATCAATCCATTTATCGCTGTCGAGATAAGCATATTCCCTAGACACAATATCTACTTGTTCCCTAACTTGGGTCCCCAAGATAACTTGTCCAAGCATCAATAAACCACATACCACAATAAGCCAGGTAAGTCCACTCGCATGATCAATATCCAACCGGCCCATACCCTGCTTAAGTTTGACTGCCCGGTAATAAATAAATAATAGAAGGCAGACAATAACTAACGCAAGCACCATATGAAAGGAGATCATCCACTGCAACAGATTCGTGGAAACTACTATTGAACCTATCCAACCTTGGAAGATCACCAGCAGCAGGGCAGCAAAGCTCCAATAGGTGAATGCCTTATCAATTTTCCATAGCCCGAGGGCAAATATCAATGTCAATATGATCAATAACCCTATTAAAGCACCAATCAACCGATTAATATATTCTATCCATGTCTTAGTGGCATTAAAGGGTTGCTCCTCTTTAATATTAGGATCATTCTCTATCTCTTGGGCCTGCTTCTCAAGCCCAATAAAACGAAGCATCTCAACAAACCTATCGTTCTTTTCGAGGCGTTGAGCAACATATTGCTCCTTATAATCAGGAGGGAGCTGGCTCTCACTGGTAGGTGGCACCCAGCTCCCAAAACATTTTGGCCAGTCAGGACAACCCATCCCAGCACCGGAACTTCTTACAATTCCCCCGATTAGTATTAGAAAATAGATGGCTAAAGTGGTAATCAAGCTTACCCTAATAAAGCCATCTAATTTTTTACGATTCTTCTTTTGATTCATTGGCCACCAATATTTGACCTTCCTCCGCAATGATTTCCTTTTCAAGATTCACCAATTTCTCTTCATGCGGTAGGTTAGATTCTGGGGTGGCAGATAAGGGGACGGTTTGAGGAATAAAATCCTCCTTAGAACCGGGTTTGGAATAATCATAGGGCCATCTGTACACTGTAGGTATTTCACCTGGCCAATTACCATGTTGCGGGTGCAATGGGGTCGTCCATTCCAAGGTATTTGACTTCCAAGGATTGAGGCTGGCCTTTCTCCCAAAGAACATACTGTAGAAGAAGTTGAAAACAATGATCATTTGACCCGCAAAAGTTATGATCGCAGCAGCCGAGACAAACATGTTAAGATCAGTGTACATATCTGAGAATGAAAATTCAGTCCAGGTATAATACCTTCTTGGGAATCCAGCAATACCAATGTAATGCATGGGGAAAAACACCATGTAAATCCCCACAAAGGTTATCCAAAAATGAATATGCCCCAATTTCTCATCCATCATCCTACCAAACATTTTTGGGAACCAATGATACACGCCAGCCACCAATCCAAAGAAAGATGCAGATCCCATCACCAGGTGGAAGTGGGCCACGACAAAGTAGGTGTCATGAAGCTGTATATCAATAGCTGAGTTTCCTAGAAAAATTCCTGTTAACCCACCGGAGATAAATACAGATACCAAACCGATTGAAAACAGCATGGCTGGAGTAAATCTAAGATTACCTCTCCATAGGGTGGTAAGGTAATTGAACACCTTTACGGCAGATGGAACGGCAATGATCAATGTCAGAAACATGAAAATAGAACCAAGAAATGGGTTCATTCCAGAAACGAACATGTGATGCGCCCATACCACAAATGATAAAATCGTAATCCCCAACATGGAAATCACCATGGCCTTATAGCCAAATATGGGCTTACGTGAATTAGTCGCAATAATTTCTGAGGTAATGCCGAGGGCAGGCAGAAGCACGATATATACTTCTGGGTGACCCAAAAACCAGAATAAATGCTGATACAGTACGGCACTACCACCTGTATTTGGAAGAGCTTCTCCTCCTATATAAATATCGGATAAATAAAAACTGGTACCAAAGCTTCTGTCAAACACCAATAAAAGGGCTGCAGAAAACAATACGGGAAAGGACAGTAAACCAATAATAGCCGTGAGGAAGAATGACCAAATGGTCAAAGGTAACCGCGCAAAAGACATTCCTTTTGTCCTGAGATTGATTACCGTGGTAATATAATTAATCCCCCCCAATAATGAGGAAGCGATAAAGCAAGTCATGGCAATCAACCATAGGGTCATACCGAGACCGGATCCTGGAATGGCCTGCTCTAAAGCCGACAAAGGAGGATATACCACCCAGCCCCCTCCAGCGGGTCCTTTCTCCAGAAACAATGAAGTGAACATGATAACACTTGAAAGGAAGAAAAACCAGTAAGATAACATGTTCATAAAGCCAGATGCCATATCTCTTGCCCCAATCTGCAAAGGGATCAAGAAATTAGAGAAGGTGCCACTAAGGCCTGCTGTTAATACAAAGAATACCATAATGGTACCATGCATTGTTACCAAGGCCAAATAGAAATTGGGATCCAACTTTCCTGTTTCGTCTATCCATCCACCAAAGATCGGTCTTAGGAATTCCAGATTCATATCTGGAAAGCCTAATTGCAATCTAAAAACGATGGAAAGAAATCCTCCAATAAGTGCCCAAAAAATGCCGGTTACAAGAAACTGCTTACCGATCATTTTATGGTCCGTGGAGAAAATATACTTCGTGATGAAGCTATCATGGTGTTCGTGTTCATGATGCTCCACATCATGAGAAGAAACGTTAGCTACTGCCATCTTATTTATTTTAATTATTTACTTTCATTGATATGGATTTCAGCCAACTCCTTCAGATCGGAAGGCAGGTCAGAAATCAGGTCTGGATTCCTTTGAATAAAGGATTCTTGCTCACTTACCCACTTTCTATACTCCTCAGGTTCTACCACAGTAATCACCCTCCTCATGGAGAAATGACCACGGCCGCAAACCTCTGTACACGCGATTTCGTATTCAAATTCGTCATCCCCTAGTTCAGCTCTCATTTCGGTGGTGGTCTTGGTAGGTACGAACCAAAAACGTGTCGGCATACCCGGCACCGCATCCATTTTCAATCTCATATGAGGAGCAAATACGGAATGTAAAACATCTCTGGCTCTTATTTTAAACAAAACAGGCTCACCCTTAGGAATAACCACCTGCTGAGCAGGGAAGTCATCAAAGGAATTTTTGTCACTGAAGTCCACTCCTCTTGAGTTAGTTGCGTTGATAAGCCTATAATCATAATCGCCTAATATGTTGTCCTTACCTGGGTATCTAATTTCCCAGGCAAATTGATAACCCATTATTTCCACCACATGGGCATCTTCCGGAGCCGGAGCAGTGATATCTTTCCAAGCCCTCCATCCAGTGAAAACCAAGACGGTTAAAACCACAGCCGGAACCAAAGTCCAGATAACTTCTAGTTTGTTGTTATCGGGATAATAAGATGCCCTTTTGTTGTCGTCATATTGATACCGATATCCAAACCAAAACAATAGGATGTGGGTAAGGACAAAGATGAATCCGGTAACAGCCATGGTGACCCAAAACAATTGATCGGTAATTACACCATGTTCAGAAGCTACAGGTAATTGATAGTTATCAAATTCTTTTATTGAATACCAAAACATCAATATGCATCCTCCAATGAGGAAAACCATCAAAAGAATTGCATTGACTTTATTACTGGTTGTAGCGATTTTTTTCGAAGACCCTTTAGCTACCGAAATAAGGGCCTGTATCCTGTAAACCATCCACAACACGGATAGTAATAACACGATACCTATAGCAATGAGAAGTCCGTACATAGTTTTTTTTCTTTTCGGATATATTAAATGTGGTGATGATAACTTTCCTCCAACATGGGGTGGTTTTTCGCAATTAAGTTCCCCTTAGCAAGATTGGTGAGCATTACTATGGAAAAGGCAGAGGCATAAACAAGCAACAATCCAATTTCCATTAATCCCAAGCCCCCATTTTGTCCTAAAGTTCCCGGCTGTACCATCAAGAAGAAATCCAACCAATGGCCGAAGAGTATCAACGTACACATAAGTTTCAAAAACACCGAATGTCTTTTTGAATCTCTTGTCATAAGAACAAGGAAGGGTAGGAAGAAGTTTAATACTAGATTTACAATTATAAACCCTCCATATACATCACTTTCAAGTCTTTCTACAAAATATACAGCTTCTTCAGGGATATTTGCATAATAGATCAAAAGAAACTGGGAAAACCAGATATAAGTCCAAAATATCGAGAAAGCAAATACGTACTTACCAAGGTCATGGATATGATTTTCATTCACCATTTCAAGATATCCTTGCTCCTTAAGAAATATTGTGACTAAAGTAAGGGCGGCTAGTCCAGCCACAAACCATGAAGCAAACACGTACCAGCCAAATAAGGTGGAGAACCAGTGTGTATCTATGGACATTACCCAATCCCATGCACTAACCGAAGAAGAAACAGCAAAGAACACTAAGAAAATTGCTGACCAACTCCTGAGCCTGAACCAGTATTGAGTGCCACCGTGAAGGTCCTCTTGTTCTGATAATGTTTTTAACTTATTGAAGAAAAAGACCCAGAAACCAAAAAACAAAACCATGCGCACGATGTAGAATATAGGGAACGAGCCTTTTTCCAACGGCCAATAGAAGAAAGCACCCTTACCATCAATTATAGCATCATAATGGCTGTCAGACTTATCGTAAATGTCGCTGTGCGTCCAGTGAAATAAATCATGACTGGCGACAAAGAAGGTGACAATCATTAACACACCAGCTATAGGTAACCAGTGGCCAAAGGATATCATCACCTTTACCAGTGGAGCAGACCAACCTGCGGAAGCTGCATACTGTATAGCAAAGAAAAACACCCCTATAATGGCAAGCCCTGTAAAATAAACATTGTTTATCCACAAATTAGCAAATAACCTTTGTGACCAGTGGTAAGCATGATCCCCATCATCGGCATGTCCGTGGCCTCCAAACATTTCCACAGCAATACCAGCAATAAAGAAAAGCAAGCCTATACCACCAACAATGAGAATCATCTTCCTGACCGCATCGGTGAATTCGAACTTTTGGTCTAAATTATATTGTGTAGCCTGTGCCATTATTGTTTTTGAATTTCTTGTTTAACATAGTGCACAATTTTCCAGCGCCTTTCTATGGAAATCTGGGAAGCATGGGCACCCATTCTGCCTTTACCATGAGTGATCACGTGAAAAATATGCCCTTCAGGAAGATCTATGTAGGCTCCTCCCTTTAAATTGGCCACACCTCCAATTACTTCTCCAGCCTTTCCATCACCTTCTCCCTGTGAGCCATGGCAAGTAGCACAATACTGAATGTACAGTTGCTGTCCCTGGGACATTACCTCATCATTGAGTTCAATAGGGTTTTCTACTCCTGCCGCACCTTCAAGGTCAGCCACACTCTTTCTATAAGGAAGCAATCCCCGGTTATTTCTGGGCACAGTATTTGGCGCAGGCTCCCTCATGTTCATACCATGAGGATTATTGGGGTTGCTATTGTAGAATTCTCCCTTACCATCCTCCCTGGAGGATAACCAACTGCCCTCATCTTCGTCAGTAATTTGAGTTAAAGGTTCATAGGCCACTGAATGATACATTTGAGGGGCATATTCCAAACCCGGGAAATCTCCCGAGGCACTACAAGAAGCCAACCCGAAGGCAGCTCCAAAAGTGGCAACGATATAGGTGGATAATTTTAATTTCATTGTCATCTGGTTACCTAATCTTCAAAATTCTTATTGTTCACTTCAGTCGCTCCTACAGTTTTCAGCACTTCCACGATCTTCTCCTTGCCTAGCGCAGCGTTTGAAGCCAAATCAATGGCCATCACATGCTTATCGTCGGTACTTCTGATATCAAATATTCTAGGTTGACCCCAGGGTTTGAGATTGTTGGTGATCATGAATACGCCCACCATACCAAACGCAGAAAGCAAAACCGTCAACTCAAAGGTGACAGGGATAAAGGTGGGTATAGGCGCAAAATTTTTCCCCCCTATGATCATGGGCCAATCAAATTTCATCATGTAGAACTGCATGGTTAAGGCCAATATAGTCCCTAGCAATCCAAATAAAAAGGCAGCAATGGGAAGTCTACTTCTCCTATACCCCAATTCTTCGTCAAGCCCATGCACCGGATAAGGTGAATACACTTCATGAATTTTAATGCCTGCCTTGCGGATTTGCCGAACGGCCTGAGAAAGCACGTCCTCATCGTCGAATATTCCTAGGACAAAATTTTTATCTTTTTCCATGATTACTTAGTTACTTTTTCTGAGGAGGATTTCAAAACTGCTTTCACTTCAGCCATGTTGATTACTGGAAAAAACTTCGCAAACAACAAGAAACAAGTGAAAAACAGACCAAAGGTGAACAAGTATACTCCCACATCGTAGATGGTGGGGTAGAACATCACCCATGAGGAAGGCAAGAAATCCCTGTGAAGTGAAGTTACAATGATCACAAAGCGCTCAAACCACATTCCTATGTTTACCACAAGGGACAACACGAAGGTAGCCACAATGGAAGTTCGGATTTTTTTGAACCAAAACAATTGAGGGGAAATAACATTGCAAGTCATCATGGACCAATAAGCCCACCAGTAGGGTCCAAACATCCTGTTGACAAAAGCATATTGCTCGGCGGCCACACCTGAATACCAGGCGATGAAAAATTCTGTGATATATGCAATCCCAACAATGGAACCCGTGATGATGATCACAATATTCATCAATTCAATATGTCCTATGGTAATATAATCTTGAAGATTAAAGACCTTACGGGTTACTATCATAAGGGTAAGCACCATGGCAAATCCTGAAAATATCGCACCAGCCACGAAATATGGGGGGAATATAGTGGTATGCCAACCCGGAATAACCGAAGTGGCAAAGTCAAAAGATACGATCGTGTGAACTGAAAGCACCAAAGGAGTGGCAAGACCAGCCAATATCAAGGATACAGACTCATATCGCATCCAGGTTCTGGTAGCTCCATCCCATCCAAAGCTCAATGCCCCATATATGGTTTTTCTAATTCCGGTAGCCCTATCTCTAATGGTGGCAAAGTCCGGGATTAAACCTATATACCAAAACACCAAGGATACAGCAAAATAGGTGGATATCGCAAATACATCCCATAAAAGTGGCGAATTGAAGTTCACCCACAATGAGCCAAAGGTATTTGGAAGAGGCAAAGCCCAGTATGCTCCTACCCATGGTCTACCCATGTGGATGACCGGGAACATGGCAGCACAAATAACCGCAAATATGGTCATAGCCTCAGCGGCCCTATTGATCGAAGTCCGCCACTTTTGCCGGAACAAAAGGAGTACCGCCGAAATCAAAGTACCTGCGTGACCTATACCAACCCACCAAACGAAGTTGGTGATGTCCCAAGCCCAGCCCACGGTTTTGTTAAGGCCCCACATTCCTATACCTTCCCAAAGGGTAGCGGCAAGTGCCAAAAAACCCAGAAGAAGTGCGCCTACTGATATGGCCAAACCTATTAGCCAAGCTACGGAAGGTTTTCCTTCTACTTGCCTGGAAACATCATTAGTGACGTCCTTATATGTTTTACCGCCTGTAACTAACGGTTCACGTACGGGTGAAGTAACCTGCATATCTTTATTTAAGTTATTTAAGCTTCTTTAAGTTATTTAAGCTTCGTTTTTGTCCTTGTTTCTGATTTTGGTGAAATACCAAACGTTAGGGCTTACATTAATTTCCTCCAAAACATGGTATGCCCTTTCTTCATTCACCTCTTTATTTGCAGAAATATCATTTTCCTTGATTTTCAATAGGTTGGAAACTTTGGAATGAGGATCATTCATGTCCCCAAATACCAAAGCCTCAGTAGGACAAGCCACCGCACAAGCTACATTTATTTCACCGTCCTGAAGTTTCCTTCGTTCTTTCTTGGCAGTAAGTTTACCGGCCTGTATACGTTGCACACACATAGAGCATTTTTCCATCACCCCTCTTACCCTAACGGTTACATCCGGGTTGAGCACCATTTTACCAAGGTCATCATTTTGGGGGGTGTTCATGGGGAAGTCCTTGTTGTCATGGTATTTAAACCAGTTAAACCTCCTGACCTTATAAGGACAGTTATTGGCGCAGTACCTGGTACCTATGCACCTGTTATAGGTCATTTGGTTAAGCCCCTCGGAACTGTGTGTAGTGGCAACTACAGGACAAACTGTCTCGCATGGGGCATTATTACAATGCTGACACATCATGGGTTGGAAAGTAACCTCAGGGTTATCCGCTGCCTTTTCCAACTCCTTATTTTCGGTAGCCCCTTCAGGAGAACTGTAATACCTGTCAATTCTAATCCAGGCCATCTCCCTTCTATTGAGTACTTCGTCACGGCCTACCACAGCCACATTATTCTCCACCTGGCAGGCAACTGTACATGCTGAACATCCCGTACAAGAGTTCAAGTCAATGGCTAGTCCCCAATGATGCTGACTGTATTTATGACCTGACCAAAGGCTGATTTTTGAAGGCTTGTAAAATTTTCCTTCTTTATAAATTTCGGGGTGGTATCTTCCCGCATTTGGATCCTCTTTATACTCACCCAAAGTGGATTCTTGGATCACAAAATTTCTTCCCATGTAGGTCTGATGGGTCTGGGTTTGTGCGATCCTGTAATTTTCTGATAGCAATTCTACAGATACCCCTTCAGTGATGTCATAATTCACAAAACCTTTGGAATGATCCAGTAGGGGATAAGCGTTCACCCCAACTTCATTAGCTACCCTGCCGGCAACCGTTCTACCATAACCCAATGCTAATCCAATAGTACCATCTGCCTGCCCTGGCTGCACCAAAACCGGCACGTCAATGCTCAGACCGTTTACTGTTAGTCTAGCCTTTTTTGTGCCACCTTCTTGCATTTTTAGACCATTATCATTGGCCCATTTCTGGGAAACAGTAAGGTAATTGTCCCAGGTAGCCTTTGATATCGGATCCGGCATTTCCTGAAGCCACGGATTATTGGCCTGAGCACCACTCCCTATTCCAATTTTGGTATATAGCGCTAATTCCACGCCTTGATTATCCGCAGAATAGGCTCGCCCAATGGCCTGGGCAGCAGCACTTATGTCACCAAAAGCTTCTGGAACCTCCTCCACCTCGGCTTCTACCCTGTATATTCCATTGTGAAGGCATCCATCCCAAAACATGTCAAAGTCACTGACCTGATCTTGTTCGGTAAAATATCCTTCCCTCCAGTTTTGCTTTATAAAATTGTAGTAGGAGGTGTTGTTACCAGCCCATCTCAATAAGCTTTCTTGAACCTGACGGGTATCAAAGAGTGGCGTAATGGTGGGTTGGGCCAAACTGTATTCCCCAGGTTTGGGATTATAGTCATTCCAACTCTCTAGATAATGATGATCCGGGGCCAAATATTGAACCGCATTGCATGTCTCGTTTCTGGATTCTGTGGTGGCCACGGAAACCTTTGCCTTGCCGATTCCAGCAGTAAGTTCTTCTGCACCGGCATAATCATAGCAAGGATTACAGTTATAAAAGATCACTGCCCCAATCCTTCCGGCATTCAAGTCGCTAACAAACTGAATCATGCGCTCATCATCTCCTTTGCGGAAATGAGCTGCCTTTGCAAAATCAATGGTCTCACCTTTATTTCCCAGCAATTCGTTGATAGCATGGATCACAACCTGAACATTGGGGTCATTGGAACCGGAAACCACGAGGGACTGGCCTCGGTTGGCCCAGAGTTCCTCTGCTGCTCTTTCTAGATTCGCGATATCAATTGCGGGAGCGTTTACAGTAGATGCCCCCCCTCTTCTGGCAAGAAGGTTGTAAAGAGCCAGGACAGCAAGCCCACTTTGAGAGGGCCTTATGGGTGTTCTGTAATCCGCATTGGCACCTGTGAGGGAAAGGTTCGATTCAAACTGAAAATGTCTTGACATCTCAGGGCTCTCCTTGGAAATTTTTCTTCCCTGGCTGTATTGCCTGGCATATTCTATAGGAGATATCCAAGTACCTAAAAAATCCGCTCCAAAACTTACGATTGTCTTGGCCTTATCGAAATGATAGGATGGTAGCACCTTCTTACCATAATACTGTTCACTGGCCTTGAGTATGCCAAAGTTGGAAAGTGGATCATAGGTAATCACCTCCACATCACCCATTGCCTCTGAAAAAGCTTCAATAGCTTTGTCCGTGGAAGGGGATAACAAGGTGTTGGTTACAATTTTTATGCTACCAGCAGATCTAAGTTTAGCCCCAAGGTCAGCATCCAACGCCGCCCAATCTACTTTTTCTCCATTGATATGAGGGCCGGTCAACCTTTGCTTGTCATATAAAGAAAGAACAGATGCCTCGATAATGGAATTTGTAGCACTCCCTGTGATAGGACTGAAATCATTCCCATCAATTTTTATTGGCCTTCCTTCCCTTGTTTTCACCACGATTGAGGCATAATCCCCCCCGGAGGCATAGGTGGTGGCATAATAATTGGGGACTGAAGGATCCACGTCCACCGGTTTATTTACATAGGGTATGGCCTTTCTTACCGGAGCCTCGCAAGCCGCCAATGAAGCGGCTGCCAAACTAAAGCCCATCATTTTCAAGAAGTCCCTTCTATTGGAACCCCCATCGCCATTTTTATGTAAGGGAAGGTTTTCAGGAAATTCCCTGTCCGCATTTTTCACAAATGCCGGGTCGTTAGTCAATTGCTCTAACCCTTTCCAGTATGTCTTTTTATTTTCTTTCATCTCTTAAAGAAAAGAATTTTCGTAAAGATTAATTTAATAGTGACACTTGGCACATTCCAGACCACCGATGTCCTTCACCTTCAAAGCGTCCTTGGACTCTGAGTGCAACTGCACCAACTTGTCATAGTACTCGTTGCCTTGAGTAGTGATTTCTGTATTTCGATGGCAGTCAATGCACCAACCCATGGTCAGGGAACTGTGCTGATAAACTACTTCCATTTCTTCTATGGGGCCATGGCAGGTCTGACAATCCAACCCCGCCACTGCTACGTGCTGACTATGGTTAAAATAAGCCAGGTCCGGCAAGTTATGAATACGAACCCACTCTATCGGCTTGTTGTTGTCATATGCATCATAAAGCTTGGCAATCTCCGGAGAAATACCTTCTTTTCCATCCACATTCTGAATATGCATGTGGCAGTTCATACAGATATTTGCCGATGGAATATTAGCAGATTTACCGATCTCTACGCCGGTGTGGCAGTATTGGCAAGGTATCTCATATTCACCAGCATGCAATTGGTGGGAGTAAGCTATGGGCTGCTTGGGGGCATACCCCTGTTGAATGCCTACATTATAGAGCCCGTCTAGCGCCGTCTTTACTACTAGGGCCACCACTATTGTAGTAATGATAATGATGAAGGCATCGCTGGTGAAAACCTTTTTAATATCTGTTTTTTGATCAATAAATTCCTTATCATCTTGGTCTAAGTCTTGATCTTGACTTAGGTATTTTTTCAAGACAGAAACAATCAACCCTAAAACTACCAAGATGAGTAACAGGACAAACACCAATACCACCAAAATTATGGTCAGGTATTCACTGGGTATCCCGCCAGCTGCACCCTCAGCAGTACCTTCAGCGCCAGCCGCACCTGCGCTGGCTTCGGCCGTATCCCCATATTCTATGTAGGCCAGAAGGTTCATCACATCATCATCGCTGAGGAAGTCATGCGAAGGCATTACAATATTGTTGTATTCCCGAAATAACGCCACAGCCTCAGCGTCTCCAGCCTGAATCAGCGCTTGAGAATTCACAATGAATCTCTTTGCCCAGTCCAATGATCTACGCTCGGTAACTCCTCTAAGTGCTGGACCGGTATAATTCTGGTCCAGTCGATGACAAGTCCTACAGTTTGCGTTAAATAAAGACTGCCCTGCCTGGATAGCGTCTTCGCTATCAGATACGTCGGGATGTGCCGCATAAGCCATCCCTGTAAACAGGAAAAACGCCACTAGCAGCGCACTTATGCCATGTATAACCCCAAATAATGAGCGTTTGATCGTCATGATTTTTATTTGATTTTCCGAATAGTTATCTCTCGCATTGAAATTCGTCACAAATGTACTACCCAGCTTCTATTTTTCAAACTTGATAAATTGAACTGCCTTAATTTGAAAATCTGAGTTTAAAATATGTTAAAATACTGTATGACAATCAGTTAAACATCGCTAATTTTAAGATTAAATTATTTAGAATGGTTATAAATAACCCTTGACGGCCAACCTCATCTCCAGCATATTTCCTTGTTGGGAGATTTCCGTTTCTCCCCTTCCTTAAAATTTACTAAATATAATTGAATGTGATTCCCAAATTGCATAACTTTGCATTCCATTTCGAAAAGGTCGAGTGGCCGAGTGGCTAGGCAGAGGTCTGCAAAACCTCGTACATCGGTTCGAATCCGTTCTCGACCTCATTTCTGTTATTTATTATTGAAAGGAACAGGTGGCTACCTGTTCCTTCTTGTTTTTAAATCAAAAAAAGTCCTTAGGTTTTTAGAGGTTGATTTTCTATTTTTCGGAACCTAACCGCCAAATTAAAATTTTAAATTAACTTTAATTCGGTTCATCCATTTATATAAAATGTCCACATGCGGGACATAGTTGATTCGCCCAGGTAACCTTGATATAAATGAACGCCACCCGTAAAAACCTGCTCATTTTTTGTATTTTCACCCTCCTAATAGGCTGGGTTGGTGTTGAATTAGACTACTTGATGCAGGGTAAACCTGAAGAGAAAGAAACCTTTGGCATGGCAATTTGGCTGGTTTTTCTATCAGGTGAAATGATCTATACCGTACTGCCAGTGGACAGAATTACCTTCACCTTAGATCGCAGTAGTCAATATGCTGGCGTGGACCGTATTATTTGTGGGAATTTTCTTCATCACAGGGCCAATATGGAGTGTGGTGGTCCTCCACGCTGTAGAGGACGCACTGGTGAATCCATTGGTGATTGATGGATACATCAGCTTTGGCCCCAATGCAGAATGGATATTCTCTCCCATAAGTGGAATACTCCCCACATTAAGTTACCTTGTAGTGGGATTGTGGTTGAGGAAAAAACGCAAAAGCCTGGGGGGAAATACAGCCGACTGGGTCAATCAATCAATGAAGGGGTGCTATAAAAAGAATTAACAACTTACCCAAATTTAATTATTCATAAGAAGTCATTTAAATAAAATCCAATTTTAGCCATGAAAAAAATCAATCAGCCTGGGAAGGGGACCTCCAGAAGGAGCTTCATTAAAAATGCAGCCATCGCATCCTCCATCCTTATCGTGCCAAGGCACGTACTGGGGGGCGTGGGGTATACCGCCCCAAGTGATCAGCTTAACCTGGCGGCCATAGGTGCCGGGGGCAAGGGAACCAGTGACATTAAAAACGCCTCCGTTAATGGACGGGAAAGAGTGGTGGCACTTTGCGACGTGGACTTTTCCGGTTCGGCAAAAAGATCCGTGGAGAATTTTCCAAATGCAAAACGGTATCAAGACTACAGGGAGATGCTGGACAAAGAAAAGGATATTGATGCGGTTACCATTTCCACCCCTGACCATACCCATGCACCGGCAGCAGCATTTGCCATGGAAAGAGGCATACATGTATATGTGCAAAAGCCAATGACGCACAATATCAAGGAGGCCAGAAAGCTTACTGAAATGGCCAGGGAACATAAGATTGTTTCCCAAATGGGAAATCAGGGAGGCTCTAACCCCCTTCTGGATATGGTACAAGGATGGGTGGACTCAGATAAATTAGGGAAAATCTCCAAGGTCCAGATATGGACAAACCGTCCCGTTTGGCCACAGGGTATTCCTTTTCCAGAACCGGCTCCTGAGAAAAAGCCGGATGATTTGGCTTGGGACCTTTGGCTGGGCCCGGCAGAAAAAATCCCCTACACCCCTAATCTGCACCCCTTCAATTGGAGAGGCTGGTGGGATTATGGCACAGGTGCGTTGGGAGATGTGGGCTGTCACCTTATCGATATTCCTTTCAGAACTTTAGGCCTTCATTATCCCAAAAGCGCAGAATGTAGTGTGGCCTCTGTATATAGCCAAATGTGGACTGCCGATCATCACCCTAAAGGTGCCCCAGTGGCCTCCTTTATCACGTTGAAGTTTGATCAAACAGATAAGAGCAAGGCACCTATAGAAATGACCTGGAGTGACGGCGGCATCAGGCCCAGCCATCCCGACATCATACCCCCCGACCATGACCTGGGTGGATCCAATTCAGCAAATGGGGTCATGATCATAGGAGAAAAAGGAATCGTCACCACCAATATCAATGACAGTTCCCCATTAATGCCCAAACTCTATCTTAATGACGGGACTACTGAGTTTGGCCCGGAAAAAGAGGAGATGGAGGAGCCGGAATACGGTCACCAAAGAAAGTGGGTGGATGCTTGTAAAGCCGGTTTCGGAAGCAAGGAGCACAAGGAGTTGACAAGTTCCTTCGACTATGCAGGCCCTATGACAGAAACTGTTCTCATGGGGAATCTCGCCATACGGAGCTACATGCTTCAAAAGGACGGGGGAAATGGGAGATCCGAGTTCTTTGGCAGAAAAAAACTGTTATGGGACGGGAACAACATGCTTATCACCAACCTGGAGGAGGCCAACCAGTTCGTGGGAAGAGACCACAGGCAAGGGTTTAAAGTATAGGGTTCTTCTCCATTTAACAATCCCAAAGTTTAAAACTTTGGGATTGTTATTTTTATATTTAAATAAGTAGTCGATCCCTTAACTTTTTCAGAAGGATTACTCGGGATTTTTATTTTAATTTCAGGGACATTTTGTCTATTCCACCACTTTGGGTTATCTTTTCCGAAAAAATAAATTTCAGTCCCCAAAACCCATGAAAACTCTCAAAATAAGCCTGATTGCTTCAATCATTTACTTTGGCATAAACCTTTTGGCAAATAACTATGCCACTGCTCAAAACTATCAAAGATTATCCAATGATCTTTTGGTGAACCGCTTGAGCCCTCAGCAAGGGAAAATAAACGTGGTGGTGGACACCGACACCTATAATGAAATAGATGACCAGTTTGCAGTAGTATATGCCTTGCTTTCCCCGGAAAAAATGAACGTAAAGGCTATTTATGCAGCCCCCTATTTAAATAAGCGTTCAGAAAGCCCACTGGATGGCATGCAGAAGAGTTATGAGGAAATCCACAGGCTACTGGAAAAATTAAATTGGCCAGAAAGAGATTTCGTTTTCAAAGGTTCAACGGAATTTCTAAAAGACCTGGATAGCCCTATTAAGAGCGATGCCGCGCTGGACTTGATCGAAAAGGCAAATGCCAGCGAGTCCCCCCTTTATGTCCTTACTTTGGGAGCACCTACCAACGTGGCATCTGCCATTCTGCTGGATCCTTCAATCACCGAAAAAATCATTGTGGTTTGGTTAGGGGGCAAGGGGTTAAATTGGCCCATGGCCACAGAGTTTAACCTAATGCAAGACCCACTGGCCTCACAGGTGCTTTTCAACTCCGGGGTACCGCTGATCCAGATACCCACAGAACCGGTCTCCTCTCATCTGCAAACCACCATTCCGGAAATGGAGTATTATTTGGAAGGGAAAGGAGAGATTGGAGATTACCTATTGGAAATTTTCAAGGACTACAATACCGGCAATACCTTTGGATGGTCAAAAGTGATTTGGGATATCTCTGCCATTGCCTATGTGATCAATCCTGCTTGGTTTAGAACAGAGTTGCGAAGCACCCCCATCTTGACAGATCAGCTTACCTATAGTTTTGACCATTCCAGGCATCTCTACAGGGTGGCCCTTCATTTGAACAGGGATAGAATCTTTTCAGACCTATACCAAAAAATCCAAGACCATGTTCAATAAACCTGGGAGGACAAATCGATGAAATCTGCTATGGCTTGCTTATGGTAAAATAAAATGTGCTTCCCTGCCCTTCTGAAGAATCCACCCAGATATCTCCGCCCAGGTTGTTAACGATTTTTTTTATAATAGCTAGCCCTATTCCACTCCCTTCATACTCATGGGTGGCATGCAAACGCTGGAAAATGACAAATATCTTCTCATGATATTCTTTTTTTATTCCCAACCCATTGTCTTTTACCCAAAACACCCATTCCTCGGCTGACTCTGAGGCTCCTATACAAATGTGAGGCGTAATATCCTCCCTGGTATATTTAAGGGCATTACCGATTAGGTTTTGAAAAACTTGAATCACAGGCGTTTTAAAGGACTGAATCACAGGAAGATCCCCTATATGGATTTCTGCATCCTTTTCTTTTATTTTAGATTTAAAGAATGTCAATACTTCATCCAAAATATTCCGGGCATGAAAGGTTTCCAAATTACCGCTTATCCTGCCTACCCTGGAATAATTCAATAGGTCTAAGATTATCCTTCGCATCCGCTTGGCGCCATCTGAGGCATAGAAAATATATTGCCTGGCCTTTTCATCAAGCCGATTCTCATATTTTTTCTCCAAAAGCCCCATAAAACTATCCACCATTCTCAGAGGCTCCTGTAAATCATGAGAGGCCACATAAGCGAATTGCTCTAGCTCCTCGTTGGAAATGGCTAGTTCCCTTACCTTCTTTTCCAATTCCGCATTTAGGGTTTGAAGGGAATGTTCATAGGTTTTGCGGGTGGAAATGTCGGACATGGCCCCAAGGGCCCTGATTACCCTACCCTCACCATCCCTCATAAAAATGGCTTTATCTATCACATAAGCGTAATTGCCGTTAGCTTTCCTGAACCTATACTCTTTGGACCAAACTTCCGAAAGGTTTTCACCCGTCATATAGGCGCCTATTTCGCCAAGTATCTTCTCCCTATCTTCGGGATGGATAAGGCTAACCAAAAATTCAAAGGAAGGATGTGTGCTATTTGGATCATAACCAAAAAGAGACTGAAACCCAGGTCCCCAATACAATTTTCCCTCTTGGACTTCAAAATCCCAGATGGCATCATTAGTAGCCCTACTTATGATTTCAAACCGCTCTTTACTTCTTTCCAACTCCTCCAGATAGTCAAATTTTGAAAAAAGTAAGGAAAGAAGTATCCCCGCCCTGTCCATAGCATAACTTTCATGTTCATCGGGCTCTCTTTCCTCATCATAGTAACAGGCAAAGGTAGCGGTGACCTTTCCATTGGCATTAAATATGGGTTGAGACCAACAAGCTTTAAAACCAAACTTATCCGGCAAATGTGTGATCTTGGCCCAGCGCTCATCTTCATACACATTTTTTACGATAATCCGCTTCTTTAAAAATGCCGCAGTCCCACATGAACCCCTGTTGATGCCAATAGGGATGCACTGAAGGGTATCCAAGAAATCCCTCGATAAACTTGGTCCAGAAATAGCATGTAAACTCTCGTTTTTCACTACCGCCACATAAGTTTTCATTTGAGGGAAAATCTTCTCCAAAGAGGAAAGGTAGGTACTTAAAACATCCACCAATTTAATATCCTTTTCCAAAACTCGCTCCAGCATTTCCTTTTCCAGGGATTCAATTTTTCTTCGGAAAAATTCCTCTGTGATGTCCCTGGAATTCGCCACAAACCCACCTACTGCAGGATCATGCAGAAGATTGGTGACCACTGTGTCCATCCATCGCCATTCTCCCTGGGTGTCCTTAAACCTATAGGGTTCCAATCGGATGCGATGATTTAATAGCAGTGAATAAAGCGTTTCCTTTACCCTGGGCTCATCATCCTTAAAAATAAAATCAAAGGCGCTTTTCCCAAGGAACTGGCCTGGGCTCCACCCTAAAACTGCTTCAGCCGAAGGGCTTGCATATTGGTATATCCCTTCTGCATCCAAAATGGCAATCATGTCCGTGCCATCTTGAATCATGGTTTTAAACCTTCGCTCACTCCCTCTTAGTTCATCCTCCAGGATCCTTTGACTTGAAATGTCCAGACCTGTACCAAGCAGACACGCTTTCCCTTTATACCTGATCTTAGAGGCCTTGAATAAATACGGTGTGCTAATTCCTGATTTACTTGTGAAATTCGCCTCCACCGTAGCTGATCCTGTGGCAAAACCAACATCAATAGCCCTCCTCACTTTTCTCACATCTGCACCTGTGAAAAAATCCCAAGGCTTAAGGCTATTCATTTCCTCAAGGTTATATTCCGAAAAATCCAGAAGGGCATCATTAAAATAAAGAAAATTCCCTTCTCTGTCAAACAAGTAAAAAAGTGACGGCAGGTTTTTAATCAATTCCTTGATCAGCCCACTTTCTTGCGCTATTTCCTCTTTCTGCTTTCTTTCCTCGGTTACATCTACCATAAGCCCAGTTAACTTAAAAGGCTTATTATTCTTTACATGTACCTTCACCCTGTCATTCAACCAAATATAGGTTCCAGCTTTTGTTTTCATTCGGTAATCAAACACATGGTCGTTGAGCTGTTGGGTTTGCTCATGGCAATGGGCCACTACAT